>CASELF010000001.1 GCA_949288725.1 uncultured bacterium
CATTAAACTTGCAATAACCTTGTTTTTAATTTTACTTCTCATATCTGCTCCTGCCTATTACTTTATTAATTTCAATTAACTTTTTCTACCACCAAATCTGCTTTCTAAATTATATAAATCATTCTTCGTCTTATCGAGATCATCTTTAGAGAATAACTCGCCAATTCCTGCCGAATATATGTTTGACCCTAAAGAAACAGTAATCCAAGATTGATTGATTTGAAGAACTTTATATTTTTCATCAATAATCTTATCTCCCTGACGAACCAGATAATCTTTATTATCAAGATTTATAATTGCAGACGGATTTGATTTGTTATACATAATACCAACTACTTTTGTTCTCGTAATCTTTGATGCGGTAGCTTCAGGATCCGCTAATGATGTAGGTGGTACCGGTAAATTATAACTATATGGATTTGTATCATCCGGTAATCTTATAACCGTATTTTTCAATTGTTGAAGTTTTGCAATCTTTGCGTTATATGAGTTTGCCTCTGCGATTGCATCTTGTCTTGCCTTATTATATACTTCTGCCTCTCCATTTGGCATAAATGGGTCACTTCTTCCAACTGATACTACATCATATCCTACCAGTTTGTTATCTGCAGGTTTTTCAGCATCAGATGGTACCACTATTTCAGAGGCTTCTACAGGAACTTCATTTGTCGCTTCTGAGGCTACAGGAGTCTCAGGAGTTTCTGACTTCGGCGCCATATTAGGTATAAAACTACATCCACCAGCGATTATTCCGACTGTACATGCAACTACCATCAACGCGGCTACAAATTTTCCTCGTTTGCTGAATGTCCTATCAACCCATTTCTCTTCTCTACAATAATAAGTATTCACGCTATCTCCACCAATCCAGTTAAGTTATTCACACATAACATTATATTTAAACTTCTTTTTTTAAGTATCCGTCATTTAATGTATTTTGTCATGTTTATCTGTTTTTATTAAATTACGGTCTTTCATTATTCATATTATAATATATTTTTCAATTAGTCAAAAAAATAAGAATCTTTCAATTTTCAGCCTTAAACTGACTAAATATCAACTTATATTTGGAATACAGCCGCTTTACAATCCGTAATATTAGTATTTATGGCTTAAAAATCAATCTCTTTGTGTAGATAAACTTATCGACGAATTGATAAGCGTTCCAAAAATCTGACAAAACGCACTATTTTTCTTTCACTGTCCGCTGTTACTGAGTCAACCAAAATTGTTCTGCACCCAAGTCTTTTGCCACACAAAATATCTGTTAATGGTCTATCGCCTACCAAAACACATTTATCAGGTGTTAAATTGTGTTGCTTTATAAATTCCATAACTTTTTGAGGATTAGGCTTTGCAGCACAAAAAAGGGTTGGAAAATCAGATATTGCTTTGACTTTTGAAATATATTCCTCATTTTTATTATTAGAAACAACAGCAATGAAAAACTCTTTTTTCACCTTTTCCAACCATGCCTGCATTTGTTCAGAATATACACCGGACTTTGAGGCCATCAATGTACTATCCAAATCAAATAACATCGCCTCTATTCCCTTTGACTTTAACTCCTCAAGATCAATGTCATAAATACGTTTCAAATTATAATCAGGTTTAATAAACATTCTCTTTTACTCCGATAGTTCGTGCTAATGCAACTTCATAATCTTGAGGTTCTTTATCCAATTTGATATAAACTTCCGCATTAGTATTGGCGACTTCAAGATTTTGACCTTTTTCATCTAATATATCAAGAACTTTTGCAATAAATTGCTCAGATGGAGTAATAATCTCAACTTCATCATTCAATAATAATTTGTTTTTTATTTTCACAAAATACAAATTATCAGAACTATTAGATGAAAAATCGACATCGGAATATTTTTTCTTCCCATGAAATTCAAACAAGAAATCCGCACCGGCTAACCCTTTTGAAATATCATAACTGTAACTGTCAGACGGATTTTCACCCAATGCAAACCCTGTTGTATAACCTCTGTTCCCAACCTTTTTAAGTTCTATGAAATATTTTTCCATATCCGCATTCGGATCAGACATAATTGCATCAATTGCAGCACGATATGTTTTTGCAACTGCTGAAACATAATAAAGACTCTTTGTTCTGCCTTCTACTTTAAATGAATCAACCCCTGCATCAATCATTTCTTTCAAAT
Source organism: uncultured bacterium (assembly GCA_949288725.1). Classification (GTDB taxonomy): domain Bacteria; phylum Cyanobacteriota; class Vampirovibrionia; order Gastranaerophilales; family Gastranaerophilaceae; genus Zag111. The sequence goes on from CASELF010000001.1 coordinate 2,172, forward strand.
GTTTTACAAGACACAAATCCTTTGGACTCAAAATATGAGAACCACGCTCATCTTGATTTATTTCATAGTATTGCCCCGGGCGAGTGCTTTCAACCAATTTGTAACTCCAACGGCATGGTTGAGAACAGTTTCCACTGTTTGCTTTTCTTTCACCATTTGTAAAATAATCACTTAACAAACATCTTCCCGAAAACGATACGCACTGTGAACCATGAACAAAACATTCAATCTCCATATCAGGAACTTGACGTTTAATTTCTGCAATTTCAGGAATTGATAATTCTCTTGCTAACACAACTCTTTTGGCACCCATATCTTGCCAAAATTTTACACATTCATAATTCAATATATTTGTTTGCGTACTTATATGAAGTTCTACATCGGGCATATATTTCTTGAGTAATCGCAAAATCCCAAAATCACTGACCAATATGGCATCAGGATTCGCATCCTTTATAATTCCCATACATTCTTCCAAATGCTTTATATCTGAGTTAAAAGCAAATATATTTAATGTAAGATAGGCTTTTGCACCAAGAGAATGTGCTAAATCTATTGCACTTTTCAAATTTTCAAGGGTAATAATTTCTCCCTTGCGCATTGCTCTTAAACTAAAATCTACTACGCCTAAATACACAGCATCTGCTCCGTATTTTACAGCATATCTTAACTTTTCCAAATTGCCCGCAGGCATTAACAATTCAACTTTTCGCATACCTTGATAATAAAATAAACCCGATTAATAATCAACCAAATAGGTGATGTTTGTTTTGAGTAAATATGGAAAATAGAATATATAGAAAAACATGAGTTTATTTTTTGGAGAGAAACATGCAAACAATTAACAATGCAACCAGTACTATTAAAGAAATATGGTCTTATCAACACCCCGTAATGCACACTTGGTTTTTATTCAGTGCAATATCATTATGCGGCATGTTCACTTTAATATTCTTTCTTGGATAAGTTTTAAAAAAGTTTTATAACTTTTGTTATATTTGTACCCCCATAAAAACAAGGTCCTTAAAATCCTTGTTTTTATTAGTATAAATGATTTTGAAATATTTTAAACTTTTACCTTTTTATAAGTTTGATCATAATATTTCTTTAGTTTATACATCATAATCAAGCACAACAAAATTGCAGATAAACACAAACCTATCCAGAAACCTATCAATTTTAAATTATATACCAACCCTAAAATACATCCCACAGGAATAGATACACACCAATAAGCAATAAAATTGGCTAACAAGACGATATCCGTTTGCTTAACACCCTTACAAATTCCTGAAAGAGATATTTGAAGTCCGTCAAACACTTGGAATACACCTAATACAAGCATTACAGGAACTACAATATGATAAATTGCACCATCTACGGTAAAAATTCCTACAATAAACTGAGGGAATGACATAAATATCAAAGCACTGCACAACATAAAACAAACAGACATTGCAGTACCGGTTATTGCATATTTTTTCAATTCTTCAACATCACCTGCACCATTTGCAAAGCCAACTTTTATTGCAATAGCATTTGATATTGCAAACGGAACCATAAATGAAATTGTCGTTAATGAGCATACAAGATTTTGTGCCGCCGCATAAACACCTGATACTCTACCCATCAATATTGCAATACAATTAAACGCTACAAATTCAACGAATACTGCAAGTGATATCGGAAATCCGATTTTCAACAAATTATGATAATACCCTTTTTCATGATAATTATTAAACCTCATCATCACAAAACAATATATTAAAAGAGCAATTCCCATAAAATATCTGACCAGTAAACTGGCAATTGCAAGTCCTGCAACACCTAATGACGGAATAAATCCCCACCCGTAAACTAATATAATATTCAAAATCACATTCAAAACAACACAAATCAATGTTACCATATTAGGAAACATTACGATTTCAAAGGTCTGCAAAAATTCCTTCAAGCAAGCATGCAAATATGCACCAAATGTACTGAATGCTGAAATAAACATATATTCCTGAATAGGATAAATCAACTTTTCTTCAAATCCCAATTTAGGAATTAAAGGAATAGATACAATTATTAATATTGAAGTTATAAGTGCAAGCGTCATTGAAAATCTTATAGACGGATAAAAATATTTTTTAACAGTCTTACCTGCACCGCGCAAGTTTGATAAATATGGAGAAATACTTGATATTAACCCAATTCCAAATGTAAAAATGCAATTCAATATTGCCGTTGCAATACTAATCGCAGCAAATGTATCGGTCGAATGACGGCCTGCAATAACTACATCTCCTATACCAATCAATATAAAACCGATATTGCCTAAAATTATTGGGGCGGAAATCTTCAATAATTCCCTGATATAATAACTTACTCCATGTTTGCGCATAAACTCATCATATCACAGAAATAAATTTTGATATTTATATAAACACAATTCTTATTTTTGTCCGCCTGAATTTGAAACACCAGCACCTAAAGCTGAACCAATAAGAAAACCAATTCCAATACCCCAACCGAAATTTGTCCACCTGATTCGCTTAAACGCACTTGAAGCAATATTATCCATCATTGCCTCTGATTTTTTATATGCTAAAAAGTTATCCTCAAAACCCTTTTTTAATGCCTGCACAGCAACACTATCAGTAATTGACTTGCGTAAATCTAAACATTTTTGTCCAATTGCATCTATACTTTCTGCGACTCCGTTTTCATGCAAAAAGATTTTGTTCTCTGTTTTTAAATTGTTCTTTGTAATCTGCTCTGCTGTTTTGGTAAATTTATCAATTTTCTCTTCCGTTAACTCTTTTTGTATGGCAAAAGCATTTCGAACGAACCTGTCTTTTGTTACAGGAAGAAAATATGCACTCATTCCGACTGTTCCAAGAATAACCCCCGGACCCAATACTTTTGATCTGTCTTGTACTGCATTCATTGCCATATCTTAACTCCTTATTTCTATCCGACTTATGTTTATAAAACAACTAAAAATAAAATTTGCTACTTGTACAAATATTTTCACAAAAAAAAGAAAAGACCTGATATTTCAGATCTTTTCCTTTTAATTTCTAATAATATTTTTAACTATTTTGAAATAGTTTGGAATATTACATCAAACGCTTCAGGATCTTTTACTGCCATATCAGCAAGCATTTTTCTGTTTACAACAATGTTTGCCTTTTTGCAAGCGTTTACAAATCTTGAATAACTCATACCGCGAGATCTAACAGCCGCATTGATTCTTACAATCCATAATCTTCTCATATTACGTTTTGTAGTACGTCTGTCTCTGTAAGCGTATTTTAATGCTTTCATTACTGCAATATTAGCAACTTTAAAAATTCTGCTTCTTGCACCAATAAAACCTTTAGCAAGTTTTAATATTTTTTTGTGCCTTTTAACACCGGCACTACCACGTCTTATTCTCATTTTCTATGCTCCTATCTTGAATACTTCTTGTATGGTAACTCTTTTGATACCAGTGCTGTATGTGATTCTGAAACCTCAACCATCTTGAAAATTCTACGTTTTCTTGATGCTGATTTGTGTTGGA
>CASELF010000002.1 GCA_949288725.1 uncultured bacterium
AAATCATCTGTAAAACGAGCTTCAGGTGTAACTAATTTTTCATCAACACTTAATTGATCTACTACAACTTTTTTTACTGTTTCTAATGTACTCATCTTTTCTTCCTCTTTATTATTGTATATTACTAAATACTTTTCTTGATACATTATAACCCGTTGAATATTTTTTTGCAAGATATTTACAATATTATCATTTATTTATTTACAATCGTTACTAAAAAAAGGACCTATAATTATAGGCCCTTTTCTCTATTTATTTCAAACAATTATATAATAAGTCCGCCATCAACTTGTAGAACTTGACCTGTTACATAATCTGCATCAAGTGCCAAGAATTTTACGGCTTTTGCAATATCTTTTGCTTCGCCCATTCTCTTTAGAGGAATCATTTTCATATACTCATCAACATTTCCTAAGTCTTTAGTCATATCTGTTGCAATAAATCCAGGGGCAACAGCATTAACTCTAATTCCGCGAGAACCTAATTCTTTTGCCAAAGATTTTGTAAATCCTACCAAACCTGCTTTTGCGGCTGAATAATTTGCTTGTCCAGGGTTTCCATATAAACCTACAACTGATGTTGTACTAACAATAGAACCGCTTCTTTGTTTCATCATTAATTTTACAACAGGTTTTGATACATAAAATGCACTGTTTAAATTTGTATTAATTACAGCATTCCATTTATCTGCTGTCATTCTGATAAACAAATCATCACGAGTAATTCCTGCATTATTGATAAGAACATCTATTCTTCCATATTTTTCAATAATCTTTGCAATCGCTTCATCTACTTCTGTCTGATTTGAAACATCAAATTTATAAGCCTCTGCATTGACACCCAGTGCTTTTAATTCGTCTACAGTTTTATTAGCAGCATCTTCATTTCCGGCATAATTAATAACAACATCGCATCCTGCTACTGCAAGTTCTAAAGCACAAGCCTTTCCTATTCCACGGGAGCCGCCTGTTACTAACGCAACTTTTCTTTCTGTCATATTCTTTCTCCTTATTTAAATATCAGACTAATCTGATAAAATGTCCTTCTACAAAATTCTCTTTTACTTAGTATAAGAATCTCTTATACTCCGCAAAGTTCCTTTTTTAATTCACTAACTGTACTTTCTAATGATGCTTGATCATAGATATTATATGTTTTTACTGATGGATCAATTTTTTTGTTCAAACCAGCCAAAACTTTTCCAGGTCCGATTTCTATAAATGTATCAACACCATCTTCAATCATATTTTCAATAGTTTGTGTCCAATGAACAGATGAATATATTTGACGCGGCATCTTGCTTGAAAAGTCTTCTGCTGATGTTGTTGCAGCAGCATCAACATTTGTATATACAGGAAGTTTTGCTTCACTCAAATCAAGTGAAGATACAAATTCTGCAAATTCCATGCCGGCAGGCTCCATCTTTTTAGAATGATATGCACCTGAAACTGCCAATGGAACAACTCTTCTTGCTCCAGCCATTGACAATAATTCTCCTGCCTTTTGAACAGCATTATCATCACCTGTTATAACAACCTGTACAGGTGAATTATAATTTGCTACATCAACATAACCTACAGAAGATGCCTCATCTAATGCTTTTTCAAGACTTCCTGCAGGCGCATTCAAAACCGCAGCCATTGAACCACCTTTTGCTTGGCCCATCAAATTAGCTCTTTTTTGTATTGCCTTCAATGTAGTTTCCAAATCCATTACACCTGCAACATACATTGCACAATACTCACCCAAACTATGTCCTGCTGCAACATTAGGAACAATATCAAGTTGAGATTTTAATGCCTCTAATGCCGCAATTGACATTGTTACAATTGCAGGTTGAGTATTTACGGTTTGTTTTAAATCCTCTTCCGGACCTTCAAAACAAAGATCCGTAATCTTTCTACCTAAAATTTTATCTGCTGTATCAAAAACATTTTTTGCAGATTCATAATTTTCGTACAAATCTTTTCCCATGCCTACAGATTGTGAACCCTGACCCGGAAAAATAAATGCTATCTTTTTCATCTATCTACATCCCCTAAAATTTATAAAATTATAACATCTTGCAGTAATTATACTATAAAAAAGGATTATGTAAAGGAAAACAGGCATTTAAAATACCTGTTTTCAATATTTTTCTACCTTCTCCCTTAAATTTTTCACAACTTAGGCAATAAAAGTATTCATTGAACTCATAAATCTATTGCTTGTTTGTGTATTGTTATTTAACAAATTAACATTTTCAAACATGTCTAAATTCTGCTCTTTTTGAACTTTTGTTTGAACAGGTGATGAGATAAACAGATATTTTCTTAATGCTCTGGCATCGCCTGACTCTCTTGTTCTGATTCCCAGTGTCAATAACCCCATTTTTTATTTCCCTTTCTTTTCCCCGTATTTATATAAAGTATTAAAAAAAGTTCCGTTTTCACAAACGGAACTTTTCGTTACAAAACTTTACGCTCGGCGAGAGGTTAACATATGCCTTCACGTAATCTTATTACTGCAGCACCCCAGGTCATGCCTGCTCCAAATCCACATAATAAAGCAGTTGAACCTAGTTTTATCTTTCCTTTCTCAACTCCTTCTACTAATGCTATCGGAATTGATGCTGCTGAAGTGTTTCCATAATATTCTATATTTGAAATAACTTTTTCATCAGGATATTTTAATCTGCTTTGCATTGCTTCTATAATTCGCTGATTTGCCTGATGCGGTATTAAATAGTCAATATCTTCCGCAGTTAAGCCAGATTCTTCAATACATTCATCTATAAAATCAGGTAATGTTGTTACTACAAATTTATAAACATCACGTCCTGCCATATGTATTGTTGAATCAACTTCATCACAAGGCTCAACAAGCGGACAATTCTTTCCTGGCATATTCATATAAATATATTGTCCGATTGAACCATCTGCTCTTATATCAAGTGATAATACATCATCAATACCATCTTCCGCTTCGGTTACAACCATTGCTCCAGCACCGTCTCCAAATAAAATTGATGTGCCTCTATCTGTCCAATCCACAAGTCTTGAATTGTTATCGGCTGCAATTAATAAAATATTTTTATATAAGCCGGAACCAATTAAACCTCTTGCTACCTGCAATGAATATATTAACCCGGAGCATGCTGCAGTCATATCAAATGCAGGAACATGATTGGCTATCCCCAAACGAGCTTGTATATTACAAGCCAATGAAGGATACAATTGAGGAGGCGCTGATGCCGCTGCAATAATGCAATCGATATCCTCTACTTTTATTCCTGATTTTTCAATTGCCTTTTGTGATGCAACAAAGCCTAAATCAACGGCTGATTCATTTCCTGATACTATACGTCTTTCTTTTATGCCGGTTCTTGTATATATCCACTCATCTGATGTTTCATACAATTTTGTCAAATCATCATTCGTGATTACAGTTTCCGGAACGCTGTAACCCATACCGGCTATTCTAAGTGGTTTATAACTATTCTGCATAATTTTGTCCTATCTGTTTATCTTTTCTGATATCATGGAATTTATATCTTTATTTAACATTCTAACAGCCATTCTTACTGCATTCTTCATTGCATAAGCTGAACTGCGTCCATGCGCAATAACTGAAATCCCATTTACGCCCAACAAAAGCATTCCACCAAATGCTTCCCAATTGGTTCGCTTCAAAATTCTTCTCAAAAACGGCTTTGCCAATAACCCGATTATACAACCCATTATATCTGACTTAAATTCTCTTGATATCATTTTCAACATCATTGATGCTGTTGCCTCGGTTACTTTTAGGGCAATGTTTCCGGCAAAACCATCACATACTACTACATCACATTTATTTATAAATAATTCTTTACCTTCAATGTTTCCAACAAAATCTATTCTGCCTTTTTCGCAATCCTCTTTTAATAATGGATAGGTTTCTTTTACTAGAGTATTTCCCTTGCCTTCTTCTTCTCCGATACTTAATATCCCAACCTTTGGATTGTCAATTTCAACAATATGTTTAGCATAAGTTTGACCCATTTCGGCAAATTGTGTAAGCATCTCAGGTGTACATTCACTATTTGCACCACCATCAATTAAAACGACCGGTTTGGTCATTGTAGGCAATGTTACAGCAATTGCAGGTCTTGTTACTCCGTGAATCCTTCCTAACCCAAATAAACTCGCAGCCATTGCAGCACCTGTTGAACCTGCTGATACCACTGCTTCACATCTGCCCTCTGCTACAGCTCTTACGGCTGATACAATTGATGAATCCTTCTTTCTGCGAATAGATTGACCTACAGCTTCTCCCATTCCTATTACTTCTGAAGCATGGGTTATTGTGTAATCTATTTTATCTAAATCAATAGCAATCTTTCTCTTATGCCCATGAGTACCACAATCAGACAATATGTAACCAACAGATTTAATCTTGTCTAACTCTGCTTGTATATCTTCTTGCCTACCTACTAACTCCAAACCAACGCCATACTCTTGAGCTGCCCATAGAGCACCCTCTACGATTGCTTTTGGAGCATAATCTCCACCCATTGCATCTATTGCTATTCTCGCCATATCCTTCTCTCTCCAAAGTTTGCCGTAAAACCGGAAGGCGGAATATCCGCTTCCGGTTATCTACTGTAAACTATTCTTCTGTTTTTTCTTCAGAAACTTCCTCAGTCTTAACTTCTTCAACTTTTGCTTCTTCAGATTTTTCTGCTTTCGCTTTTGGAGCCTTCTTAGCAGGTTTTTCTGCCGCTGCTGCTGCAGCTGCTTTGTCTGCTAATTTTACCGGTTTGCCTTTATATGTACCACATTCTGTACATACTGTATGTGTTAAAACTGTTGCGCCGCAATTCGGACATTTTGTTGTTGCAGGCTTTGTGGCTTTCCAGTTAGCTCTTCTGCTACCTTGTGCCGCATGTCCTGTTCTTTTCTTAGGTACTGCCATTTCATCTTTCCTTTTTATTATCTACTAACTGTTTTTTGGGTTAATTTCAATATCTTTAAAGATATCTAGTCTTGGATCGGTGGTTTCTTCTTCTGTAAGAAATTTCCTTCCTTTACAATTAATACCACAAACTTTTTTATTTGGTATATTTAATATTACAGATTGATACAATAAGTCATAAATGTCTATTTCTTTTTCTCCGTTTAAATCTGTAACAAATTGACCGTCTTTTATTTCAAATTCTTGACCGGATTCCTCATAATCGCCTAACAAGGAATTCTTTGAATACAATTCATCTATTTCAAAATCCAAATCTTGGTTAAATTTATCTAAACATAAATCACATTCAAGTTCAACTGTGCCTGATATCTTGCCGCTTATCTCTACAAGATCTCCTAATGATTTTGCACATAATTGCGCATGTATTGGGGTAACACAATCTATTCCCTCAATTTTATCATCAATAGTAAAATAGAGAGTTTTGTTTTCGGCTTTTTCTAAATCTTCTAATAATAATACTTTTGTCATAATCTGTATTTTACATGTATTGTTCTTCTTGAATTGCGACTGCCGCAATTTGATTTGATAAGAAACATACTCGCTTGATTGGACCGTCTGTTTCTTTTTCAATTAATACTGCATTTGGAGCCTGCATTCTTTCAACAAGTTCTTGATACAACGCTTGAGCATCTTTTACATATAATACCAGCGGAGCAGTTGAACTTTTTACAAATACTAATACCGCATATCTTTTTTTAATATTTTGTGCATTCATTCCTTGAGGATTAAATTGTTGTGCCATATTCGTCTCCTTTTACACAGTATATGTTTATTCTACTAAAAATATTCATAAAAATCAATATTTGATACCTTTAGCACTTCTATTTGAAGTTTATTATCAAGAATTTGTTTATTTTAATAAAAGATTTGCCCGATAATTCGGGCAAATCTTCAAATCAGTTAAGTTTTTATAAAATTATATATTTGCTAATTTTTTATAGAAGTCATTAGCTTGTTCAAATTTATATGCAAAATTGAACAATCTTGATTCTTGCAACTGTGGTGCAAGAATTTGTAATCCAATAGGCATTCCTGAATTGTCAAAGCCTGCAGGTACACTAATTCCAGGTAAACCTGCAAGGTTACAACTGATTGTTGCAATATCAGTTAAGTACATCGCCAATGGATCTGATGATTTTGCACCCAATTCAAATGCTGTATTCGGGCAAGTCGGTGAAATTAATATATCAACTTGTTTAAATGCTTCATTAAATTCTTGAGTTACCAAGGCTCTCATTTGTTGAGCTTTTTTATAATAAGCATCATAATATCCTGATGATAATGCGTATGTTCCTAACATTATACGACGTTTTACTTCAGGTCCGAAACCTTCGGCTCTTGTTTTCGTATATAATTCCATCAAATTCTTTGGATTTGGTGTTCTGTAGCCATATCTAACACCGTCAAATCTTGCCAAGTTTGATGAGCATTCTGCTGTTGCCAAAATGTAATATATTCCTATTGAATATTTTAATTTTTTCAATGAAATTTCTACAATTTCACAACCCATATTCTTATAAGTTTCTATTGCATGTTGTAATGCTTTTTGAACTTCCGGCTCTAAGCCTTCTTCCATAAGTTCTTTTATTACACCAACTTTTTTACCCTTAATATCATTATTCAAGTTTTGTGAATAATGTTCAACAGGCAAATTCAATGATGTTGAATCTTTAGGGTCATGACCTGAAATAACTTCAAGCAAGTTAGCAGCATCTTCAACTGTTCTTGCAAATGGTCCAATCTGGTCAAGTGATGATGCAAATGCAATTAAACCATATCTTGAAACTCTGCCGTATGTCGGTTTCATACCTACAATACCGCAAAAACTTGCCGGTAAACGAATTGAACCGCCAGTATCAGAACCCAATGCCAATGTAGCCTCGCAAGATGCTACACTTGCGGCTGAACCGCCTGATGAGCCTCCAGGAACTTTATTCAAATCCCAAGGGTTGTGCACTTTTTTAAATGCTGAGTTTTCATTTGATGAACCCATTGCAAATTCATCTAAATTTGCTTTCCCCACAATTGGGATTAAGTTATCTAATAATTTTTTAGTTACGGTTGCATTGTATGGTGATACAAAGTTTTCTAAAATTTTGCTTGATGCTGTTGTTTTTGAACCGATTAAGTTCATGTTATCTTTCAAGGCTAAAGGAATACCTGCCAATAGGGGTAATTCTTCGCCTTTCGCAATCTTTTCATCAACCTTTTTAGCTGTTTCCAACGCTGTTTCTTTTGTTAATGAATTAAACGCTCCCAGTTTATCCTCTAATGAATTTATTCTGTCAAATGCAGCATTTGTTAACTCTACCGCTGAAATTTCTTTATTTCTTAACGCTTTGCTTTGCTCTGCTGCTGACTTCTTTAACAAATCGTTCATGTTTTCTCCTTAAATCCTTTTTCTCTTTAGAATTGTAAGACAAACATATCCATCTAGCAAGTTTTCATAATCAATATGTTGCATACGTATTTTGGAGGATTATTTCTAATTTCTTTCGCTTTTTTCATATTTTTATGTATAATATGATAAATGTTTTCTGAAAAACATAGGAGTTAAGATTATGATTACTAAAGAAGTTAATGAATGGATTAAAAAAATTGAAAATGGCAACTACTCTTCTTGGGACATTATGGAAGAATTTGCTCAAATGTCTAAATATTTATCCGAAGAAGATATCAAACAAATTAAAAAACGCCTTGATTCTTCAATAAAAAAATAACGAATACTCAAGACGATTTTTAAATCTTTGAATTTTTTGAACTACATATCTAATGCAATATCTAATGTAGGTGCTTTGGCAACTATTGCACTTGAGGAGATTATATCAACTCCGCATTCTGCAATTGCTCTAACTGTATTAAGATGAACATTTCCGCTTGCTTCTACAATGGCTTTATGGTTTATCAATTTAACAGCCTCTTTCATGGTTTCTAAGTCCATATTGTCAAGCATTATAATTTCAACTCCCAAAGGCAAAGCTTCTTTTATCTGATCAATAGTATCGCATTCAAGTTCAATCTTGTGTGCGTGTGAAAGATTTTCTCTCACTTTTTTGATTGCATTTGTCACTGAGCCGGCAACTTTTATGTGGTTGTCTTTTATCATTGCGCAATCTGACAAATTAAATCTATGTAATGCTCCGCCGCCAACTTTTACTGAATATTTTTCAAATGCTCTAAAGCCCGGTGTCGTTTTTCTTGTATCAACAATTTTGCATGGCAAATCACCTATCGCTTTTTGATATTTATTTGTTTCCGTTGCAATACCGCTCATCCTTTGAATATAATTTAGTGAAACTCTTTCTCCTAATAACAAATATTTTCCCGGACCTTTTATTTTTGCTAAAACATCACCTTTTTTTATCGCATCACCATCTTTTACAAGTAGGTCTACTTTAACTCTGTCTGACAAAATTTTGAATACTATTTTGAATACATTCAATCCGCAAATTATTCCTTCACATCTTGAAACAAGTGATGCCTCAAAAATTTCATCTTCACCTACTATACTTTCTGTTGTGACATCGCCAAAACCAATATCTTCCATCAATGCCGCTTTTACATGATCTTCTACAAAAAAATTACTTAGCAAAACTTATCTCTCCTTTTTCATTCTTCATCAAACTGTGTTCGCAATTTACCGTCTTATCCAAATAATCCGTACGATAATGCGCCCCTCGTGATTCCTTTCTGTTTATGGCCGATTTAACTATCAAGCCTGCTGTTATTAACATATTTCTCACTTCGTACTCTTGAATATTAAAACATTTGTCTTTTCTATTCACAAGTTCATTCAATTTGTTTATTGTGTTTAATGCCCTATTTAGTGAATGTGCATCTCTAAATATCCCGACATTTTCCCACATTGTATCTTTTAGTTGTGATTTAACTGCATTTGTATCAACTTCATCATACAACAACGGAAATTCATAACGCTCAATCAAATCCTTATTAAATTCAACCTTATCTGTAAATATTGAAGAATTCTTTAAGTAATCCGCTAAACTGTATGCAAATACAACACATTCTAATAATGAATTGCTTGCTAAACGATTTGCACCATGCAACCCTGTAGAAGAAACTTCTCCAATAGCAAACAACCCTTTGATAGATGTTTCTGAATGCAAGTTAGTCTTTACTCCACCCATAAAATAATGTGCCGCTGGTGATACAGGAATATAATCCTTTGTAATATCTATTCCGCATTTTAAACATCTTGCCGCTATTGTTGGAAATCTTTTTAATAATTTTTTCTTACCTATTACTGTTGCATTCAAATATACATTAGGCTCTGAGGTTTCTTCCATCTCAGTAAATATTGAACGAGCGACAATATCTCTCGGCGCTAATTCTTTTCGTTTATCATATTTGTACATAAATTCGTTTCCGAATTTGTCACAAAGTTTTGCACCTTCTCCTCTGACCGCTTCACTTATTAAAAATCTGTTCTCTTGTGAATTGTCAGCCAACGCTGTCGGATGGAATTGCACAAATTCCATATCGCGCATTTGCGCTCCCGCCCTGCAACATAAGGCAAAACCATCACCTGTTGCAACTGAAGGATTTGTTGTATATTTGTATATCTGCCCTATGCCACCTGTTGCCATTATTACAACAGGAGAACTTATTGCTGTGTATTCATCAGTTTCTGAATTGTATACCATTACACCAGTACATACATTATCAACTACTGATAAATCAACTACCATTGAATTTTCATATATTGTAATGTTTTTATTGTTTTCAACAGCATTACATAATGCAATAGCCATCTCTCGACCCGTCGCATCTCCGCCTGAATGTAATATCCTCTTTACACTATGCGCTGCTTCTTTGGTTAATGTAAAATTTCCCTTCTCATCAGTGTCAAATTTTACCCCGAATTTTAACAAATCATGAACAACTTTATCAGAACTTTCACTTACAAATTTTGTTGTGTTTAATTCACTCAATCCCGCTCCCGCTTTTAATGTATCTGTTACATGAGATTCTACAGAATCAAGTTTGTTACTTTTTAATACTGCAACCATACCGCCCTGTGCGTAATATGAGTTGCTATCTCTTAACTTTGCTTTCGTAATAAGCAAAATTCCATCCGGAAAGTCCAATTGTTGCTCAAGTTTCAATGCAGCATACAAACCCGCTACGCCACTGCCGACTATGATTGCTGAAAATTTGGAGTAATTCATATCCTTATCCTTAGATTTCTTATCCTACTAATTTTATAACAAAAAGATTATTTGCGATACCTGAATGAATTAATTTTTTATTAAGTTAATAAGTCCATTAAATTTGTCTTAGACAAAATTATAAAAAAATGATACAATTATAATATGAATTTTAATCTTGATAAAAAGTTTGTAAAATTAGGCAGAAGTTGGGCTATGATAATTCCACCTTGGTTTTTGAAAATCTTAGAGATTGATCCTGAACAAGATGAAATGTCTATTTCCATTGAGAAGAAACGTATAATTATAGAAAAAAAGTCAAATAAAAAATAATTCTTTTCATAATTCAAAAAATAAATAAAAATAAAGAATAAAAAAGAATACACCCTTAGCATATTCTAAAAAACAATTCCAACCCCGAAATCCTCCTCATATAATGTATGAAACATCAAGGAGTGATTTAATTATGATAAATTCCAATATAAAACTAATGTTGGTTGAAGACCATAAACTAATGCGTGTAGGGTTAAAATCTTTATTTGAAGAACAAGAAGGACTTGAGGTAACTTCAGAAGCCAACAGCGGTCACGATGCTGTTGAAAAATACAAAACTACTCATCCTGACGTAACTTTAATGGATATTGGGTTGCCTGATATTTCAGGAATTGAGGCAACTAAGCAAATTCTTGAATTAAACACCAATGCAAAAATAATTATTTTTACATCTCACCTGAGTGAAAAAGAAGTTCTTGATGCTTTACAATCAGGGGCGTGTGCTTATGTTATGAAGGATATTAATACAGACATTTTGAAAATGATTATTCAAACCATAAAAGATGGTGCTATGTGGATTGACCCGCTTGCAGTGCCTATATTAAGAGACAAAAACTGCGGGATTGTTCCGCAAAGACATATGTCAAGGGCTATGTTTAGGGAAAAACATTCTAATCTAACACAAAGAGAATATGAAGTCTTAAAACTTGTTGTGGACGGAAAATCTAATAACGAAATCGCTGAAGCCCTAACAATATCATCACACACTGCAAAAGCACATGTTTGTAATATTATACAAAAACTTGTTGTTGATGATAGAACTCAGGCTGCTGTTAAAGCATTAAAAGAAGGGCTTGTATAATTTTTATTATATTGACTGCTCTTCTCTAAATAATTTTAACATCTTTTTGGCAATTTGTGTTTGCATTTTGGGTTCAGAATCTTTCAAATACTCAATCGCCATAAACAAAAACCTGTTTTTATCATACCAACGGTTCATATTATAATTTTGTATTCTTTCCAAATAGATTTTTTCATTGGGTTTGTAACCTGCTAAGCGTAATTCATTTAGCATAATTTTTGCATATCTTGTTCTGTCAATTTCTTTTAGCATTTCAAGTTTGCTGATAACCATACTCACTTCGGGTGATAATTCATACCAACGATTGCCCATTTTTTCTCCGTTCGTTTTCTTTAATACTTTTTTAGAATAATCTATTTTAAACTTTTTGACAATATTATAAATTTTGTAAAATTAAAAGGCAGACCAATTGGTCTGCCTTTTTAGATTTATTTACGTTTAAATTGAAAAATTATTCTTCAACTTGTTCTTCTTGAGAAACTTCTTCTATATCAGATTCATCAAGTGCTTGTTGATTCATTTCTTCTTCAATTTCTTCCTGCAACTCTTCTGAATTCATAACATTATCTTCTTCCGGAGTTTCAGGTTCTTCTGTGTATTCATAGTTATTTACGTTTTGATTTTCAGCCTGTTCCATTTGTGATGCTGATTTAATATCAATCTTCCAATTAGTTAACTTGTGAGCAAGTCTTACATTTTGTCCTTCTCTGCCGATTGCTAAACTTAATTGGTCATCAGGTACTACAACAAGTGCTTCGTGAGCATATTCATCATCTGCCATAATATCTACTGAAATTACTCTTGCAGGTGAAAGTGCATTTACTATATATTCAACTGGATCAGGTGAATATCTTACGATATCAATTTTTTCGTTTTTAAGTTCACTTACAATTGTTTGAATTCTGCTTCCTCTTGGTCCGATACATGCTCCAACTGAATCAACTTCCGGATCATTTGACCATACTGCAATCTTTGTTCTATAGCCTGCTTCACGTGATATTGATTTAATTTCTACAATACCATCTTCGATTTCAGGAACTTCTAATTCAAATAATTCTCTAACAATTTCTGCATGTGCATGTGAAACAATTACTTGTGGTAATCTTGTTGTTTCTTTTACGTTCAATACAAATACTCTTATTCTGTTGCCAGGTTTATAGTATTCTCCAGGAATTTGTTCTTTTCTTGGCATAATTGCATCTGTTTTTCCGATATTTACGATAACGTTTCTTCTATCATCAACTTTTTGAATTATACCTGTTATTAGGGTTCCTTTTTTCTCCATAAATTCGTTTAATACAAGATTTCTTTCCGCTTCACGAATTCTTTGAGTCAATACTTGGTTTGCCGCTTGTGCTGCAATACGTCCGAATTGCTCAGGAGTAACTTCTAATTTAACTTCATCACCAAGTTCTACTGATTCATCAATTTCTTTTGCTTCGGCCAATGAAATTTCATTATCAGGATCTTCTACGGAATTTACAACTGTCTTTCCTTTGAATATACCGATTTCACCTGATTGTTCGTCTAAATATGCTTCGATATTTTCAACCTCTTTTACTCTCATATGTTTTTTGTAGGCAGCAACCATTGCATCACATAGTGATGATATTACAACTTCTTTTGAAATCCCTTTTTCTCTTTCCAGTTCTTCAAATACTTCGTTTAAACTGCCTGCTCCAATTTTAATCATTTTTATCTTCCTTTCATATTTTATTTTTATTCTTTTTTAATATCAATCTATATATAATTTTGCAGATTGTATATTGGATTTTGGGATCTGAAGTTCAACCCCATCTTCAAATCGTAAAATTGATAAACCTTCATTCACATCATAATCAAGAATTTCGCCTTTAAAAATTTTCTCTGTTTCATTTGGTAAAGGCTCTTTTAATTTTAAACTTATCCTTCTGCCTTTGAAAATGATAAATTCTTTTTCTGATTTAAACTTTCTTTCCAACCCCGGGGAAGATACCTCCAGATAATATTTTACCGGCACAAGTTCGTCCAGAAAACCTTCCAAACTTCTAGTTACATTTTCGCAATCGTCAAGAGTTACATTGCGCTCTTTTGAATATAAAAATATTCTCAAAAACCATCTGTGATTTTCCTTCGAAAAATCTATCTCAACAGGAATTAAATTAAATCGCATTGCGGTATTTTCAATTATCGGTGTAATTGCGCTCAATACTTCCTGTCTGTTTACATCTTGCTTCATCAATGTACCCTTCCCTATTTACTGAAAAAAGAACGGGGTTCCCGTTCTTTTTTCGGCAATACTGCTTTTCGTTTACATTTTAATATATAAAGATAAGATTGTAAAGTGTTTGTTAACGATAGGTAAACTTTTTGATACAGTATCGGACATTATACACAAGAATATCGACCGCTTTACTTATAGACATTAACCCTCAAAGACTATATAATTTTTTTGTCATGACATTATTAGAAGTTAAAAACTTAAATTTGGGATTTCAATCAGAAAATCTTTTTTTTCAAGCGCTTTATGATATTTCATTCTCGATAGGAAAAGGAGAAATGCTTGCACTGGTCGGGGAATCAGGCTGCGGAAAAACGATGAGTGCTACAAGTATTTTAAGATTAATTCCTAAAACCGCAAGAATTACATCCGGTGAAATATTATTCAACGGAGAAAACCTTTTAAATAAAACTCAAAAAGAAATGCAATCCATTCGAGGGGCAAAAATTGCACTAATCCCGCAAGATCCTATGACTTCGCTAAATCCTTTATATACAATAGGGGATCAGTTACTTGAAATTATAAAAATTCATCAAAAATTACAAGGAAAAGAAGCAGAAGAAAAAGCAATTGAAGCCTTAGAAATGGTGCAAATTCCTAATGCAAAATCAAGATTAAAGAATTATCCTCACGAATTTTCCGGAGGAATGAAACAAAGAGCAATTATCGCAATGGCTTTGGCGTGTAATGCGGAATTGCTTATTGCAGATGAGCCGACCACAGCACTTGATGTCACAATTCAAGCACAAATTATGAATTTGCTTGATAATATCAAAAAGCAACATAATACTTCTATTTTGTTAATCACGCATGATCTTGCTCTTGTGAAGGAAAATGCTGACAATATTGCAGTTATGTATGCAGGAAGAATTGTTGAACAAGCACCGGCAAAAAATTTCTTTGCCAATCCCATTCATCCATATTCAAAAGCGTTATTAAATTCTCTGCCATCAAACAGAGGAGCAAAACTTGCAACAATAAAAGGACAACCGCCTGCAATAACACAAAAACTTGATGGCTGTAAGTTTCATCCAAGATGTGAATATTGTATGAATATATGCTTAAAAAAAGTTCCACCACTTATATATATTACTGAAAATCACAAAGTTGCATGTCATTTATTAGATGTTTAAAACAAAGATTTTATAGCCAATCCAACTAATATCAGACCACCAAAAATTGCAAGGTATTGTGATTTGAACCCCTTAATAAGACTTCCTGCAAAAAATCCTACCATTGCCATTAAAAATGAAACTAAGCCGACAATCAAACAAGATTCAAATAAACTTGTACTTGTGAGCATAATCGAAACTCCTGATACAAGTGCATCAATACTTGTTGCAATACCAAAACCAATTAAACATTTTATTCCGATACAAACGGTTTCTTCTTTTTGGATTTCAAATGCTTCAATAATAAATTTCACACCTAAAATGAAAAATATTCCGAAAACTATCCATTTGCTCAACGGAACTAACCATTTATATAATCCGCTTATTCCAACATATCCGATAATTGGCATTAATCCTTGAAAACAACCCATCGTTAGTGCAAGGGATAATGAATTCTTTATTCTGTTTTGCTTTATGATTAACCCTTGAGAAAATGCAACCACAAGGCAATCAATTCCAAGAGCAATTGCTAAACATATTATTTCAAATAAACTCAATTTCTACCTCAAATAATCTTTCCCAAGGAAAACTGTACTTAACATCAATACTTTGCATTATAACATCGGCTAATTTTTTTTCAAACTCTCTCATTTTTTCATCTAAAAGTTTTTCATCAGGAGTCTTTAATTGCTGACGAACATTTGCCTGATATGCCCAATCATCTAAAAATCTGGTTATCAGTAATTTATTAAATGCTTTTTGATTGTATTTTTTTGCCAAAAATTTAACCTTAGCCCCATAAATCAAACTTCCCAAAGTATTTGCCGAAGTGTTCCATGCGGAATATCCGTAGAAGGTTTTGTCATTGAGTTTATTATCAAAAAGTAATTTATTTACAAAACTGTTATCCGCACCATTTGCAAATCTTACATCTGCAATCATATAAGGTTTATCAGGAACTTTAAATTCTCTATCAAAACTTTCAGTTTCGATTTTCATAACAATTTCACCCTGATTTTTCTTAAAATTATTCACTATAAGTAAAATGTCAGCATCATTTTGTGAAGAAATTTCGCATCCTGCAAGTTCTAATTGACCTAAAACTGATTTTTCTATACTTACATCTTCATAATTAGAAAGTAAATGTTTATATTCAGGCTCTAAAAATATCGGACATACCTTTATTTTTCCAGTTACCATTCTTGACAGAAGACTCAAAGGGATTTCATCAGCACCTGTTTTTGTATATGCTCCTAGTTTTTCAAGTTCTTTCGCTTCTTGAACATTAAAACCAAATTTGGCACAATCATCTTTTGAAAAGACTAACGTATCAATAAGACCTTCTTTTTGCCAAGTCAAATATGTTTTATTTATTTCAAAATTTCTCTTTCTTGTAGATATATAATCCTCAAGAATTTCTTCAGGAACATTTGTTTTTTGAGGTTTCCCAAACTTATGAGTATTATATGAATATTTGAAAATCTCAGTACCATATTTGGACCAATATTCTTTTTCTTCATCATTATAATTGTTATTAGAAATTCGCATAATACTTGAAAATGCATAAATCTTACATTTTTTTGAAATCAAAATATCTTTCAACTTCAAAATACGTTCCTGAATTTTCTCAAAAGTTTCAGGACATCTGCGAGAAGGTATCAAACCACCATAAGCAAGAGTATCCAATGAGATTACTAACCCGTCAATTTTAGGTAATTCACTAAGCCATTTGAATAAATTTTCAATATCAGCCTGATGTTTCAAGTCACCTAAATATTTTCTGTCAGGCAAATACAATTCAAAATCATCATCTATCTTTGAAGTTATTTCCGGTAATGTGTAGCAAACCGGTCTGTTATCTATCGGGATTAACGCTATTTTCATAACTTTATTGTATGATATTATACAAATAAAGCAATAAATTTTACATTCAGTTATTTAAGGAATTATAGAATGTGTGATAAAAACCCGCAAAAAGTAAAAAATCTGTTTAATGAAATAGCGCCGTATTACGACAAAACTAATAATTATATTTCGCTTTTCACGCATTATATTATTAAGTATCTTGCCTTAAAAGAATTAAATATCAAACCGCGCTCTATGATTCTTGATGTTTGCTGCGGGACAGGAGATTTCACCCAAATAATAAATAAATTCTATCCGAGAGTAAATATTATTGGAATAGATTTTTCACAAAACATGATAAAACTTGCAAAAATCAAAAATCCCAATGGTGTTTTTGCAGTTGCAGATTGTTTAAATTTACCTTTCAAAGAAAGAGAATTCAACTATGTGATATCAAGTTTTGGACTACGTAATATCGAAAACAGAAAACAAGCAATTGCTGAAATTTATCGGGTTTTGGATTTTGGCGGTGAATTTTTGCATGTCGATTTTGGGGTGCACAATAAAATAAGTAAAATTTTTGACTTTATTGTTCCGATTATCACAAAAATTTTAAAAATTAATACACAACATTATAAATACCTTATAGATACCAAAAATGACTTTCCGCAACCTGATAAATTAATTGAAGAATTTTCAGAACTTGGCTTCAAATTCATTAAAAGAAAAGATTATTTATTCGGCGCAATTTCTATTCAGATTATGGAGAAATAATTAAAGCACTCTATATTTAAACCCACCTGATATATAATCTGTAA
This sequence comes from uncultured bacterium, assembly GCA_949288725.1. Taxonomy (GTDB): domain Bacteria; phylum Cyanobacteriota; class Vampirovibrionia; order Gastranaerophilales; family Gastranaerophilaceae; genus Zag111. Next base: position 17,334 of record CASELF010000002.1, read on the forward strand.
TACCTGCAAAAGTTACCTGCAAAATATAATTAATTGCTTCTTGAGTATTATATGCAATATGCGGAGTAATAATTACATTTGGTTTTTCAGATAGTTCTTTTACAATCTTGGAAGTTTCTGCACAAGATAGAGATGATTTTTCTTTTGTACAAACATCTGAATTATTATCGCAACACGCTACAACATCAAGTGCTGCTCCACTTAATTTTCCTGAATTCAGAGCCTCTAATAAGGCATTATTATTAACAAGCTCACCTCTTGCTACGTTGACAAAATATGTACCATCCTTCATCAAATCAAATTGTTCTTTTGAAAACATCTGATAATTTTCATCTGTATATGAAGAATGTACAGTAATAATATCAGAAACTTTTAGCAAATTTTCAAGCTCAACATATCTTGCAATATTATTGTGTATTAATTCATTATTTTGATTTTTGTCGTATGCCACAACACTCATCCCAAAACATTTGGCATATCTTGCAACGGATGAACCTATTGCACCTGTACCTACAACTCCCAATACCATATTGTTCAAGTCATGTCCCGTAAGTTCCGCCAATGAATAAACTTCATTTGACGGAATTTTTAATGCCGGAACAATATTTCTCACTAACATTAAAATTAACCCAATCGTAAATTGTGCAACAGCTGTATTTCCATAAGCATCTACATTCAAAACTGCAATATTTCTGTTTGCACATGTATTTAAACAAATATGATTATAACCGGTTGAACGGGTTGAAATCACACGTAAATTTTTGAATTTGGAAATAACTTCCTCACTAATGTCAGAAGTTATAAATACACTTATAATAGTGGCATCTTCTAAATCTTCTTGGGAAAGATCATTAACCGTATCAATATTTAAGCTTTCTTTAAAAAATTTAATTTCATAATTATCAAACTTATGTTCTGAAAAAAACTTCTCCTCAGACTTTCTATAATCAAAAAATAGCAATTTACAAGTCATAAAATTCTCCTTCAAAATAAAAATAAATTTTAATTTTAAAAAAAACTATTGCCGTTTTGTTTAATATTTTTCATCACAAAAATTAGCAACCAGACTAATGAAATAAAAAAATAAATCAACTATCCTTATAAAGAAAGGAGCCCAAAATGAAAAATGACCTTATTGTAAGAGAACCAGAATTATATTTTGATAGTATTCACCAAGAACTTGATAACTTTCTTAGAGATACATTTTTTACTCATTCATTCGGACATCCGCTAAACGTAATTAAAAATGCAATACTAAGACCGGCAATAGAAGTTATTCAATGTGATAAAAATTATAAAGTAAAAGTTCAACTGCCCGGAGTAAAAAAAGAAGAAATAGATATCGAATTAGATAACGATTTTATGACCATAACCGCAGAAACCCGCGAAGAAAAACGCGAAGAAGAAAAACACATGCGCTACCATACCTCAGAATTCAGATATGGTAAATACCAAAGAACAATATCATTTGATCAACCGATTAAAACAGATGGCGCAACCGCAGAATACAAAGACGGTGTCGTCACTATAACAATACCAAAACAAAATACCGAAACAAAAGAACCAAAAAAATTAGAAATAACCGAATCGAAATAGCATCCCTTCTATCGGGTTCTCCACTGATTAAAGTGGCATGTTACTGTGCGATATGGATGCAAAAAACGACAGAAACCGGTTAACATGCACCGGCTAGAAAGAAAAATATCTGTCGTTTTGAGCGGCAGGCTCTATGTAGAGCCTGCCGCTTCATATTTTAATATTCTTCTTGACTATATTAGAATATTGTAATATTCTAATATACGTAGAAAGTGAGGATTTTATGAAAACTATAATAATAGGCGGTGGGGCTGCTGGCGCAAGTTGTGCAGCAAGATTGAGAAGATTAGACGAATCTGCAGAAATTTTAATTTTAGAAAAAACTAACGAAATATCTATTGCCAATTGTGGTTTGCCATATTACGTTTCAGGAGTAATAAGTAATCGAGATAATATATTAGTATCAACTCCCGAAAAATTTAAAAATTGGTTTAACATAGATGTTAAATTAAATTCAGAAGTTGTCAAAATAAATAGAACAGATAAAAATATCCAACTTGCCAATGGGGAAATCATACCTTATGACAAATTAGTTTTAGCACAAGGTGCAAGCCCAATTATTCCAAACTTTAACGGAATGGACAGAAACAAAGTTTTTGGTGTAAGAACACTAAATGATGCAGATAAAATAAAAGAATTTATTAAAAATAACAACTCTCACAATGCTGTTGTAATTGGCGGAGGGTTTATCGGAATTGAAATGGCAGAAAATTTGGCTCATTTGGGGTTAAATACAACATTAGTTGAACTGAGTGATCAAATTTTAGCACCTGTTGATAAAGAAGTTGCACAATATGCACAAAACACCATGACAGAAAACGGTGTTAATTTAATTTTATCAGATGGAGTAAAAGAATTTAACGAAAATAAGATTATATTGAATTCAAACAAAGAAATTGAATTTGATATTGTCATAATGGCAATAGGTGTAAGACCTGAAATCAAATTAGCACAAGATGCAGGCTTAGAAACAAATCGTGGAATTGTTGTTAACGATAATATGCAAACAAGTGATGAAAATATTTATGCAGCAGGTGATAGTATAGAAGTAAAAGACTTTGTAAGCGATACAAATACCCTAATTCCTCTTGCCGGACCTGCAAATAGACAAGGCAGAATTATTGCTGATAATATCTGCGGGGTTCATTCAACTTACAAAAAATCACAAGGAACATCTGTTATCAAAGTTTTTGACTTAACAGTTGCAAGTGTCGGGAACAATGAAAAACAACTTAAACAAAAAAATATTCCTTACTGGAAAACATATACTCTCTCACGTTCTCATGCCGGATATTATCCTGATTCAAGTTTAGTATTATTCAAATTATTATTTAATGAACAAGGAAAAATTCTTGGTGCACAAGGTGTTGGAGAAGACGGCGTTGAAAAAAGAATTGATGTAATCAGTTCAATTATGAGATTAAACGGAACAGTTCAAGATTTACTTGACAGTGAATTGTGTTATGCTCCGCCATATTCATCTGCTAAAGATCCGGTGAATATTTTGGGTATGGTTTCAGATAATATCCTAAAAGGTTTTGTAAAACCTGCATATTTTGAAGACTTAAATTCTTCATATCTTATTGATGTAAGACCTGAGATTTCATTCAAAACCAATACAATCCCTAACGCAATAAATATCCCAATAAATGAAATAAGAAACCGAATTGATGAAATACCAAAAGATAAAAAAGTTATTTTATTTTGCAACACAGGCTACACAAGCTATTGTGCCTCAAGAATTTTAATCCAAAAAGGATTTAACAATGTATATTCATTTATGGGCGGATTAGAATTTTATAAAGAATTGACAAAAGAAAATAAAATTCCTGTTTTAAATAAGGCAAAAGTTACACAAGAAATTCAATATAACAATTCTAATATAACCAAAATAGATGCAAGCGGAATGCAATGTCCAGGACCGATAATGAAAGTATCAAAAGCAATAGAAAATGCTCAAGATGGTGAAATTTTTGAAGTATTATCAACAGATAAAGGTTTCAAATCCGATATTAGCGCTTGGTGCGAAAACACAGGGAATAATTTGCTGGATTTAAAAGTCGAAAATAAAAAAATCTATGCAACAATTCAAAAAGGTCAACCATTAAAAAACATACCCGCAAAAACAGAAAACGGACAAACTATTGTAGTATTTTCGAATGATTTAGACAAAGTTCTGGCATCATTCATAATAGCAAATGGAGCAAAAGCAAGCGGAAAAGATGTAACAATGTTTTTCACCTTTTGGGGTTTGAATGTCTTGAGAAAATCAAACGTCAATGTCAAAAAAGGATTAATTGATACAATGTTTGGAATGATGATGCCAAAAGGTGCTGAAAAATTAACCTTATCCAAGATGAATATGGGTGGAATTGGTTCTGAAATGATGAAATGGGTTATGAAAAACAAAAACATCTCAACATTATCAGAATTGATTAAACAAGCCCAAGAAAGCGGAATAAAATTTATTGCCTGCAATATGTCAATGGATGTTATGGGAATAAAAGAAGAAGAATTGATTGACGGAGTTGAAATCGGCGGAGTCGCAAAATATATTGCCGAAAGCACTCATGCAAATTCTAACTTATTCATATAACAACACCCTCTAAAAAGCCTATTATCAACACTCTTATATTAATTGTTAATTTTTAGTTAAAAAAACACGGTTTTTTGCAAAAAAGGACAATAATATAAGTGTAGTTGATAAGAAAGAAATTGAAAGGAGTGTAAATTATGAGATTCTTAGTTAAAAAAGCACCAGACAATTTTATCAAAACAGTTAATGACGAAATTAGTTCAATTTTGAACAGACATTTTGACAATTTTTATCCGGAATTCGGATATGAAGAAGATATAGAGAAATTATCAATGCCTGTTGAGGTAACAGAAAAAGAAAAAGAATATGACATCAGGGCTGAATTACCAGGTGTTAAGAAAGAAGATTTAGACATCGATATTGATAAGAATTACCTTACCATAAGAGCTAAAAAAGAAGAAGAAGTTTGTGAGGATAAAAAGGCTTATAAAAAATCAGAATTCAGATATGGTGAATTTTCAAGATCTGTTTATCTTCCACAAGATATTGATATGGAAAAAATTGATGCCACATTGGAACATGGTGTTTTAAGAATTACCGTTCCAAAACTGGATGTAAATAAAGATTCTGTTAAGAAAATAACAGTTAAATAATTAAATAAAGTATCCGGTTTAAATGGGAGGAATAATAATTCCTCCCATTTTTGTATCAATATTAACTCTGCTTGTATTATCAAGCGGATAAGGCGCAAGAATATTTAAAATATTCTTGCGCCTTCGGTTTTTATAATTACCTCTTACAATTTAGAGATTTTGTTACATTATGATTTTTTTATCAAGAATATGTATAATAAATAATATTTTATAAACATAAGAGGTAATATGATATTTTTAAATTCAATTATAATTATACTTTTGCTATTGGCAAACGGATTTTTTGTAGCATCAGAATTTGCACTTGTAAGTGTTAGGCAAACCAGAATATGCCAATTGGCAAATGAAGGTAACAAAACAGCCCAAATGACGGTTGGAGCCTTAAAAGAACTGGATAAATATATTGCAGCAACACAACTTGGAATAACAATAGCAAGTATTGGTTTAGGTTGGGTTGGAGAAGCAACTTTGGCAAGGATAATAAAACCTTTATTTGACTTTTTGCCTTACGTGTCAGAAACAATTGCAACTCATACTCTTGCTGTTGCAATATCATTTGTTTTAATTACTTTTATGCACGTTGTATTTGGTGAATTAATGCCAAAATCTATTGCGCTTCAATATCCTGAAAAAACGACCTTAACAGTGACAAAACCTCTTGTTTTCACTGCAAAATTATTTACACCGTTCATCTTTTTATTAAACGGTTTTGGGAATTTTGCGCTAAAATTATTCGGAATTCCACCAGCACATTCTGCACATGGGGTTCACACCGAAGAAGAAATTGATATGATTATTGATGCAAGTTACAAGGGCGGTGTTTTGAATGAAACAGAAAATTTCATTCTGAAAAATACCCTAAAATTTACAGATTTAATCGCAAAACAAATCATGGTTCCTCGTTGCAACGTAATTTCAATACCTGTCGACATTGAACCTGACAAGTTAGATGAAATTGTAGAAGAAAACCAATATTCAAGATATCCGGTTTATAGCGATAATTTTGATAATATTATAGGTATTTTGCATATAAAAGATTTATATCCGTATCACCAGAATAATACCCCGCCTGAATTAAACAAAGTTATTCGAAAACCATTGCTGATTCCTGAAACAATGACAATGGATGTACTATTGAAAAACTTCAAAGAAAATAGAACCGAAATTGCCGTTGTAATGGATGAATTTGGCGGAATGTCAGGGATAATCTCCTTAGAAGACGTTTTAGAAGAAATCTTGGGAGATGTTCAAGATGAATTTGATGATGAAGAAGTTCAAGATATTAAAAAAGTAGGCGAAAATAAATATATAGTAAACGGATTATATAGAATAGATGAGTTCTTTGAATTTTTCGGAATTAATCAAAAAGAAGAAGAAATCGAAACCGTCGGAGGATTGGTGCCAAAAATTCTTGGCAGATTAGCAAAACCAAATGATGAAATTGAATTTGAAGGACTTAAAATGAAGGTTATAAAAATGGATGATCTGCGCATTGAAAAAATCTTGGTCATCCAAAATACTCCAACAACTCAAGAACAAATCTAATCTTGCTAAAAAAATCAGAATACTATTTATTACAATGTAAAATTATTCAGCAACTTCAGTTACAGGAATTTTATTATGACGATACTTCCAGTACAATGCCATATCGATTAATAGAAATGCTGTATTTAACAAATAAAGCCAGAATACCCAATCCATACTATTTAAAATCTTATGAGTAATTCCAAATATATAACCCAACAAGATTAACATTGAAAAATGAATACTCTTACCGCTTACACATTTGCATCTGTATGTCTTTAATGCGGCAATTGGCCAACTTATTCCAAAACAAACCATCATTCCGGCTTCAAATACGCTCATGCAACTTCCTCCAACTTTTTATTATTTACATTTAATTCATTTTTACTAACATTATCAACCTTTTTATTGTTTTTTGCATCCTGTTTAAATCCTAAAACATCCATAATCGGGTGCAAAATATGGTTACTCAATTCTGATGCAATCCAAGCAAGACCAATTACGGTCCCTACCAAATTACTCAATTCAATAACACCTTTCGGGAACGGAAATTTAGGTGGCTTTTCATCTTTTAACAAATGTTCTTTCAATGTTAGCGTATCATCGTCATTGGCTTTTAACGTATCAGAAATTTTTGCCAATAATTTATGTCCACTACGTTCATGAAGATCCATTTTAGCAAGTTTTTCATAATTTAAAAATTCTTTTGCATCTTTAAATGCAGGAAAATCTTTATCACCTTTCATAAATTTTTGAGCAAATTTAAACCCATACTTCTGAAAAATGAAAGGTATCATTGTTAAATATATGGCTACACATAATGTCTGATACAAACCTTCTTTTGTTGCAGCATATTTTCTTGTATCTATATCGACTTTTTTATCCAACATAATTGCTGCAGGTCGGCCTGTTGCTTTGAAAAATGATTCTGTAGTAACTGTATATTTTGTATTATTTGCGAAATTTACAAATTGCGGATTTAGAAGGATATTTGCTACTTTGTCAAGCATTACACACCTCCTATTTGCATACCGGAATTATAGAAATTGTTCATGTGATAAACATTCATTCTGCCATAATTCCCAAAATTTACTGTTTTAACAGGTTGAGGCTTATTAACTGCCGCAGAAACAGGATTTTGCGGTTGATTATCCTTTTTCCCTCTAAAGAAATTCAATAACGGTTTTGTTGCCATATTACAAATTCCCGGGATAATAAACAATGCTGTCAAACTAACAGTAATCAAAGATAAAGTTGATTGCATTTTGTGAAGTTCTTTCAGATGATTTGTTTTTTTTGCCAAAACTGTAGCCAATTTTTCCACAACAGCATCAGTTGCCAAATATGAAACAAATGCAACCGCACCTGTCAAACCTTCTCTAAATGCTGTATATATTCTTGAATCTCTATCTTGTTTTTTGTCCATCATTGTAAATGTCGGACGTAAAACTCCCTTAGATGCCGCTATCGTTAAAGCGCCATATAAAGCCTTGTTATTACTGCCAAGATACATACATAAATCTTTAAATTTCTTTTGTAACGGGGTAAGCATATCTCTATATCTCCGACTTTATTCTAAACCGTAAAACACATTTGTAAAATTCTTTATATAACAACCGTAATATTACTTAATATTCGGCAGTAAATTAAAATTTAGAGTAAAATATTACAACAGAATACAGGAAAATGAAAAAGAAAGGAATATTTTTATGGAATTAAAAGGAACAAAAACAGAACAAAATTTAAAAACGGCATTAGCCGGAGAATCAGAAGCACGCAATAAATATACCTACTATGCTTCACAAGCAAAAAAAGACGGATTTGTTCAAATAAGTAAAATCTTTGAAGAAACAGCAAACAATGAAAAAGAACACGCAAAAATATGGTTTAAATATTTGCATGGCGGAAAAATCCCTGAAACTATAGTGAACTTAAAAGATGCCACTGATGGTGAAAATTACGAGTGGACAGATATGTATGCAAAATTTGCAAAAGATGCAAAAGAAGAAGGTTTTGAAGAATTAGCAATCCTTTTTGAAATGGTGGCAAAAATAGAAAAACACCACGAAGAAAGATACAGAAAACTTCTTGCCAATATTGAAAAAGGTGAAGTATTCCAAAAAGCAACCGAAACAACTTGGGAATGCGCAAACTGCGGTCATATCCATATCGGAGAAACTGCACCTCAAATGTGTCCTGTATGTAAACACCCACAAAGCTATTTCTTTGTAAAAGCTAATAATTACTAATATAAAAATTATTTGTAAAAATAAACCCTATAAAAATAGGGTTTATTTTTTTACATTCTTACCATTTAAATCTTAATCAATACAACGCCTAAGAGATTATGAAGATAAGTAAAAAATAATTTTCTAAATAGCAAAATTTTTCCTTTTCAGTTTATATAAGAATATTACAAAACATATAAACTTTTATTTGGAGGATATATTATGAAAGTAGAGTTCATAACGACATCTAATATTTATTCAAACACCCAAACATTTGGAACTAAACCCAAAAACAAAAAGAAAAAATCTCATAATACTCAAAATCCAAATCCAAATATCAAAGCTATAGAATCAAATCCGATAACTAACAACAATGTTGAGCAAAAATTTTATCATTATGGACCTGTCGAGCATAATCAAAAAATAAATTATCTACAGAAAAATTTAGTTGATATGCTAAGTACAGAAATTGCAAATACCCACAAATCAGTTGATAAATATGTAAAAAGATCTTCACTTGAGAACATAGATAAATATGATTAAAAAGGGAAACTCCTATATAGACTTTCTAACAAAAATTCTAACGATTATGTAACTTTTTATAAATACAATGATAAAGGAGATGTAACCCAAGAACTATGCTATTCTTCCAGAAAAAGGTGTATCCACATAGCTGCATACGGAGAACCAATATATAGATATATACCTAAAGAATACCTTGAGTATGAATATCAAAAAGATTTTGCATACCAATATGATACTAATGGAAACAAAAGACAAATTATAAAGGTTTTCAGTGAATTTTATGATTTTGACAGATTAAATTGTACCGTTACAAATCTAGACTCTGATGGTAATGTAACAAGGAAAATAGAAGGCGGAAGATTTCATGGCAGACCTTATGTTTATAAACTAACAGAAAATAATCCAAAAGAAAAAACCGGCTTTCATTGTATATGGTATGAGCAACAAGGCGGTAATTATGTAACCCAACAATACGGTTCATATGAATATGATCGTAACGGTATAAAAAATAAAGTATCAGGTTGTTATGATAGAATTTAATTTGTCTTATACATTAACAGCACCTTCATCACTCTTTCTAAGACAGAAAGCAAGTGAGGGTAAATATAAATAAGGAAAAATATTATTTCCAATAAACTTTGAAGTTTTCAATTTCTTCAAGAGTTTTGTGATAATCCCCCTTGAAACAAATTGTCCTATCATCAATATAAAGATAAGATGGCAATTTTACATTGGTCACATCTTTAAAAAACTTATCTAAATTATTATTAATTAACCATTTAGTTGAAAGCATCAAATTTCTTGATGTAAAAAGATACAATTCAGCACTTTTAGACAAAGTTTCTAAAAATTCATAAGCCCCGACCTTAATTTCAGGAATGTAATTTTCATTAAATTTTTCTTTTCCGTACTCATTTAGTACGCCGTCTAAATCTATAAGTATCTTTTTAGTGAACATAAAATTACCTTATTAAATGGACTGTCATTCCTGTTAATAATGTTCTAATAATAACATAATTGGAATATGAGTCAAGATATTAGACAAATAT
>CASELF010000003.1 GCA_949288725.1 uncultured bacterium
CCTGTTATCAAAGACCACAACTTATTTACAGGAGAATACCAAGATATCAATGACCATAACTGGTTTAATAGGCTTTGTTATGGTGATAATTTGATGGTTATGCAAGCCTTGCTAACAGGAGATAAATCAACAGGTCTGCCATCTATGAGAGGAAAAATAGACCTTATTTATATTGACCCTCCTTATGATTCTAAGGCTGATTATAGAACCAAAATAACTCTTCCTAGTGGGGATATTGACCTAAAACCAACTGTTTTGGAACAATTTGCTTATTCTGATACTTGGAAAGAAGGAACAGTTAGTTATCTTAAAAACCTTTATCCTAGACTTTATTTGATGAGAGAATTGTTGTCAGATAAAGGTTCTATCTATGTGCATTTAGATTGGCATGTAGGACATTATGTTAAAATTTTAATGGATGAAATTTTTGGTAAAGATAATTTTGTAAATGAAGTAATTTGCAGAAGAATAAATAAAAATTTGCAAAATCAATTTGAAAAGCTTTCTTCCTTAAATTCTTTTGGTGATTTTATTCTTATATATAAAAAAAACAACGATACCAAATTTAATCCCCCTTTAAAAGAATTTTATAGAAAGGGATATTGGCATAGCTTTAAACAACCAGCAGATAGACCGACTATGAGGTATGAGCTTCTTGGTATAAATATTACAAATGGTCAATGGATGTGGGGAAAAGAAAAAGCATATAAAGCTGTAGAAAATTATAAAATATATGAACAACAATACAAAGATACGCAAACTTTAGATGAATATGCACAGAAACATGAAGATTTAGATTTCATTAGATTATCCCCTAAAGGGATGCCTGAATACTATCTACCTCCTAAAAAATATAATATATGTGATACTCTTTGGGATGATATTATAGGGTATGATTATAATAATCCTTATTTAACGGCCAAAAGTGAAAATTTACTATTTAGAATCATTGAAATGGGTTCAAATGAAGATTCTATTGTGGCAGACTTTTATGCAGGAAGTGGAACAACAGGTGCTGTTGCTGAAAAATTGGGCAGAAAATGGATTATGTCAGACCTTGGCAAGCCAGCCAACATGATTATGAGAAAAAGATTGATAGACCAAGAAGCCAAACCTTTCTTATACCAAGCTGTTGGAGATTACCAAAAAGAAACATTTGCCACCACCAAAGAATTCAAAAGAGTTGGTGATTTAGCCCAAGTAGTTTTAAACCTTTATGGGGCAACACCATTTTTTGATGATGATATGCCTAAAAACTTAGGGCAATTAAAGGATAGCAGAACTTTGGTTTATGTTGATAGTCCCAATAAATTAACAGGCTCCTCAACACTTAAAAAGGCTCTTGAACTCAAAGAAAGTTTTTTGGGTGGTTGGAATAAAGTCATTGTTTTGGGTTGGAACTTTGTATTTGATATTGCAGAGATTATCAAAGAATATAATCCATCTCAAATAGAAGTATTGGTCATTCCACCAGATTTGTTATCTCAACTGAGCAAAAACAGCAGTTATAAAAAATTGGTAGAAAATGGCAAAGTCAGATTTGCATCTTTGCAGTATCTTACCATTAAAGAACCTATTGTTAAAAATATTTCTTGTGATATTGAAGAGCTGCAAATTGAACTTGATAATTATGTTTTGCTCTCTCCTGATGCTCTTCCTTTAGATGATAAAAACAAACAAACTCTGCAAGAGGTTATTGCCAGAGAACCTTTGGCTTTAATTGAATATTGGTCTATTGACCCAGACTATGATGGAACAACATTCAGAAGTAAATGGCAAGATTATAGAGAAAATACTTTTAAGGATGATGACCAATACAGAGTTTCTACTTCTGCACAAATTACAGTTCCTAAACTCAAAGGCAAAAAAAGAAAGATTTGTGTGAAAGCAGTTGATGTCTTTGGTTTTGAAAGTGTTGTTGTAAAGGAGATATAAAATGCCAACATTATTAAATACAGGAACAAGAGATATACCTTTACAATTTGCCAAGCAATTAACAGATATTGTCAATCAAGAATGGGAACAAGGAACTTTTATTCAAAAAGTAAGCCCTGTAACCCAAGACCTGTTAAGATTTTGGTTCTCTCCTGCCTTTTGTGATGAAAGGAGAATAAACTTTCATGAGGGACAAAGACAAGCAGTCTTAAATACCATATATTGCCATGAGGTTTTGAAAACAGAATCTGTATTCAATATGTATCAAATGGCAAGTGAAGAAATTATGGATGAGCATTTTTTGCATAGTATTAAATCTGACAAATATCAACATCCTAAATATTGTATCAAAATGGCAACAGGAACAGGTAAAACTTGGGTAATGCATGCTATTTTTCTGTGGCAATACTTAAATGCAAAATACAATGAAAGTGTTGATAAAAGCAGATTTACAAAAAACTTCTTGTTAGTTGCCCCGGGGTTAATTGTTTATGAAAGATTGCTTGATTCATTTTTGGGCAAAGAAGATGAAAAAGGAACCAGACACTTTGAAACATCTGACTTAAAACAAAATGAGCAAGTTTTTATTCCTGAAAAATATAGAGAAGCAGTCTTTGGCTTTGTTCAAAACAATGTGGTTAAAAAAGAAGAAATTGGCAAAAAAATTACAGGTGAAGGCATTATTGCAATTACTAACTGGCACTTATTGGCAGGTGTTGATGATGAAAATGAAGAGGTTGATACCAATGTTTCTCCCCTAAAAGACCCAACAAGGGTTATCAATGATTTACTCCCTATAACCCCAGGAACAACAGCTGGGCACTCTTTGGAAAGTTTGGATAACCAGTTTTTGAGAGGTGGAGAACTTGAATATTTAAAATCTTTGCCCAACATTTGTGTTTTTAATGATGAAGCCCACCATATTCATGAAAATAAAACAGCTGGAATTATTTCAGAAGTTGAATGGCAAAAATCATTAAATTTTATTTCAGAAAACAAAAAGACTAATTTTATTCAGGTAGATTTTTCTGCAACTCCTTATGATATTACTGGTTCTGGTCAGAAAAGAACCAAGCATTATTTTCCTCACATTATTGTTGATTATACTCTAAATTCTGCCATTAGAGCAGGTTTGGTAAAAACAATAGCTATTGATAAAAGAAAAGAAATAGCCTCATTGGCTGATGATGAATTAGAGTTCAAAGCCATAAGAGATGGAAAAAATGTTTTAGAATTATCTGATGGGCAAAGATTGATGCTTAGAGCTGGTTTATCAAGATTACAGCTCTTAGAAGAAGAATTTACCAAAATCAATCCATCTAAACACCCTAAAATGTTAGTGATTTGTGAAGATACCAAAGTTTCTCCTTTGGTAAAGGATTTTTTAGTTCAAGAAGGTTTGGCTGAAGAAGATGTCTTACAAATAGATTCTGACAAAAAGGGTGCTGTAAAGCCAGAAGAATGGAAGCAAATTAAGCAAAGTTTATTCAATATTGATAAAAAGTCATCTCCTAAGGTTGTTGTGTCAGTTTTAATGCTGAGAGAAGGATTTGATGTTAGTAATGTCTGTGTCATTGTGCCTTTAAGGTCTTCTCAAGCTCCAATATTATTGGAACAAGTCATTGGCAGAGGATTAAGATTAATGTGGAGAGAACCAGATTATATTGAAATCAAAGCTGAAAACAGGCACAAAATGTTAGATTTGAAACAAGAACCTAATGGTTATTATGATATTCTGCATATTGTTGAACATCCTGCTTTTATTCAATTCTATGAAGATTTGGATAAAAATATGTTCTTTGAAGAAAAGGAAAAGCCCAATAAAGAAAGCATTTTGGGTGATATGATAACCAGCAACTTAAAAGAAAACTATCAAGATTATGATTTTTATATTCCAATAATTATAAAAGACAGAGAAGAAATATTAACTCCCAAAGATTTAGAAACTAAAGATTTTGAAGAATTTCCTTGGACATTAGAACAATTAAAATCTATGGTTGCTAATAAAAATGGTGAAACTTTTGTTGCTCAAGAAATGATGGTCAAAACAAGATTTGGGGAATATAAAGTTCATAGTGATATTTTCAATGCTCAAAGTTATAATGACTTTTTAGCTAAAATGATAAATGCCATAACAGCTAATATAGGTAGATTATCATCTCATTCAAATAAAGTCTTTCCAACCATCCAAATCAATCAAGCTCCTCTTGTAGCTGTAATTGATAATTATATCAGAAATAAACTTTTCAAACAGCCTTTTAACCCTATGGAGGGTAATAATTGGAGAGTTTTAATGATTGCAAAAGTTGGAATTGTTCAACATATAATGAAGCAAGTTAGTAAATCAATTTATGAATTACAAACTAATATTAATGTTGAAGATGCTGAAATCTCTAAAAAATATTTTTCAGAAGTATCTTCATTAAAAATGAGAGAAAACTTTTCATTGGATATTGCAAAATCCATTTATGAAAAAACTGCATATCCATCAAACAAAGGAGAATTTGAAAAAGATTTCTTGCTTTTTGCTGATGCAGATTCTCAGGTAGAAAGATTGTTGAAAATCAATGAGAATTATCACCTGTTTGCTAATTTGAAATATATTAGAACAGATGGAATGTTATCATCTTATTATCCTGATTTTATGGTTAAAATAGGAAATGATATATATATGGTTGAAACCAAAGCTCAAAAAGATGTTACTCAAGAAAATGTTGTTCAAAAGCAAAAAGGAGCATTGGATTGGATAAGAAAGACCAATGAATTACCTCCTGAGGCCAGAATGAACTCCACTTGGCATTATACTATTTTAGATGATAATAGCTTTTATTTAATGAGAGATAGAGGTGCATCTACCAAAGATATGCTGGATTATTGCAAATTAACAAATGCCAAAGTTAAAGGTGTTTTATTGTAAAATAAGGGAGAGGCTTTATTAACAAAGCCTCTCTAGCTTTATCTGTGTTAGTTCGGCAAGAAGTCTTTCTGCACGTGCTTTTTCAAACTCGTATTGTTTTTGGTAGTATTCGGCATCTCGTTTAAAGTTCAGGGCTTCTTGCAATATAATACGTTTATCAACATTGCTTAAATCAACGCAAGCGATGGTTAAGTATGGTTTGTCGGTTAGTTCTAGCATTCTGCGACCGTGGGTATCCATTGATTTGATAAGATATCCCTCACGGATAAGGCCGTTTATCATCACTTTGGCGGAATTTACCGTTAATCCTAAGGCCATGGCGATTTTATCATTCCCCATAAAAAATTTATGATTGTTGTTTGTTTTGTATTTGACGAAGTCCAATAACAGACGTTCGGTAATAGATAATGTAGCTTTACTTTTGCTCATGTTTTCTCCTTATAAACTTTTGTCCTGAAAATATTTATTTGTGGAGAAT
>CASELF010000004.1 GCA_949288725.1 uncultured bacterium
CTTATAACTAAGCCAAATACTGATTTGTGGCAAAATACCTATTACAATTTTCAACATGATAATGCTCCTTTTGTTCAAACAAAAATTTGTGAAAAATATTTTTCTTTTACAATTAAAGTTGAATATTCATCAGAAAAAAGATTTGATCAAGCAGGTATTATTCTATATTTAGATAGCAAAAACTGGCTTAAAGCTTCTGTTGAATATGAGAATAAAGATATATCAAGGCTTGGAAGCGTTGTAACCAATAACGGTTTTTCAGACCGGGCAACGGTTGATATTTCATCTGATATTAAAGAAATGTATTACAGATTAAGCAGGCGAGAAAACGACTTTTGCATTGAAAACAGCTTAGATGGCGTAAATTTTAAACAAATGCGTATTTGTCACCTTGATAAAGCAAATGATGAAATAAATATTGGTATATATGCTTGTAGTCCTGAAAATTCATCATTTAAAGCAATATTTAGTGATATGGTTATATCGGATTGTACTTGGATGGAGCATAAATAGAATACCAATTTTTAATTAGGAGGTATTATGAGTATTGAGCAAAACAAAAACATAATGAAAAAATTTGAAACCATGATTAATGCCATGGATTTTGATTTAGCCAATGAATTGATTAGCTCTGAGGCAAAGTTTACAACGCCCATTTCACCGACTCCTCTTGTTGGAGGCGAGGGGTATTTATCTGTTGTGAAATTTATGCGCTCAGGGTTTTCTAACGTCCAATGGAAAATTGAAGAAATGGTTGCAGAAAAAAATATTGTGGCTGTAAATTGGACCTGCAGCGGAACACACGACGGCGAATTTTTAGGAATTAAACCGACGGGCAAGTCATTTAGTGCTCGCATTATGAATTTTTATTATTTTGATGATTCCGGCAAAATTATTAATGATATTGCGGCAGAAGGTATGATTGCCATTTTAAAAGCAATAGGAGCTTGCCCCTAGCAGGCAGAGTTTGTCTAAAAATTCAATACCTCCCCGTCATCAGGTATTAATAAATTCTTGACGGATTCTTTTTCTCTAAATTCTTCTAAGTCTTTTCTTGTAACGGTAAGATGACTTACGGTGTCCATATGGCTTGCAATAATGGTGGATTTTGGCGCCTTTTTTATGACTTGTCTTACATCATCTATATTCATAATTAATCGTTCGCCATTTATTACTGTTGCAGCACAAGCGTTTACAACTATTATTTCAGGCTCAAATTTATCGATAGCTTCACTTACTTCATCGCACCAAATGGTATCACCTGCTACATATAAGGTTTTTTCATTATTTGATTTAAAAACAACCCCCATAGCATCATAAGGCATACCGATTGACTCACATAAAGGCTTTATGATTTCTCTTTTACCATGTTGGCAGTCAGTTTTGTATAATTTTATATTTTTATAATTAATTCCTTGTTGTGTCATTACTTCAAGATTTTTAAACCCGTAGGATTTGATTATTTCTAAATCTTTTTGTGATTGAACAAAAAACTTAATATCTTTATTTAATGCATTAACTGCATATTCATCAAAGTGGTCAGGATGAAAATGGGTTAAAATTACAGCATCAACGTCAACTGTTTTTTCAATTTCAAAGGGCAACTCAACTCTTGGCTGGCGGATTTGTGAGTTAAGTGCACTTTCAAAGCCTTCCATATAGTCTTTTGGTCCAAGCCAAGGGTCAATCAAAAATTTTGTTTCATTATATTCTACTATAATTGTTGCGTTTCTTACCTGTGTAATTTTCATATTTTACCCCCTTTAATCTACATTTTATTATTTATTTTCTTTTTGACAAGTATGCACTATTTAGTATAATACTTACTAAAAAGTAAATAAGGATTGTTATGGCAAACAGGAAACAAAGCGAATATAAATGCCCTCTTGAAGTTACCATGGAAATTATAGGCGGCAAATATAAAGGAGTAATAATAGGACATCTTATAGGGAAAACATTAAGATACGGTGAGCTTCAAAAGCTAATATCTCATGCAACACCAAAAATGCTTATCCAGCAATTAAAAGAGCTTGAGTCTGACGGTATTATTAAAAGAAAATTATATCCGGTTGTGCCGCCAAAAACGGAATATTCTCTGACAGAAAGAGGAGAAAAGCTTATTCCTGCAATAATAGAGTTAAATAAATGGGGTCT
>CASELF010000005.1 GCA_949288725.1 uncultured bacterium
GAAAAAGTTCTTAAGCCCCTCTGTTGCAGTTGAGAAGCTGCCATGCAATTTCCGCCCAAAGAGCAAACAAAATCAAACTTTTCTTTAGTTATATCCATTCACAACCTCAACAATTTTTTCAACTTCATTATCCTCTAAAACGGGCGACATGGGAAGTGAAATTATTTCATTGTGAATTTTTTCTGTTACAGGCAAGTTGAAATTCCGCCATTCTTTGTATGCTCCTTGTTTATGCGGGGGTGTTGGATAGTGGATATTTGTTTGAATTTCATTTTCTTCTAAATAATTTTGAAATTTGCATCTATCTTGCACTCTGACTGCAAAAATGTGCCAAACATGGGCAAGTTCATCATAAGTTTTGGGTAAAACTATGGCAGGGTTTTTGATATTTTCTCTAAAATATTTTGAAATTTCTCTGCGTCTATTGTTATCTTTTTCTAAATATTTTAATTTAACATCTAAAATTGCAGCTTGAATTTCATCCAGCCTTGAATTTATGCCTTTATAAATGTGGTGATATTTATAATCTGAACCATAGTTTGCAATGGCTCTTATTTTTTTAGCTAATTCATCATCATCTGTTGTAATGCACCCGCCATCGCCTAATGCGCCTAAATTTTTGCCGGGGTAAAAGCTAAAACCTGAAGCATCCCCTAAAGAACCGCATTTAACCCCATTATAAATGCTTCCATGGGCTTGGGCTGAATCTTCTATAATTTTTAGATTATGGCGTTTTGCAATTTCTTTTATTTTCTGCATTTGCACAGCTTGTCCGTACAGGTGAACCACCATAATAGCTTTTGTTTTATCTGTTATTTTTTCTTCAATTAAATCAGGGTTAATGTTGTATGTTTCAATATCAGGTTCCACTAAAACAGGCGTGCAGCCATTTTCAGAAATTGCAAGAATTGATGCAATATAAGTATTTGCAGGAACAATAATTTCGTCACCCTGTTTGAAACCAAACCCCCTTATTATAAGGTTTAGAGCATCCAAACCATTAGCACAGCCTATACAATGCTTAGCACCAATAAACTTTGCAAAATTTTCTTCAAAAACCTTGCATTCATTTCCTAAAATATACCAGCCTGAATCAAGAACGTTTTTTATCCTTGAATTAATTTCTTCTCTATATCTCTCGTTTATTTTTTTTAAGTCTAAAAATTTAATCATAGCTTTATTAGAACACCCTTGAAGGAAAAATGCAATATGGTGTTTGTGTGCCTATATACAAGAAAAGCAAGTTGTTAAGTTATATTAATGTAGATTTGACATTGATTATTACATTATATTAGACTTAGACTTGGTATTACATTTGGAGCAAACATGAATTTATTTAAACGAATCAAAAGAAAATTGTTGAATAAAAAAGAACTTGAGGTGCTATCTTCTAATACTGATTATTTAAAATCAAAATTATTCCAAATGGAATATGAGCTTAAATATAATAGCGTTGCAGAAAGACTTGAAAAAAATAAAGACTTATATCAAAGATATATTACAAAAGAACCAATTTTTACTTTTTGCATGCCTACATACAACGGAGAAAAATATATAGCAAGGGCACTTGAATCTATTTTGATGCAAGAAACAACATATAATTATAAAATTTGGATAATTGATGATTGCTCGACTGATAATACAGTTAATATCGTAAGAGAATACGAAAAAAAATATCCTGAAGTTTTTGAAGTTTATATAAATCCTGTTAATGAACGAGGATTAACGGTTGCACCAAGAATATACAATAATGTAAAAACAAAATATTGGATGAATTTCGATCAAGATGATTATTGGATTTCAAAAGACAAGTTGGAAAGAGGAATAACGTACTTTGAAAATCATCCTGAATGTACGCTTTTTTCTTCTAACTTATTTATCAAGTTTTCAAATGAGTTAAATGTTGCATATAGCGGAAATCAAAAGAGTATAAATTTTAACTTTTTTGATTATCCTATGCCATTGGGCATTCTGATGCAAACGAGTGCAACTATGTATAGAAATGTGTTTAATAATGAAAATCTTGCTCATATTAATAGTTATATAGGTACAAATAAGCTGCACTGCATTTTGGGTGATACATTTAGAAATGTGTTTGCCCTAAGCCATGGTTGTGGTAGATACGAAAATTCAATCGATTCTGTTTATACTTGGACTGAAAATGGAACCTGGTCAAAATTGAATGAAGGACAGCAAGAGTTTTATAACTTACAGTATTTTTATGACAGTATTGACTTTTTTGATGATTCGTCACATAAAAATAAAATTAAGCAAGTAGCCGAGTTTTATTGCAAGAAAACTCGAGAAAAAGTTGAAATGTTGAATAAAAAAGAATTGAGTGAATTCAACTCAATTAAAGGAGGGCTAAAGCTGTAATGAAAACTATAAGATTTAATAAGCCCTATTTTACAGAGAAGGAAATTGAATGTATAAAGGAAGTTATAGAAAGTGGTCTTGTTAGTGGGGACAGAAAATATACTTCAATATCACAGAATTTAATAGAAAAAGCTTTTTGTATAAAAAAAGCGCTGCTTACAACATCCTGCAGCACTGCGTTAGACATGTCTGCAATGCTTTTAAATTTAAAAGAAGGGGATGAAGTTATTCTTCCTTCATTTACTTTTGTATCAACCGCCAATGCAATAATGCTGCAAGGCGCTACACCTGTTTTTGTTGATATAGACAACACTTTAAATATTGACATAAAAAAAATAGAAGAAAAAATTACAAAAAAAACAAAGGCGGTTTATCCCGTGCACTATGCCGGTTGTTCTTGCGATATGGACAAATTAATGCAGATTGCAAATAAGAACAATTTAAAGGTGGTAGAAGATGCTGCACAAGCGGTTAATTCAAAATATAAAGGCAAATTTTTAGGTTCAATAGGCTGCATGGGAACGTATAGTTTTCATGAAACTAAAAATTTTGTATGCGGGGAAGGCGGAGCACTTTTAATTAATGATATTTCATACACAGAAAGAGCTGAAATAATAAGAGAGAAAGGTACTAACCGTAGCAATTTCTTCAAAGGCTTTGTTGATAAGTACACTTGGTGTGATATAGGCGGAAGCTATCTTCCATCAGACATTTTGGCAGCCATATTATCTGTACAACTTGAAAACAAAGATGTTATAACCCAAAAAAGAGGCGAAGTTTATAACAACTACTTTGAACAACTTGCCTATCTTGAAAAAGAAGGAAATTTAACTCGCATCAAAATTCCTGAATATAATACTACAAATTACCACATTTTCTAT
>CASELF010000006.1 GCA_949288725.1 uncultured bacterium
AAAAATAGGGAATAGAGCAATTAAAAAAGCTCAAGAAAATAATCGTAAAAAAGGTATTCCAAATGTATACAGTATAAATGGGAAAATTGTATTTCAATTACCTAATGGAGATATTACAACCCAATATAATTTTTCATAGAAGAGTTTTGTAGTACATTAAATTAAGTGTGTCAGAATGATAAGAAAACCTTGAAACCACTTGATATAACTGAAGTTTAGAGCAATACTATAAGTATGCAATATGCTATAATGGTGAAATCTTTGGACATTGTTTCGACTCCCACTGTCTCCAGTAATAAAAAAGGACTACTTTAGATAGTCTTTTTTTATTACCATAGCTGTGGAATTGGAGAACCCACAAGGCGTAAGCCTTGTCAGGGTTCAAGCGGGAGCGAGCTGAGGCTGGAGTTGATTTGTCAGGGTTGAAAACCCGCAACAAATCACGGAATTGCCGTTACACGCGAGCGAACAAGACACTCCCCTCGTCTCCAGTATTTATAAATAGGGGGCATAAGAGGCCTCTTTTTTAATGCAAAAATTTTCGCATAGTACGTTAATATAAAATTAAAATTATATATCTGTTGCGTTTGAATTTTCTTTTTCAAGTTTTTTTAATTGTTTTTCATGTTTTTTTTCTGTCATTTTACATTGTTTAAGCAATTTATCATAATATGCTTGTCTTTCGTTGAGATCTTCGATGTTCTTTGCTTCTTCTAAGCCTTCAAAATATTTATTTTTTTTATCCGCCCAGCCTATATTTTTTAATTTTGTTGTAGAGTGACATATCATCGGTACACCTATTGGGGCTGTTAACAATAAATCAGTCAGGAAAATACCGGTTGTTAATTCAGCGATTGCTGCTCCTCTTTTAAAATCTGTTCTGGGATTATGATATTTTGTTGGAACATACTCTATCCATTTAGGTGCATCAGTAGGTTCAACCGGCTGAACTCTCATATCTCTTTTTCCTGCAGCTTCTGATTCTTCAACACTCATCGCAAATACTGGCACATTTGTTGACAAAATTAATGTAGCTACTAAAATTGATAAAACTCTTTTCATAAACACCCTTTCTCAATTTCAATAATAAACCTGTTTATAACTCCAACTATTAGGATTTAGTATAGCATAAAATTATAATTGAAAATTATGTTTAACTGGCTCAAATAGTTATAGTAGAAGAGTTATAGTAATTTAAACTATAACTCTTCTGTTTTTTATTTAATTGCTGAAACACTAAGTTGCAATAATGGATAGATTGCTTTTTGAAGTTCGTATGTTAAAAGTCCTTCGTAATTTTTTAATGGTAGTGTTATTGAAACTTCTTGAGTAAATGTTTTTTGTGTTACTTTTTCATTATTCTTATATGTTTCTACTCCTGCAAGTATTTTATAAGTATTTATTTGGGTATATCCTTGTACTTTATGTTTTTTTAAATTAATTTTATATATAGGTTTTATTATTAGGTCAGAATTATTCTCTGAAATCTTTAAGTCAGTTTTGAACATTGCAGAGCTGTTTATCATTGTGACTTTATTGGCAATAATATTGTTTTCTAGTGCTAGAGGTTTTTTAAAACTAGAACCTAAAATTGGTAATATGAATTTATCTAAATTTGTAATTTCAATTTCATTGCCATCTATTGCCATTTTATCGGTTGTAACTTGGTAAAAATGAGAACCGTTTGGTGAAATAATGATTGTTGATTTTGCAATATTAGATTTTGATGGTTTGTCTGCGTTATCTAGATATGGAAAATCAAATTGACACCTTGCTAATCCATTAGAAACTTCTATAACATTATATTTATACATTGGTATTAAATATTCATTGTTATTAGCTTTTATTTTTTTATAGAGTGTAATGTTGTTTCCTTCTCTTAAGTTTTCAGCTTTGTCCTCAAGTATAATCTCGTTGTTGTTGATATCTTTAATTTTGAATTCGAATTCTTTAAATGTTATTTGTTCATTAATTTTTTCAGAAAGTTTTCCAATTAAGTTTTTTGATAAAATTTCTATTCTATCGAGATCTGATGCGCCGTATTGTTTGTTACTAACTCGACCGTCAGAAGTTTCATCGGCACACTGTGAAAATACAATTTTACCTGATTTATCAAAAATTGTGCCACAAGCCATCATATTGAAATATTCATTTTTCAAACCAGTCCTATTTAAGGTTATACTTGCTTTTATTGGTTTAGTAAAGGTGAAATATAAAAAATAATCCGGTAATTTTCTTTGAAGTTGTTCATTTTCTACTGATGCTAAATTGTTTAATTTAAATACAGTGCTTCTCATTGTATTAAATGTTGGATTTATCGTAAGAAGATTTATTTTAGAATCTTCTCCTAGGCTGCTTGATAATAAATCATAAATTGATTCATTCGCAACATCGTTTATTAACAATACTTTTGGTTTCTTTATTTGATTTATTCCGCCATTATTTGCCTGTTTTATAAATGTCGTATTAGGTGGAATGTTATATCCAAATTCATTTTTTCCGATTGAATATCCAACTGTTGAATATATGATTGAAAGTTGGTTTGAATTTTCATCAAACAATTCATCATCTTCAGCAATTCCTGACTCAGATCCTTTATCTAGAATAAATAAATTTTTATAATTATCTATTACTTTTACTGGAATCTCAAAAGGATGAAAGTTTTCCTTAGATTCTGTTATCAAATTATTTACGGCTTTATTATAGTTTTCTTTATAAATGTTGCTTATTGTCGTAAAATCATCAGTTAATGTTGAGCCGTATATTGTTTTTGAATTTGAATATATTGTTTCACCACTGATAATATTTACAAAGTTTAAGCTTAGTGTCAGCGGTAAATAAATAATATCTCCATTTGGTCTTTTATCAATATATTTAGATACTCTGGGGATACTAATATAACTTACGAGTGTCTTGTATTTATTCAAATCATTTATTTCGTCTATTGAATTTGAAAAATTATTTTTATATTCTTGGATAAATTTCCCAATAAAGATATCTTTGTTTGCTTTGTTTTCATACAATTTTTTAAATTCAGTACTAGTAGTTCCATTTGATACAAAAATCCCCTTAACAGGATATGTTTTTATTGTATTGGTTTCGTTACCATATGCGAAAGGGGGGCAAAGAATTGATGCCCCCAATAAGAAAATTATAAGTTTTTTCATAAGTTTTCATGTCCTTTGATTGGTTCAAAAATAATTTGTCCGCGATTGATTGTAAAATTATAATTGTTAAATTTTGCAGAAGTGTCGACTAACTGCATAAAGATACTATCACCAACAGGTTCTGAACTATTATAGTTCACAGTGTATTCAAGTTTGTTATTATCAGAAGATTTTAAAGAAACATTTTGAATACCTTCAACTGTTTTTAAAGCCTTGGTGATATTAACTCTTTCTATAGGTAAAAAATTCCCTTTAACTTCTAAAGTATATTCTGTACCATACATTGTGCGGTCTTTATAATCGTCTTGAATTTGTTTAGCTAATTCATTACCAAGTCCGGCACCAAGCTTTGATGCAACAGCACGACGTGCTGTATCCGCAGTATCTCCAACTGCTGAAGCTTGGAATGTTCCACTTGCAATGGCTTTTCCGTCTTGAGTTGAGTAAATAACCATATTTACAACCCCACTGCTTGCCCTCATTCCAGTGCTGGCATCAACTCCGTTGTCTGTAATATATGAAATACCTATTGCAAAAAAGTCTGCTTTCGCATCAGTTTGAGCATATTTTACATATTTAACTAATTCTTCGGAATTTGATAATTGATCTGATGATATTGGTTTGCCTTTAAAATACTTGCTTTTGAACATTGAATTGTCAATAATTGTAATTCCTGAATTTTTAAAGGCTTTTTGTAGTTCAGGTAATGTTAGATTAATATTTTGTGCTTTTGGATTTTTTGGTGCATATTCTTTTACGTTTTGGAAAAATTCACTTTGATTTTTCGAATAATCTACATAATTTCCATAATTTGCGGAAGTTGAACTGTTATTTGAAGATTTCCCGTATCCTGCTCCGTACCAATTCCCATATCCTGATGAATTGCTAGATTTGTTTGAATCCTTATAAGAGGCTTTTATAGTTTCTTTATCTTTTTCATTGTATTTGTAATCGTATGTGGTTACTTCTTTTGTCAGAACATTTGTGTGCATGTCACTTGGGGTTGTAAAGAATTCATCCATAACCAAAAGGATATTTTGTGATTTTACATTAATAGCATGTAAAGCAATTCCTAGATTTGAAATGCGTTTTCTAAAAGCTGCTTCATCAATGGTCATAACTACATTCGCAACATAGTTATTGTCAATAACTTCACCTTTATATGTCTTATTAGTCGTAAATACATCTTCTTGAGAGTAAATATCGTTTAATTTAGCTGCAACCTGTGGGTTTTTAGTAGCGTCTACACCTAAAATATCATTTACTAAATTATCGATAGCATTATGGTCTGCTCTTTCCCTAGCTAGGGTTACTACTGCTGTTCTAACTGCACCAGAGAGACGTTTATCTTCCTTTTTCCTCTTTTCTGCTTGTCTGCTAGCTTCTTTTATTTGTTGAGTGTGCATAAATTCTGTTTTTGTACTGTTTGCTTTCTGGTTCATGTAATTATCTTCTTGTGTGCGAGTTGCATTAATGTCATAACCACTAAGAGGAGCAATTCCGCGACCTTGTGTAGTTACTTCAAGAGCTATTGCACTAGTGACAACAGAGGTTAAAATTAACCCAGCCCCTAAAATGATTGATAAAAATTTTTTCATACTTTCTCCTTATAAAAAAGAGCAATATACATCATTTATATTGCTCTTTTTTTGTTCAGTTAATTATTTTTTTAATAAATTTACAGGTTTTATTTTGCTTGTAGAAGCCTTAGCTGGTTCTTCTACAGTAACACCAACTGCTTTATTTATTCTTTTTATTTGGCTGATTGATTTAGTTAAATCTCCTGCACTTGCTTTTACAAGTGAACCTGTATCTTTTAATGCTCCAACTTCAAATACTAGTGGTGCTGCAATTAATGGATTTCTTGAAATGTCAAATCCAAGTTTTGCACAAGCAACGGCAATCCCAGTGTATGAAGTTGCTCCATTCATAATCGTTTGTACTGCATCTTTATATTCTTTTTTCTGGGCTGGAGTCATCTTATCAAAACGAGTTTTAAGACTTCCATCAGCTAAAGATTTATCAATTGTTTCTTTTGCAAGTTTTTTATATTCTGCTGATCTTTCTGTTGCAGACAAATCTTTATTATTTTGTATTGCACTTAAAGAATTTAAATCTTCTTTTGTATAAAGAATATTTGCTAAAGTGTGACTCGCACCTTTTACAGAATGATCAACATCTGCAAGTTGTTTATTTATGCTACCAACAACACCTGTTTCCGGATATATAACTCTTTCAGTTTCAGGTACTGTAACAATAACTTCATTTGCTTTATTAGCTTTTCTTATTGCTTTCTTTACATCAGCGTTAGTACCTAAGTTCTTTTTGATTCCAAGAATTAGGCTTGCGGCATTTTTTAATTCATCTTTTGATGATACTGCGCTAATATCTCCATCAACAATTGCTTTTAATGGTGCAGTAATTTCATTTGACACATTCTTGTATCTGTTGTCTGCAATTTGAACTTTTTGAACGGCATTATAATATGCAGCTTTCTGTGTTGCATTATATTCAGCATAGGTTTGAATAAAGGCTTCATCACTTAGCGTTGCAACCAGTGCTTCGTTAAGCTTAGTATCTAGTTCCTCACCTTTTAGGCCTTTAATTTCATTATATTCTTTGTCTGATAAAATAACTTTTGCTAATTCTAGTCTTGCGGTTTTGTCATAAATTTTTACAGCTTCTAATTTTTTTGATTGTTCACTTAGTTTTGCTCTATATTCCCTTTTGTATTTTTCATTTGCAGCCGATTGTGCAGTGGATTTTGCAGAAGGTTTTGCGCTTACTGCGGGAGTGGTTTTTAAACCTGTAATTGCCGGAGCTTTTATTTCAAGAGCATTTACAGCAGTAATGCTTGCTAAAACTACACCAGATGCTAAACAGCAAGTCAGTAATAACTTTTTCATAATTTTTCTCCTTAAAATAGCTACCATAATTATAAGTGTTTACTTTTTATGTTAAGTAACATTAATAACTACATGTAATTTAAAACAAAATAAAGTTATAATCAACACATATGACTTTTAAATACATAATTCGTTATATATAATTACTGTATTAAAATAAAGTAAATATTTATAATACTCCCGTTGTTATATAGGTTACTTATTTAAATAATTCTATATATGTGACTATTATTATCTGTGGCTTAAAATAGTCAATACATGTGAGTACTTATGCTTCTAACCGTTGTTTGTAATGTTTAGAACTTATTAAAAGTAGTTTATTTTAGAAAAGGTAACAGGTATATTGAAATGGAATTTGACAAAAAATATATAGCGCAAATCCTTCAAAATGCTCGAAAAAAGAAAGGCCTAAAGCAAGCTCAACTTGCAGAAATTGTTGGAATTAGTGAAAAGCATTTAAGTAAAATTGAAACAGGTAAAAATTATCCGGCGTTGGATAATTTTTTAAAAATGATTGATGTATTAGATCTTTCTATGAAAGATTTCGGATTAAAAGGCGAAAATGGACTTTCCGAGCAAAAGGTATATTTGCAAAAAATTATTAATACTTCATCTGAAAAGCAACTTGACATTTATGTAGATATGATTAATGCTTTGCAAAAATATTTTTAATTGTTAGTTGTGCATAATATTTTGTGCAATGATTTTTAAAATATTTTGAGGGTATTGTTGGTATATTTATAGGTATGTTTTTGTTGGAAAGTTGTTTTATCCAGATATTTTAGGCTGTTTTGTTATTTAAATTATTAAGTTATATTTTACTTTGAATAGAATTATACAATTGATGTCAATTATTTTCCAAAAGATGTTTTTAATAATATAAGGGACTTTTGGAGGATATGTATGCTGTCGATTTATGATAATCCTGTTTGTTCAAAAGTGTTTTGGAGAACAGGGATGGAAGCACAACAAAAGTTTGTAAATATTGATAATATTTTTGGATTCGAGACGTACAAAGAAAATCGCAAAGATTCTTTGCCTATTTCGTATACTGTAAATTTTGATTCAATAAGTGATAAAAATTATGTATATGATTATACGAAAACATCTATTGATATGGACGGAGAAATTGGGTCAGCCAAGCAAGTGAAGAATGATTGCTGGTTGTTGGCAGGGATTTACGCTCTTTGGAATACTTCTGCAGGAAGGAGATATATAAGAGATTCAATTTGTTGTACGTACGGAAATGATGCATATGTCCACTTTACCGGAGTAAATACCACAATATTTATTCCGCAGATTTCATTGGGTGCAGCAAAGCAAAGTAAGAATTACGTGGATGGAGATGATGATCTGCTGGCAATTGAAGTTGCGACTGAATATTTCAAGAAACAATTAATCATAAATGGCGAAGCTGTAAGAAATATAAATCCTAATATTATTAATGGTAAGCATTCATCAGCAAATATAAATGAGCCTTTATGCGGCGGGTTTTCATCTGATATAATGTATCTGATTACCGGGAAGAAAGCTGTAACGTTCTTTAATAAAAATGACTCAGAATTTAAACAAATTGTAAAGTCGATTAAAGATATGCAAAAAAATCCGGGTCGATACGCGATGACGTGTAATTTTAAAGAAGCGAAAGATGGTTTGTATATTCATCATGCTTATGCAATAAAAAACGTGGATGAGCAATTCGTTACTCTCATAAATCCGCATAATGCAGCGAAAGAAGAGAAAATCCCAATCCACGAATTTTATGAAAATGTCAATAGTATAACGAGCTTAAAATTATAAGTTTATTATCGTTAATACTTTATTGCTACTGAGCAATAACTTTATCAAGTTCTTTTAACATGATTTTATCTTTTTCTGCGGTAGAACCAAGTGTTGTAAGGTAATTCCCGACTAAAAGGGAATTTATTCCTGCGTAAACCCCGCGTTTTTGGTTTTCTTCGCTTAAGCGGGTTGTTCTTCCGCCAGCATAGCGTAGCAAGGCTTTTGGTAATATGATCCTAAAAATACATATAGTTTTTAGTATTTCTTCTTCATCAATTTTATCTTCATAACCTTCTAACGGGGTCCCCTTTATAGGGTTCAAAAAGTTAATAGGTACAGTTGTCGGGTCAAGTTCCTTTAATGATAGAGCCATATCTACCCTATCTTCACGAGATTCGCCCATACCTATTATGACTCCGCAGCAAGCTTCTATACCGTGCTTTTTGATTAATTCAACGGTGCGAACTCTGTCTTCAAAGTTATGAGTTGTGCAAATTTGTTTATGATAATTTTTAGATGTATTGATGTTGTGATTGTACCTTTCTACTCCTGCTTCTTTTATCTGTTTTATTTGTTCTTCTGATAAAAGTCCGAGGGAGGCACAGCAGTGAAGCCCTTCAATTGAAGCTACTTCTCTAATCATTTCAAGAATCTTTTTGAAATCTTCTCCGGTTGGAACTCTGCCGGAAGTTACTATGCAAAAACGAGTTGCACCGTTTTCTTTGGCACTTATTGCAGCTTTTTTAACTGTTTCTACGTCAAGCAAAGGGTGGCAGGTTATTTCTGCGTGGTTATGTTTACTTTGAGAGCAGTATTTGCAATTTTCTGAGCATTCACCTGTTTTTGCGCTTATAATACTACAAGCTTCAACATCATTGTTGAAATTTTCTTCCGTAATTTGATGTGCTATTTCGATTAATTCATCTAATGGTTTCTCATATAATTTTAGAAAATCATCTTTACTATAATCTTTATATTTATCCATAAGTATTCCTCCAAAAGTCAATCTCCATTATATCACGAAAAATTTTCTCAAATTTAGGTTTAGCGAAGTTTTTGAAAAATATGTTATAATGTAATTAGAGTTTATATGGTTTTGGAGTCCGAGTATGATTGATTATGATAATTTGTTGAGAAAAATTCCACGTGTCAGAAAAATTCTTGATGACGGTTCTGATGAGACAATTTATCATTACACAAAACCCGAAAGACTTTTGAGTCTTCTGGAATCAGGAACTCTAAGATTTTCGAATGCATTGTTTCTTAATGATAAAGAGGAAGTTACTTATTCATATAAGCTTATTGTCAGTTTGTTAGATAATACTGATGGTTTGAACAGCAGATTATTCTCCAAAATTAGAGAGCATTTCTTTAATAAGTACACGAATATCGTAAACGGTAATGATAACTTTAACTACAAGTATGAATATTACACCGTATCTTTCTCGACAGAAAGTGATAACCTTACTCTTTGGAATAATTATGCAAAAGGTCAAAGTTATACCGGATATAATATAGGTTTTTGTAAGAAAGAACTTATTTCTGATATGGAGAGAAAGGGATTTTTCTCAGTATACGGGAATATTATTTACGACAGGAAAACTCAAGAAACCATATTAAATCTGATTTTTAAGAAATGGAATAAGGAATTTGAAAAGGCTTTAAAATCAAAGCGGGTTCAAAAGGATTCCGAATCCGAAGTTCTGTTGAAAATTCTTTTTGAACTTATAGATATTCTTGGAGTAATAAGTTTATTTTTCAAGAATCCTCATTTCAAGGATGAAAAAGAATATCGAATAATTTTCATAAACAGTTTTGGCACAGATACATCAAAGCCTACAAAGATTTTTGAGAAGAATGGTTTATTTGTTCCGTATATAGAGTACAAATTCTTAAAAAAAGCGGTAAGTTCCATAAACATAGGACCAACATTGGACGAAAACATTTTCTATACAAGCACTTGCAGAATGCTTTCGAATTTTGGATATGGAAACAAGGCTATAAATCGCTCTAAAATCCCGCTTAGGTACTAAAAAATAATACGTTTATATTATTAAATCTCGATTAAAAGAATATATAATATTTGCATGAGTGTGCAAATATTAGCGGAATATCTTGAATATTTAGAGGTCGAGAGAGGGCTTTCTGAAAATACGGTTGATGCATATCGTCGTGATTTGAGTGATTTTTTGGATTTTTGCATCTCGAAAAATGTTTGTGAGTTTAAAGATGTTACTCGCAGTGAAATAAGTATGTATATCTTAAATCTTCACGACAAAAAGTATTCTTCAACGAGCATAATGCGTAAAATAGCTTCACTTAGAGGGTTATATAAGTGGATGTGTGCAAATGAAAAATGTACAAGTGATCCAACTTTGACAATAGAACAGCCGAAGTTGCCGAAGTGTCTTCCCAAAGTTTTGTCAGTAAAGGAGATAGAGGAGATTTTAAATCAGCACTTGAACGATGTTCAGAAGGTTATAATAGAATTGCTTTATGGTTGTGGGCTTAGAGTCTCAGAGCTTTCTGAACTCGATGTTTCGAATATAAATATTAAGGGGAAATACCTGCAATGTTTAGGTAAGGGTTCTAAAGAAAGGATTGTTCCGCTTGGAAGCAAGGCAATTAGTGCATTGAAGAAATATTTGCCTCAGCGCGAATTTATAATTAAAAAGTTTAATTTAGATGAAAAACACCTGTTGTTGAATGAAGACGGGAGGGAAATAACTCGTCAGGACATATATAATTTTGTTCACGAACAGGGAAAAAAGATTCACAAAACTATATCTCCGCACACTCTAAGACATAGTTTTGCGACGCATTTGCTGGAGAACGGTGCTGATTTGAGGGTCGTTCAAGAACTGCTTGGGCATAGTGACGTTTCAACCACGCAATTGTACACTCACATTAGCAAAAAACGTTTAAAGGATGTTTATTTTGCTATAAACAAATAATGACGGATTAACTTAATGTTAGAAGTTTTTATTACAGGAATAAAACCCAATTCAGGGGTAACATTTATAACCGGCGGGATTGCAGCATCAATGCAGAGTCTCGGGTATTCGACTGCTGTTTATTTGCCGGCGCAGACTGGTGCAAAACTTAAGAACGGTTACATTCAAGCTCCGGATTTTTTGTTTGTTAAGCATATGGACAGAAATATTATGACGTTTTGTTCTTATTTGTATAAAAGTCGAAGTCTTGATTTAAGTGTTTATGAAGCTGAAAAACTTTATATGGATAGGAATGTTATTTTCCAAGATTATATGACGGTTGCCCAGCAATTTGAATGTCTTATTGTTAATGGTCACTCAGATCTTTCTCTTCCTATTGAGAAAAATTTCACTGAAGAGGAACTTATAAATGCCATGAATATCCCGCTAATATTGGTTGCATCGTTGAGAAATACTACAATTGATGAAATTTTAGAGTATCTTAACAAGATGCGTTCTAAACCGTTAAATTTGCGTGGCATTATAATAAATGAATGTCCCATAAGAAGTCTTGATTACGACGTACGGGACATTCAAAAAACAATTGAACTGAGAACCGGTGTAACTGTACTTGGAATTATTCCTAGGCTTTCAACATTAAGAGGTTTGAAGCCTGAAGATTGGATAGAATATATCCTTGCTTGTACAGATATTGAAGCAATTTTTAATATAAAAATTGCAAAGCTTAGTTCATAAACGCATTTTTAATAGATTCGTTGTAATTCGGTTTTAGAATTCCAACTTCTGTAATTATTCCGGTAATAAGCTCATGCGGTGTTACATCAAAGCCAGGATTAATTACGTTAACTTCAGGTGCGCATATGATTTTTCCGTTAATATGTGTAACTTCTTCTCTTGAACGTTCCTCAATAACGATTTCATCACCGGACTTAATACTTGTATCGATTGTAGATAGAGGTGCTGCTATATAGAATGGTACATTGTGATATTTAGCTGCAATTGCAACTGTGTATGTACCTATTTTATTTGCTGTATCTCCGTTTGCTGCAATTCTGTCAGCACCAACGACAACCATGTCTATCATTCCTTTTTTCATGAAATATGAACACATACCGTCGGTAATAAGTGTTGTTGGAATTCCATCCATAGTAAGTTCAAGAGTAGTAATTCTGGCTCCTTGTTGTCTTGGACGAGTTTCATCTGCGAAAACTTGAATAGTCTTGTCTTTTGCAAACGCTGAGCGTACAACGCCAAGTGCAGTACCATATCCGACAGTTGCAAGCGCTCCGGCGTTACAGTGTGTCAAAATAGTTGCACCCTTCGGTACTACTTCCGCACCATAATCTCCAATGCGTTTGTTTATTTCGATATCTTCATTTTCAAGTTTTATACCGTTTTGTTTTAATTCTTCAATAATACCGTCGATATCTGATTTTGAATTTCTGATAACTTCTTTTTGTTTTTCAACTGCCCACATTAGGTTTACGGCAGTCGGTCTTGAAGTTGCCATATAATCAGCTTTTTTTAGTAATTCATTGATAAATTCCTCTCTTGAAAGATTTTGTTTTTTTAATTCTTGAGCGTATAAAACTACTCCGTGAGCTCCTGCGATACCAATAGCCGGTGCTCCTCGAACTATCATTGTTTTTATTGCATCGAACATTTCTTGTCCGCTTGTTATATCCACATATTTGAATTCATAAGGAACTACCGTTTGATCAACCATTCTTGAATGGTCATCAATCCACTGTATTGTTCTTATTTTAGAAATAAATTCGCTCATCTTTTTCTCCGTTATTGTTTAGTTTGTATATTCTTAATTAATTCCGATACGTAATATGTTAAAAAGCCTGTGAATGCGTTAATTGTTGCGCTTAGTATTGCCATAAACAATGAAACAAATATTATGATCCAGAAACTTGAATTGTTTAGGGCAAGAGCAACTCCATAATTTGTGTAATACTTAAATACTTTTAGTAAAATTAAAACAAGCGGCATATAAACAATTGAGAATGCAATAAATGAAATAAAACCAATAAGGCCTCCGATAGTTGCACTTTCTTGTACCGAATCCAATGGTAAAACTTTTATTTTTATTAAAAATCCCATCTCAATTACCGCCGATAAGCACATTAGGATAAAAAATATCCAACCGCCAATGAATGGGATTACAGACAAAAAACCTGCAACAACGCCAATAAAAGCACTAAACATCACAATTAATTTTATTAATGATATATTCATAACTCTCACCTGTTTCTCTTAAAAATATAACACAATAAAATTTTTAATGCATTAATTATGATTTTTAGCTAATTCACCCTTTAAGGCTTTTGTATCGATTGAATTTCTAAACTCTTCCGCAATTGCAGCACAGTCTGTGTGATATTGTTTTATTATAGCTCTAATTCCTTCAGTTTTAAGATCTATATTCCCGAGTTGTTTGTCACATTCTATGCAAGCCAAAGCCTCATCAGGGAAAATGTCTGTCAAATGAAGAGGTCTTGCGTGAGTAAAGTTTCTATTTCTTATCGGAAGAACCGTATCGAACCTTGCGGTTTGAGGTTCTGCTAAAGCCTTGTTGTAATCTTCGAATGTATTGAATTTTGTTCTTACTATATTGAAGGCTTGTTCGGAATTCATCTTATATAATTTTTCAAATATTTCAATTTCTTCAGGATAAGCCTTATTTATCATTAAATCATTTACAATCACAACTTTATCAGCCGCAATGTTTTTCTGTTCAGGAGAAGCCTTTCCGTTGATTAATTTAATTAGCCTTTTCCTTGTTTGACGTAACTCTTTCCACTCTGGATCTTGTTCAAGTTTTAAGATTTTGTTGCGAAGAATTTGACGTTGTTCAGTTCTATGTTTCATAAGAGAATCTCTTCTTGCAATATTTTCAGCGTCAAGTTTATCTATTTTGGCAGAAAGTTCTCCAATTGTTTCAAACTCAATTTCATTGCCCATTTCAGCAACTTTTTCTCTTAATCTTTGAACAAGCGGAAGTCTTCTTTCATTAAAATCTGTTTTAATTTTATGCTTTAATCTTATAACTTCCATTATGTTTGCACCGGCTTCAGAAGCTTTTTGTGCTGCCTTTTTCTTCATTCTTGATTTGACAACATAAACCGCTGTGCCCAGTACTGCAAGCCCGCCAAGACTACCGAGAAGTACATTTTGTCGTTCCCTCAATTGTTTCCCTGAAACAGAAGATTGTTCGCTTGTAGGTTTCTCTTTCCCCGCTGGTTTTACAGACATCGGTGCATATGCGTTTTGGTTTATTTTAAATGTTGTTTGTAATACTTGACTCATATCTTTATCCGTTGTCCATGCTAAACCCTGTGAAAAAAATTTTTTGCGTCTTATTTAATAGAAAAATTCTCAAGAATAAATACTTGAATTTCTCCGCCATTGAGGTTTGTAATTATTTTTCCTTTACTAAGTGTTGGAATGTTTTTCAATACAAGAGGCATTATCGGAGTTGCTTTGTTTATTTTTGGTACTGAAATTTTTACATCGTGTAATGAAGTGCGGAAGTCTAAATTTCCTACAACAATAACGGTTTGTGATACATTTGAAACTGCATATGAAAATACTGATGGGGAAGAGGTTTTCAAAAATCTGAAAGAGCCATCTTTTAATATGTTTTTAACAATAAGTTTGCATTGGTTAGAATGGATAAATTCTTCTTGCAAATCCATATCTTTTCCACCAGGTTTTCTTGAGAAATTAAAGATATCAATTTTCCCTCTGTGTGCAAAGTAATATTCATCATCCGTATAAGTTTTTTTAGCTTTTTTATTTGCCCAGAAATAAATATATTCATCTCCTGTTTCAAAACCATCAACAAAATAAGAGTTTACAGGCAAAGTAGCGTTTAACCACATAATCATACGGCTGTAATCTTTACCTTTTTCTAAGATAGGGCTTAATTCATCATGCGTTGTAAAACTGCCAATAACACTTTTTGGAGAACCGATTTTCTTTTCAAGTGAAAGATTTAAGTTAACTTGGTTTTCTAATTCTTTTGCAGTTTTCCAATTCTTTAAGTTGAAGAAGCTGCCATAGTATCCGTCAAAACCTGCTGCCAGTAATTTATCATAAGGTGTAAATACTGATTTTGGAGAAACTGCTTCCTTCCAAGAATCTGAAGATTCTGCCAACCATAAAAATTCTCTATCTATTTTTCTTGAATATTCAATTAATTCTTTCCAAAATTTTGCAGGTTTACAGTGAGCAACGTCTACTCTTATCCCATCTACCCCAAGTGACATAACTAAATCTACATATTTTTTGTATGTTCTTAATAGGTCTTGGTTAATCTGATTTTCATTGCCTGCATCCAGTAATCTTACATCAGTCCAATCAGCCGGAATAACTGGCTGTCCTGATGCATCTTTCACAAATAATTCCGGACTTTGCAAGAATAAATCATAAGATCCGCATGCCGGCACATCAAATATAACTGCAATTCCTCTATCGTGTGCCGCTTGAATAAATTTGCGGGCTTGTTCTTCGATAGACATATCCAATGAATTGTTTTTTAACTGCGGATTTAGGGAGTCAAATCCTGCCGCTGCGTACAGTGAACCTGCTGTCCCCAAAGCTTTTGTTTTACCGACAGGTGTTACAGGTAGTACGTGTATTGCGGTTATCCCTTTAGCTTTCAGTTCATCCAATCTCTCAATTGCGTTAATGAAATTTCCGCTCTCTTCCCCTGCTTCGATATCGATGATTCCGTTTCCATCTTTATCTTTCGCGTTAAATGTGCGAATATTTATTTCATATATTACTGAAGAATTATCTAAAAATTCACTTCTAAGATTATTTACCCAAACATCTTTTGCATTGCATTGTATTGAGGTAAGCAAAAGTACCGATAAGACAACCAAAAACTTTTTCATACATATCCCTTCCATCTTCTATTACCAAAATGATACCAGATAAAAATGCCATTGGCAAGTTATATGGTATAATTGAGTTATGATTAAGAATGCGTATATTCATATCCCTTTTTGCAGGCAAAAATGCTATTATTGTTCGTTCGTTTCTTTTCCTCAGTTGGAAAAGAAGGATTGTTATCTGGAAGCACTTTTGAAAGAAATTGAGTATCGCTATATGGGAGAAAATCTTAGTACGATTTATTTCGGAGGGGGGACGCCTTCTTTGTTAAGTGTCGAAGATTTTAGTAAAATTTTAGGTCTCTTTAAGTTTAACAGAGATTGTGAAGTTACCGTAGAAATTAATCCGGAAACAATTGATGAAGCGTTTCTCCCTGCAATTAAAGATTTGGGTGTTAATCGTTTGAGTTTTGGGTGTCAGACTTTTGATGAGGATATTTTAAAATCTATCGGACGTAAGCATACTCCGGAACAGCTTATTCGCTGTGTAAAGCAGGCACAAAATCTTGGCTTTAAGAATATTAATTTAGATTTTATTTATGGGCTTCCTACGCAAACAATAGAAGGTTTTGAGAAGGATTTGATTAAGGCTTCAGATTTGGGTGTTGAGCATATTTCACTTTATGGTTTGAAGATTGAAGAGGGGTGTTTTTTCTATGAACATTCTCCGAATGAGCTTCCTGATCTCGATACTCAAGCTGATATGTACTTGAAGGCAATAGAAACACTGGGAAAAAGAGATTTTGAGCATTATGAAATAAGTAATTTCGCCAAAAAAAGTTTTGAATCAGCACATAATTTGAATTATTGGAATAATAATTCTTATTATGGTTTTGGAGTCAGTGCACACGGTTATGACGGTAAAGTTCGTTATTCAAATGTTTTAAATATAGAGGATTATGTTGCTAATCCATTAAGACATGATTTAGAGCATGAGTTGACAGTTCA
Source organism: uncultured bacterium (assembly GCA_949288725.1). Lineage (GTDB taxonomy): Bacteria > Cyanobacteriota > Vampirovibrionia > Gastranaerophilales > Gastranaerophilaceae > Zag111. Next base: position 16,662 of record CASELF010000006.1, read on the forward strand.
AGAGCAGTTAGAAGAAGAAATTTTTCTTGGGTTTCGGAAGATGAAAGGTATTGCAGTTGATGAAATTAACAAAAAGTTTTCAATTGATTTTGAGCAAGATTATAGTGATATTCTGCAAAAATATCTTTCGCTTGGGTATTTAGTTCAAACCGAACAAGGTTATAGATTTTCGAATGAAGGAATATTATTAAGTAACGTAATTTTGGCTGATTTTTTGCAATAAAAAAGCTCCCTGTTTTATGCAAGGAGCCTTTTTTATAACTTATTAAAGTCTTATGCTTTTGCAGTTGCTTCAGCTGCATCTTCTGCAATTTCACTAGCAACTTCGGTTGCTGCTTCTGTACCTTCTGAAGCGGCTTTAGCACCTTTTCCTGAGAATCTGGCAACGATTTTTTGATCGATGAATTCGCCAGGTTTAACAAGGGCTTTTTTGATTCCTGCCATAAATCCTTTTGCTTCAGGAAGAAGCCATTTATCACCTTTCCATTTATATAGTCCGAATGATGCACCAAGAAGAACTACTACACCGCCCAAAACTTTTCCGATAGTTTTTATAACGTTGTTTTTCTTAGGTTCGTCTGCAACTAAATCTTCTTTTTTTATATCTACCTTATCGCCTTCTTCTGCAGCGGCAAATTTGCCAGGTGCTCCAAAAATATCAGCCTTGTTTTCTGTTTCTCCACGGAACGACACTCTTGGACTGCTAAATGAAATAGGACTTAAACTCATAGGAAAACCTCCTTTATAAATTACACACTATGTACCTAATCAAAAACGACTCACACTATTATTTTGTCTAAAATAAGAGTAAATTACAATATTTGTTACAAAAATTTACATATTTTTTGGAATAATTTTAAAGCTTGTGTACTCTATATTATTAGAAGGAGAAAAAGGGATATGGAAAATACTAATATTATTACAATTGAAGAACAGGAAAAAGAGGATGCAAGAGCACTTACGCAAAGTTTTGCAAGGGGTGATGTAAAGAGTCGTGCTTATATTAACGCGTTAGGTGCTGAGGTATTTTTAAAATATTTTGAAGAACAAAATATTTCAAAAGAACGTACTTATAACCTGCATAATATTAGAAAAATTTTAGAAGAATTTGATATTTCTGACATCAAGCTTTCTAACATTCACATTGATGTTAGAGTTGTCTTTAATGAAAATCAGATTTTTATCCCTAAGACTCATTTTGAATATAACCTCCTTCCTGATATTTATGTGGTTTTAAAGTTGGCGAAAGACCATAGTAAGACCGAATTTTTAGGCTTCTTTGAACCTAAGTTGATTAATAAGAATAATGCTAATGATAAGTATTATTTCATGGAAAAAGAAAAATTATCTTCCCCAGTTGACCTACGTAACTTTATTGAAAACTTTAATAGAGGAAAAGACGTAAAATATTCTGAAGAAGATATTAGTCATGCCGAATTTTTGATGGTATCAATGACAGACCATGATGTTAGTGAAGAAGATAAAAGAACATTATTAAATTATTTGATAAACAGTTCTGAATTAAGAGATGAATTTATTGAATATGAAAATTTCGAGATGATTTCATATCAAGCGGCAAGCGTTGTTGGGCTTGAAGTTCCGGTTAACACTAGTGAGATGAATGTTGCTGATATTCCTGCAGATGAGATGCCTTCTGATATTGCGGAAGAAATGCTTACAGCATCAGAAATAGAAGCATTAACTGAAGATGATATTGTCGAAGAACAAGATAACAAATCAGGTGATGCTGCTTCAGGTTTTGTTAAGGGTGCTGCTGTGTTGGGTGCTGAAATTGCAGGTACTGCAATGGCAAGTGCTGCACTTTCTGGAATTGCAGAAACTGCGGATAGCGCAGCTAATATTATAAATGCCGCTGCTAATGTTGCAAATATCGAAGCTGATGCTATTGATATGGCATCAAGTATTAAGAATATGGCAGAACAAGTATTTTCAGACGAAAATAATGTGGTGAATGAGCATGTTGAAGTTGCTGAATTACCTGAAATTTCAGAAATGCCTGCTATTGGGAATCTTAATATTGACGATTTTAATGCAGAATTGTCTCAAGCTGCAAGCCTTGAAGGTGTGGATCTTCCTGAAGTTGGCGCTGAAGAGCTTGTAAATGAAGAAAATTCAGCCGTTCAGGAAAGTGTACAGGAAAGTGCAGTGGAAGAACAAGCAGATTCTAATGCTGATTTAGTTTCTAATGATGGTGGTGTTGGCGGAATAGATGAGCTTCCTGAATTGGGCGAGTCACCAGAGTTGGCTGAAGTTTCTGAAGACATGTTGCAAAATTTAAGTGAAGAAGATTTATCTTTAGATAATTTTGATGCTGAAGTTGGAATAGAGGAACAAGCAGAAGCTGCTTCTGAACCTGATAATTCTGAGGAACAAACAGAGCAACAAGTTGAACAACCACAAGATGCTGTTGAAGCTGCTGAACCTGTTGAACAGAACGATCAAAGTGGAATTGATGAAATGCCGGATGATAATTTATCAGAACCGCTTCACTCTCCACAAGAAAATATGAACAGTACATTGGATGAATTGTTTGCAGATTTCGATGCTTCTGAGTACAGTGATGAAAATGATGACGAAAACAGTGATGAAAATAGTGATTTTAGCGCTGATGTAACAAGTGATTCAAATGAGGATTCAATCGGTGATTTGAGTGATGCCTCAATCGATGATTTAGATAGTGACTCAAGTGATGATTCAAACAATGATTTGGGTGATGCTTCAATCGATGATTTAGGCAGTGAATTGAGTGATGATTCAAATAATGAATTGAGTGATGATTTGATTAGTGATCTAGGTGGCGATTCAAGTGATGATTCTAATAATGAATTAAGCGATGACTTGATTAATGATTTAGGTAGCGATTCAGGTGACGATTCAAATAATGAATTGAGTGATGACTTGATTAGTGACTTTGGTAGTGATTCAAGTGATGAATTAAGTAATGTTGAAAATAATGATGATGAATTAGTTTTTTCAAATTCTGATGATTTAGTATTTGAAAATTCAGATAGCGGTGATGATATAACATATTCAAATGATAGCAGTTATGATAGCGGTTATGGCGACGATTTGGTTTTTGAATCTTCAGATGGTGGTTTTGATGATTCTTTTGACAATAGCCCTAGAAGAAGCAGACCTGTTAATCCGTTGGCACATGGGTTCCATACTCCTATTAGTGAAGCTACTGAGTTAACTTCTATTGAAGATATTCAGATGGGTAATCTTCCTAAGCAAGTTACACCACCTCCTGTTGGAGATCCGATGGAAACTATGGAGATGGAAGAATTTCATAGACTTGTGAGAAATTATGTGCCGCAAGAAATTAAAGATGAATCTGAAACTATTGGTTTTGATAACCTTGGTGATTCTTCTGCGCTTCCCATAAATGCTAATAAAAACTCTGATGATGAAGCTCATAAAGAGCTTTCAGATATGAATTCAATTTCTGATACCCCAGAGAGTGCTAAAAAAGCTGCACCTGCAGCTCCTGTGCACGTAGAATCTGATGCGTATGTAGAAGATTTGCCAGATGAAATTCCAGAATTGCCGTCAATGGAACGTCCTGGAGAGTTAACTTCAGATAATTTTGTAGAAGACATGCCAGATGAAATTCCGGAATTGCCATCAATGGAACGCCCTGGGGAATTGACTTCAGATAATTTCGTAGAAGACATGCCAGACGAAATTCCAGAGTTACCATCAATGGAGCGTCCAGGAGAATTAACTTCAGATAATTTCGTAGAAGACATGCCGGACGAAATTCCAGAATTACCGTCAATGGAACGCCCAGGAGAATTAACTTCAGACAATTTCGTAGAAGACATGCCGGATGAAATTCCGGAATTACCATCAATGGAACGTCCTGGGGAATTGACTTCAGATAATTTTGTAGAAGATGTTCTTGGTCTAAATGTTGAAGCAGATACTACGGCAGAAGCTCCAAGCGCAAACGAACCTCAAACTGTTGCTGAGGCTCCAAGCACTCCTGTTGCATCTGCAACACCGCAAACAGAAGCAGCTCCAGCAACTCCGGCTGCCCCAGCAACTCCTGTTGCACCTGCTGCACCGGTTGCTGAAGTCGGAAGTGCTCCTGAAGAGGCTTCCGTGAATGAATTTGAGGAAGGTGATCTTTCTTTGCTTGAAGGCTTGGATGCATTAAGCCTCGGAGAATTAGATCCTGAAAGACTTCAAGGTGCTTCTCAGGCTTCTTCTGATGAGAATTTAAGTAATGAAAATGTTGAAATCTGTGAAACTCCTGTAAATGCTGAAAATGATGAAGTCCAGGATGCAAGCAAGTTACAAGTACTTTATGACGGTTCTAAGAATGTTGAGTTAAATTCTTTAGAACTTGAACCTGAATTAGAATCAGCTGAAGCCGAAGCTGGAGAGCAAGAGTCATATGATTTCAGACCAGAGAGAAAAATGAGCAAGCTAATGCCAGTGTTTGCAATATTGGCAGCTATCATAATTGCAGGTTCAGTTGTAGGCTTCCTTATGAAGAGTAAGAATAGTATTGATGCAGATACACTTATTCAAACAACTCCAGAGAACGAAATTTTGGCAACTCCTGAAGCTGATAACTCTAATATATTGGCTAATACAGGTGAAACAACTCTGCCAACTCTACCGCAAGATGCAGAGGATGTTTCTCCAAATGCACCGGCAGCAGCGCCTTCTACTCCTGCACCAGTGCAGCCTGAGAAAAAAGAAGTTAAGCCAGCTGTTCAAAAGCCGGCTGCTGTTAAGCCTATCGCACCTTCAAAGCCTATCAACGGAAGTAAGACTATTACTTTGAAAAAATTGTCTTGGGAAGTTCCTGATTATCTTTCTTACAGTGAAAATATTAAAAAATATTTACAAACTGCAGGAAAAAGTATCAAACTTACACTATCTAGTGACTTGCTGTTGACAAATGAATATATATATTCAAATCAAGTGAAGGTTGACCTGAAACTTAGTAAAAACGGCGATATCGAGAGTGCAAGAATCTCAAGATCAAGCGGTTCTGAGCAGGTAGATAAAATTGTGTTACGAACTGTTAAAGATACACTAAATGTCGTGAAACCTGCTAGTGGCGAGGTTCCTACGCCAAATTATAATTTAGCACTTATCATTTATCTATAATTGTGTTATACTGATATAAAGTAGGGGAATTTAAGTGGAACTAGCACAAGATAAAATAAATCTAATTGAGAGATTAATTAAGAGTAATAGAAAATTTATTAATAATGAAGATTTGTATGATGACTTTTTTAATGAGACTTGCAAACGTTCATTACCGATTATAAGTACTATTACGTCGGATGCTACTTTGGAAGTTTATCTACGTAAAGTTGCAACTTCAAGTATATTAAATGTATTGAAGGACTCAGGCAGATTACGTAGAACGAGGGAAAGTTACACTCCTGTTCAGGAGGTTCCTTTAAGTGACCCTAATTCATATTCAAATGTTTACGCTAATATTAACATTGAGTATGAACCTATCGATTTCGATAATGGCCCGGAAGACGTAGCGATTAAGAATGAAGTGCTTCAAATTGTTATTGATTCTATCCATCAGATAAATAATGCTGAGCCTGAAAAACAATATCTTGATTTGTATAAGTTAAGATATCAGGAGGGCATGACTCAAAGTGAAATCGCTCAAGAGCTTAATTTGTCACAGTCAGAAGTTTCAAAAAGATTATTAAAACTGATGAAAATGGTTAAACGAGCGTTTAATTAATTTGGATTTATATTATGAAGTGTCCAATTTGCAAAAAAACAATACCGGACGACTCTCTTAAATGTCCCTATTGTAAAACCCGAACGGGGTTGATCTGTAAGAGTTGTCATACGGTTAATTCGATTTCCGATATAATTTGTAAGAAATGTGGCGAGGAAATTTTAAGGCTTTGCCCCGAATGTAATTGTGTTAATTTCCCTAATGCAAGGATTTGCAGAAAATGCGGCTTTGAATTCAAAGAGCCTATTTCGATGAACAGTATTAAGCCAAAGACTAAGATTGCTGACTTAAATGAACTAAACAAAAGAATTGTTGATCAAGATTTAGCTCAGCAGTTGTTAGAAAAAGCTTTGTTATCAGAGGATAAAAAAATTATTTCCCTGAGCGGTTCTCGCGGAATTGGTAAAAGTTATGTTTTGGCGAAAACTATTCAAAGTTTGCAGGACAAGTCTTTTGTTTGGTTCTATGGGAAATGTACTCCTATAACTCAACTTACTCCTGGAGGTTTCTTGCAGGATGTTCTGTTTAATTTGTTCAATTTACCAAATTTTTGCATTAATAGTTTGAAATTTAAAAAAGATGCAACTAAATTGTTTCAGAATAAATTCCCATATCTTAATAATAAAGAAATTGCAGATTTTTTGAACTTTTTATACCCTGCTGAATTTGGTGTTTTTGAAGATTTGAACAGAAATAAAACAAAAACTTTTGATTTGCTGAATAAAATTTTTGATAAAATTGTTATGTATTCAGAATTTATTTTTGTTGTGGATAATTTTGATGCGATAGATGGTTTTTCTTACGAGTTTTTGCATAATTATATTAAAAAAGAGTCGGTATATAAGGATTTAAAATTGCTCCTTTTGTACACTGAGTCAAAACCTTGTAAGGGGTATTTTGATCTTGTTTTGGAAGATGATGAAGATATTTATTTTGATTTGACTCTTTCAAAATTTGATGACGATTCGATGATTAGTTTTCTTGCTAAAAAAGAGGAAAAATATTCAGAATTTCCTACGCTTAGCGATCACGAAAAAACATTGATTTTGGAACAAAGTAAGGGTATTCCTGCTTATATTGAACAGGCTTTGGGATTAAGAATTGACTCTCAGGTTGCGGATTGTGAGTTTGATTTGCCTGAAAAGTATGCAGACTTGGTTGCAAAAAGAATTTGCATTTTGAGCGAAATTAACAAAGATGCTTATACTTTGCTTATGGGATCTGCAATTTTGGGGGATAAGATTAATCTTAACCTTATTCGTCAGATTTTTGGGTATGATGAAAAGACTTTTTCAGATATAATTACGTATTTGAACAGAATGGGTTTTATTGTACCGCTTAATGACATTTTCTATCAGTTTAAAGATTTGCTTCTTTGGGAAACTATTCTTAATGTTGCAAAAGCTGATGAGCAGTATATTGCGCTTAATACGAGGGTTTGTAATGCTCTCGTTAATTTTACACCTAATTCTAATGCAATATTTGGAATTATTGCACAGAACATTAAAAATCCTCAACTTGCGCTTGATATTTGGACAAGGAACACAAGACTTGCTTCTTACATTGGTGATATAAGCTTATATTCAATTTCGCAAAAGCAATGTCTTGCACTCATAAATGAGCTTGATGAAACTACCACACTGCAAATCAGATATAATATTTCTGAACGCCTTGGTAAACTTTTGAGCGGATATAATCCTAAGGAGGCTATGGATTACTTGCCTGATGCCATTGCTCAGGCTGAGACTTTAGAAAATCTTCCAAAAGAAATTGAACTGCTTGCCTATATGACTTATTGTTGTGAAAAGACAGGAACTTATTTTGGAAGTGTTGAGTGTGTTGATACTGTCCTTGGTAAAATAGATGAAGAAAAGAAACTTGAGATTGCACTTATTAAATGTGCCAAGTTGAAATCTCTTATTGCGATAGGTAATTGCGGACAGGTTATCAATATGATTGATAATGAAATTATGCCTGTTTTGGATGAGGTTTTGAAACAACCTTACACTAGAACGGATATTCCTTCAAGTTTGGTGATTGAAACCTGGTTGAATGCTTATTTGATTTTGGCTCAAGCTCTTGTAATGCAAGGTAATGACCGTTCTTTTGAAATTTTAACAATATTGTTTGAAATCTTGGAGAGAAATCAAATTAGTGATATTTCATATATTTGCAAGTGTAAACTTGTTTTGGCACAGGCAAATACTATGAAGGGTGATTTTACAACTTCAGAAAAGCTTCTGGAAGATATCATGAAGCAGTATGGAGATAAAAATCTCGATGATGAATCTGTGATTAAATGGAACTTTATAAATATCATCAATAATTTTATGCGTAAAAAGTATAAAGATATGCAAGATGATTTGTTCCAGATTGTCACATTTGCAAACAATTGCGGTGATAATTTTACTAAAAATATCATGAAAACAATGCTGGGTAAGATTTTCCAGGATGAAGACAAGATAAAGCAGGCAATGAATATTTATCAGGAACAGATTACTTACTTTTCTAAAGAAAAGATGGCAATGGGTGCTTTGCTTACTTGGTATTTAATTGCGGAAGCTACAATTGCAACTGAAGGACCTTATGAGGCACAAGAAATTGCTTCCCAAGCTATAAAGGTTGCGCAAAATCCGAAAATTGATAACTATTTCTTTACTGTTTTACTTGAAATTGTTATGGCAAAATCATTTATGACGACTTCTGATTATGATTCCGCTAAAATTCATATTGAACAAGCTATTGAGATTGCTAAAAAATACAATATGAATGATTTGTTATCACGTTTATACTTGTTGTACGGAAGATATTTCCATGAAATCGGGCTTGTAAAATCTCCTGAGCAAAAAGATTATTTGGAAGGTGCTTCTAAAATGTATGAGCTTGCTTCTAATCTTGTAAAACAAACAAGAAATAATTTTGTTCATGTGGAAATTGAAAAAGCTAAAAATGTATTAAATTCCTTTCTGGAAATTAATGGCATAAAACTATAGCGAAAAATAGTTTCGCATATTTTATGCTTTATCCTACACACAATTTTCGAAAATGATTATTCAAGTACTCTTGAGTATATAACGTCAATATTTTGTAAGAAAGCTCTCTTATCAAATATTTCTTCAATTTCTTTCTTAGTTAATCTTGAATTTACATCGCTATCTTCAAGTAAGTTCGCTTTAAAATCACCTTCGTGTTCAAAAGCTTCAATAGCATTTCGTTGAACTATGCGATACGCTTCTTCTCTTGTTAATCCTTTTTCAATCAATTTTAACAGAACTTTTTGTGAGAAAATTATTCCACCAAATCTGTCAGTATTTTTTAGCATATTATCTTTATGAACGACAAGATTTTCCAAAATATTGTTGAACCTAGCAAGCATAAAGTCTACTAAGATTAAACTATCCGGGAAAATAATTCTCTCTGTCGAACTATGAGAAATATCTCTTTCATGCCAAAGAGGAATGTCTTCAAGTGCTGCAAAAGAGTTTGCGCGTACAACTCTGGCTAAACCGCATAAGTTTTCGCTTAATACCGGATTTTTCTTATGTGGCATAGCTGAAGAACCTTTTTGAGCTTGTCCAAACCCTTCTTCAACTTCTAAAACTTCTGTTCTTTGCAAATGTCTGATTTCTGTTGCAAATTGTTCAATAACACTAGCTATTAACGCCAGTGATTGCATAAAGTATGCGTGATAATCTCTCGCTATAACTTGAGTTGAAATCTTAACAGGTTTTAGCCCTAAGTTTTCACAAGTAATTTCTTCTACTTCAGGCGGTATATTGCTATAAGTTCCAACAGGTCCTGAAACTTGGCCAACTCTAATTTGTTCAAGTGCATTTGCAAAATTTATTCTCTGTCTTTTTAAAATATCAATCCAAGAACACAATTTTATACCAAAAGTCATAACTTCAGCGTGAACGCCGTGAGAACGACCTATGCAAATGGTATCTTTATGCTTTATTGCAAGTTTTCTTAAAGTGCTGATGACTGCATTTAAATCATTCATAATGATTTTTCCGCTATCTTGGATTTGAAGAGAAAATGCAGTGTCTATTACATCCGAACTGGTCATTCCAACATGCAAGTACTTTGCGAGGTCGCCCACGCTCTCGTTTACGCTCGTCAAAAATGCGATAACGTCGTGCTTAACTTCACGTTCGACATCTTCGATACGCTTAAGATCAAATGTTGCGGTATCTCTTAGCGTTCTAATTTCGTCGGAAGGAAAAATTCCAAGCTTTGCATATGCTTCACAAACTGCAAGTTCTACATTTAAATAATAGTTAAATTTAGATTGCAGTGACCAGATGTTTTTTATTTCATCACGAGAATATCTATCAATCATAGTTCGATTATAGCATAAAAATGCTATCAGGTAAAGATGGATTTTCTTCGTGTGTAATTATGCTGCTATTATTTGATTATAGCCATTTGTCATAATGTTAAGCTGAATACATCTTTAATGTTCTTTCCATATTTTTAGAAATTACGGATTTAACTGTATCATATTCGGTTTGTAGTGCGCTGTGTTCTGTATCCAAAAGTTTCAACATACTATCGTATTGTTTATCTTTTGACTCAATATCTTTTGTCGTAGCTTCATATTCAGCTTCAGCTTTTGCTATTGCAGCTTCATCTGTTTGAGTTGATATGTCTAGGGCATTTGTATAGATTATTGATGTCCAAGCGGCATTTTTCAAGCCTGTGCCTTGTTCTGTCGGATTTTCATAGTTTACTCTTTCAAGAGTAATTGTTCCGCTTTCTAAGGCATATTTTAGCCATTCTGCACTGTTCATAAGTCCATCTTCAAGAATTTCATATCTCATTGATGTTGTATCTTCTTTATTTACAACGATATTTCCGTTTTCGTCTTTTGTTGTTGTAATTTCAGACTCTGTTTGGGTACCGTCTTTTTCATCACTTGGACCATTCATTCTGTGCCACAAGTTTACATACCATTGTGCTTTGTCTTTGTCGTCATATTCATAAATAATCTTATCTATGGTTGCCGGAATGTCCTCCATTTCAGGCTTTTCAATTAGCCAGTCTTCCACATCTTTTGTGTAGACTTCGTTTTGGAAGATACGCTTTGTGAACGCAATGCTCATATCTTCTTGGAAAGTTTTAATTGCTGGAACTAGAATGTCTCTGTAGTTAATTCCCAAAGCACTACGTTTTTCTACCGCGTAGTACAAATCAGCACATTTTTCACTCAAGGTTTTTAATTCTGTTCCTATAATATTACCTTTTGAGTCATAGGTGAATTTGTAGTTACTCAATAATAATTGAGCTTCAGTAGGCATTGTTCCATTTTTTATGGCTTCTTGTAGGTAATAATCACTTATTATTTTTTCAGCTTCTGAAGAATGTTCATCTATGGCTTCAGAAGGGTGTGGGGCCGCCATAACGGTCTCGCCATTCCAGCCATCACGAATAGCATCTGATACAGGAAGCATTGCTTCGGTACCAGATACACCACCGACATTTGTGCTGTTATGGATAAATGAGCCTGTAATTCGTTGGGCTCCGATTGTAATAGTATTACCTGTCGTTGTGCTGAATGTCTTTGGATAACCTCCAACATTATCGCCATCCATAAAATTATAGCCTTCCATTCCAGGTTCTAGGTCAAGCATGTGTGCCAAAACGTGAAGATAACAGCCTGCATCTCCGCCAGTTGCACTATTGAAGCATTGTTCAGAGGCTACCTTAAATTTGTCATATAATTCACTGTCTGTGCCACTTAATTCTTTCCAATATATATCTTGTGTTGGATCCGGTTTTCGGCTGTACCACTCTTCGTATTTCTTTTGCCATTCTTCGTATGCAATCTTATATTCAGGGTTGTCAACTGTTTCTACTTTACCTGAGTCGATTGCTTTGACACCGTACTTATCCAAAAATTCATTAATATTTGCGCTATTTTCATAATTTTTAGCGTCAACTTCTGATACCAATATTTGACCTTTATTATTGATTAAACCATACTGGTTCTTTAAAGGTGCATATTGTGATAATTGTGAACCGGTCAAATCAACATAAGTCTTATTACCGTCTAAATCGTATGTTGAATATATTAAATTTGTTGAGTTTAAAGCATCAATATATTTACGGCTTGCTGCGGTTGTTTTGTTAGCAAGAGCCATCTTTGCACTTGTAATTGTTTGAGAGCGCAATTCATTATCAGATAATCTGGATGTTATGCTTAACAATTTTGCTTGTGATGCTGATAATCCCATTTCGACCGATTTTCCTTTCTTTCTCTTTGAATATCGGCATTAGAGATTATTTTCTTTAATTCTTTTTACAAAACTTTACAAAACTATCGTTTAATTGGAAGATATGATTGCGGGTAATTGTAGTCTTCCTTAAACCCAACGTGTCTATACATTTTGAGGGCTTGGAAGTTATTTGTTTCTGTTGTTGTGTTAACTTCGGTAATAGGGTAAACGTTATTCTCTCTCATTTCGATGAGTTTTTCTACTGATTTTTTAAGCAAATGTTTTGATAACCCCTTTCCCTGATGTTCTCTTGTAAGCCCGAAGATAGGAATGTTTGCAATGCTTCCGCCTGTCAAATTCATGAAACATAATCCAACAGGTTCTTCGTCGTATAAAAGTACGGTTGTTGCTTCAGGAAGGAATTTTGCATATACATCATTCGTTATCTTAGTTAAAATATCACGGACTCCTTCATCTGTGTTGAAGCGTGGGTCAAACAGGGCATCTGCACTGTTATGGAAAGCTTCCTTAATAATCTGGACAGATTCTCCATAGAATTCATCTCTCCACTCAACCATACTGTAACCCTCAGGTAGTGGGTCTAACTGGCACATATCTAATAGTTCTCTTGAGTTTGTACCATCAAGCATAAATCTCAATACAACAATACCGACAAATTTGAAGCCGAACTGTGCAATTTCATTAATTAAAACCTTTTGTGAACCTAACATCGGATAGCAGACTACCATATTTTGTCTTTCTTGGCGGGTTTCTTCCATAAATTCATCTATTAGGTAGCGGCTTCTTTCTTGAGTATTTTCCATATTATAAGAGTGTATAATATTTAACTCTACTGCTTCTGAAATTGATGTTGTATATATTAAAAATGCCGTAGGCAAGCTGTTTTCAAATAAAACGATACATTTGATCAAGTCTTTTTCAACAGCGTTTATAAAATCTTTGTATTCTAAAGGTGTCAATTCAAACTTGTATTCTTCGAAGGCTCTATCTTTGAAGTCATTGTATATTGCTTCAAAAGCTGAGTAATCTTCTTTTTGTATTAACCTTGCCTCAAATACAGTTTTCATATTTCATAGTTCCTTATTCTTGTTCCATTTTTATAGCATATGGTGCATTTTTTCTTTTTTAGTATCAAGATAATGCTTGTTGTAAGTCGTAATTTCGGATTCTACCTTTACTATATCATTAACAGTTAATCCGTAACCCTTCAAACCTACGATTTTTTTCGGGTTGTTAGTTATCAAATTGAATGTTGTAAAGCCTATATCTCTTATGATTTGAGCACCTATGCCATAGTCTCTCAAGTCAGCCTTAAAACCTAATGAGATGTTAGCTTCAATTGTATCTTGTCCTTGTTCTTGCAACTTATAAGCTTTAATTTTATTTACAAGTCCGATACCTCTTCCTTCGTGACCTCTCATATATACGACAGCACCTTTTCCGTATTTTTCTATCATACGTAAAGCACCGTGCAGTTGCGAGTTGCAGTCGCATTTTAAGCTGTGGAATATATCTCCTGTAAGACATTCACTGTGAACTCTTACTAACGGAATCTTGTCAGAACCGTCATCTTTTACAAGAGCAACGTGTTCTTGTCCTGTAAGTTTGTTCACATATCCGTATATCTTGAAATGACCGTATTTTGTCGGTAAATCAGCCTCAGCTTCACGAGATACAAGTTTTTCTGATTTTAGGCGGTAAGCGATTAATTCGGCAACTGATATGAATTTGATGCCGTGTTTGTCGGCAAATTCTCGAAGATAATCTCTTCTTGCCATATGTCCGTCTTCGGTCATTATTTCGCACATCGGCCCAGCTTGGATGTGTCCGCACAATCTTGCTAAGTCAACAACAGCCTCAGTATGTCCTGTTCTTTGTAAAACTCCGCCCTTTCTTGCTACACAAGGAAATAAGTGTCCGGGACGTCTTAAATCTGAAGGTACAGCATCCGGAGCCAGTGCAACTTCGATGGTTTTTGCTCTGTCGTAAGCTGAAATTCCGGTTGTAACACCAAATTTTTCATCTGCGTCAATACTTACCGTGAAAGCAGTTTTCATACTTTCATTATTTTGTTCTACCATTTGTGGCAGTTCAAGCTTTTCTGCAATTTCGTTTGATATTGCAAGACATACAAGTCCTCCCGCTTCTCTTGCCATAAAGTTTATGATATCGGGAGTAACCATTTGACCTGAACAAATCAAGTCTCCTTCATTTTCACGGTCTTCATCATCTGCTACAATGAGCATTTTCCCGTTTTTAAAATCTTCAATTGCTTCTTCTATATCATCAAATCTAAAATTATCCATTACACAAACCCATTTTCAATTAAGAAATTTTCATCTATTGCTCTACTATTATTATTTACTGATAAAAATTTTTCAATGTATCGACCTAATATGTCGGTTTCTACGTTCACAGAGTCGCCCAGAGATAAATCTTTTAGGGTTGTATTTGAATAGGTATGAGGAATAATCGCAGTTTTTATAATGTTTCCGCTGACGGATGCCACTGTCAAGCTTATTCCATTAATTGCAATAGACCCTTTTTTTACGACATATTTAATCTCAGAGTCAGGGATTTCGAATGTTAAGTTGTAAAAATCTGAAAGTTTCTCAACTCCAACAAATTTGCCGACACAGTCGATGTGTCCTTGTACAATATGTCCGCCAAGTCTTGATGACGGAGTTAGGGCTCTTTCAAGGTTTACTTTATTGCCTGCTTTAAAAGTGCAAAAGTTTGTTATACTTAATGTTTCCTTGCTAACGTCAGCAGAAAATGATGTGTTGTTCAAATGTGTTATTGTTTGACAGCAACCGTTTATTGCAATACTGTCGCCAAGTTTAGAATTTTCCAGAACTTTTTTGCACTCAACGGTTATTTTAGCTCCGTTACTATGCCTTGAAAATTCCTTTATTTGTCCGATTTCTTCCACAATCCCTGTAAACATATCCACATTTTAGCATAAAAATATGTTATAATCATTCCTATGAAAGAAGAGTTGAGAAAAGAGTATTTTGAAAAGGCTTTCAAGCTTCACAATGCGGGGAAGATTCCTGAGGCGTTGAATTTTTATGGCAAGATTTTAAAAGAAAATCCGGATGATTGCGAAATTCTTAATCTTGTTGGTATAAGCAATATGCAGCAGAGAAATTATGATGAGGCTGAAAAATATGTTTTAAAAGCTATTTCTGTCAAGAATGTCCGTTATTTTTATGAGATTTTGGCAAATATTTACTATGAGCAGAAACTTTATAAGAAGGCTTTAGATACAAGGTTAGAGGAAGAAAAAATCTTTGGGTTGAATTTTGAGTTAGCTTTTGGTTTAGGGCTTATTTATAAAAATCTTTTGGATTTTGAAAACTCTGAAAAATATTATTTAGAGGCTTTGAAGCTTAATCCGTTGTCACGTGATACTTATTACAACCTTGCAAATCTATATACTTTATTCCATAAACCGGAGCTTGCCAAAGATCATTATATTAAGTGTATTGAGCTTAATCCTGAGGATAGAGAGGCAAAATATTTTCTTGGGTTGACTTATTTCAGGCTTAAAGATTATGAGAAGGGGCTTCCTTATTTTGAGACAAGATTGTGTCGTGAAACTGCTATAAATACGGAAATCGTTACTTATCCAAAGTTAATTCCGGAATCTAAAATTTGGAGAGGGGAGGATATTTCTGACAAAGTTTTATACACTTATTATGAAGCAGGATTTGGTGATATGATTATGTTTGCCAGATATATTCCGATGCTCCTGAAACGTTGTAAAAAGCTTGTTCTCAAACCTCAAGTTGAATTGAGTCAATTGTTTAGAGAAAATTTTCCGCAAGTTGATGTGATGGATTATTTCTATGAACAGAATGAGTTTTCTTTTGATGTTCATATTCCGTTTTTGAGTGTGCCTTATGCTTTGGGACTTAATACAGATGAGATGTTCACAGGGCGTGACGGTTATTTGAAAGCAGATAGTGAAAAATGTAAGTTTTACAAAAAAGAATTCTTTAATAATGATAAGTTTAAAATCGGTATCAAATGGCAGGGCAATACTTATTATGAAACAGGGAGAGTTATCAATGTAGATGCCTTCTCAGGTTTGTTTGGTATTAAGAATGTGCAAGTGTATTCCGCTCAAACGTTTGAGGGGGCGGAAGAATTTGAGAAACTTGCTTCTAAATATGATATTGTAGATTTGAGTAAAAGTTTTAAGGATTTTTCTTATACTGCTGCTGCAATTGAAAATTTGGATTATGTAATTTGTAATGATACTTCACTTGCTCATCTTGCAGGTGCGATGAATAAGCCTTGTGCTGTGCTGTTGCCTTACAATTACAATTGGAGATGGCATACGGATTTAACTTATTGTGATTGGTACAAAAGTGTAAAGTTATACCCTGCTGACAAGGATGAAAGCTGGAATGATGTTATGGAAAGGGTTATCAAGGATATTAATCCTTAACATCCAATTTGTTGCCGTTTGAAGTTACAAAAATTTCCTTTTGTATTTTTCTTATCAGTCGTTCTTGTTTGCTTAAAAAGGCTTTATTGCGTGCTTTTGTTTGTCTTGGTGATTTTATTATTCCCCAGGTTTCTCCGGTGGTAAGGCGAGCATTCTTTTTTATCTGACACTCTTCTTTGAAGAGTCTCATATAGCCTTGTGCATAGTCAATTTGCTTTTCTCTCGGCAATCTTAGATATTCATTCATTGTGATATTTTTTTTGAGTTTGAGTTCTTTTGCATATCTTTGTGAAACTAATTTCAGGGCTTTGGGGTTCATTTGTATAAGACCGCCATATAGAATTTCTCCGTTTGCTTTTTTGTTTGCTTCTGCCGGATTCCAGCCTCTTGATTCGTGATACATAATGGCAAGCAAATCTTCCGGATTGCATTTTATGTCTTTTGCTACCAGAATAACTTTTTTTATGAATTGATTTGATAGCTTAGGGGTGCCGGGTTTTAATTTCTTTTGAATTTTTTGAACTTGTGCATCTATATCAGACTTTTGAGGTGCTGCACTAGTTGCTTCCGTAGGTTGTGGCTTTTCCATAAAAAGACTTGGCTCAAACCCTATTGAGTTTGTGTTCGTTGAGCCTGAACTTCTTGTTGGTTGCGTGTTTCCGCCTACTCCATAAATTGATATTTTTGGATCTGTCATAGTTTACCTTTCTACAATTTGGATTACGGTTCAAATTTTAGAAAACTTTAGTATTTAGTTAAAAATTTTTACAATTTTTAATTGTTAAATTTTGGTTAAGGAATTAAGGTTTTATGTAATTCGGAGTTATAACGTAGGTATGAAAGGTAATAAGTTATTTGAAAGGAGTGTTGATTATGAAATTTTTAGTTAGAAAGGCACCGGAAAGTTTTATAAGAACAGTTAATGATGAAATTAGTTCTCTTTTAAACAGACATTTTGACAGTTATTTTCCTGAAGCTGCCTATTGGAATGACGAAGATAAATTTTCAATGCCGGTAGAAATTGTAGATAAAGGCAGAGATTACGAAATCCGTGCAGAGTTGCCGGGTGTAAAAAAAGAAGACCTTGATATTGATATTGATAAAAATTATTTGACAATTAATGCTAAAAAAGTTGAAGAAAACAAAGTTGATGAAAATTCATATAAAAAATCAGAATTTAGATATGGTGAATTTTCAAGAACTGTATATTTCCCTGAAGAAATTAATGTTGAGAAGACTGAAGCAAAACTTGAACATGGTATTTTGAAAATAGATGCCCCTAAAAAATATTCGGAAAAGGAAGCTAAAAAGAAATTAATTGTTAAATAATGTCTTTCTTAAATATAACTTAAAGCTATGTTATGAATCCTAAAAATTAATTCCAATTTTATCCGTCAGATTATTTCCTTAAGGGTAGGATTGGAATTTTTTTTGTAATAAAAAATTAATATATGCGTAAAAATTTGATTTATAAAGTGTAGTTGTTGTATACTTTTTGCATAGTAAATTTGAACAACGTGATGACTATGTATAAAAAGTATAAACAAATTGGTATACCAAGGGCAATTTCTTATTACAACAATTACCCTTTTTATTATGGCTTTTTCACCTCTTTGGGTTTAGAAGTTGTTTTATCCGATAAAACTACTACCAAAACTATTAACGAAGGGACGAAATATGTGGTTTCAGATACTTGTTTGCCTATAAAGGTTTATACCGGTCACGTTGTTAATCTTATTAATAAGGGTTGCGATGCAATTTTTGTTCCGTCAATTCAATCTACCGGATATAAGATAAATAATTGTAGTAAGATTAGAGGTTTGCCTGAAATTATCAGGAATGTTATTGATAAACCTTTTACTATGATCGAGCCAACCTTGGATAAGACAGAAAATATCAGTTTTAAAGATTTCTGTTTCCAGACGGCGAATGCACTTGGAATTACAGATTCTGACGAAATAGAAAAAGCGATAAGTGATGGTTGGAAGGTTTATAATGCATTTTTCGAGATGACAAAATCAGGTGTAAGTTATACTGAGGCTCTTGAAAATGCTATACAAGGTAAGTTTGTAAGAAAAACAGTTGGAATAGTTAAACCTTTGTCCGTTGCAATAATGGCTCACGGGTATAACCTTTTTGATGATAGAATTTCGCTTAATCTGATTAAAAAACTTGAAAAAATGGATGTTAGGGTTTATACATCGCTAAATGTTACAAGAGAGGATTCGCTTGCAGCTATTGATCAGATTGGTGAAATTCAATACTGGGCAAACGAATTAGAGTTGACAGGTACTGCCGCATATTACTTGTTGAATAAGAAGGTTGACGGAATTATTGCTCTTTCTGCTTTTGGTTGCGGTCCTGATTCTTTGATGGTGGATGAAATTTCATATCACTGTAAGGAAGTTGGCATGCCTTTAATTCATTTAACAATTGATGAGCATACCGGAGAGGCCGGTTTTGTTACTCGTATAGAAGCTTTTGTAGATATGCTTATGCGTAAAAAACGTAGTGTCCTTGCAAAACCTTCTGCTCAAAAACAGAAAACTGTGCAAGTTTCGAATGTTGGTAAATTCGAAGAAACAAAAGTGCTTGCAAGTTCAGTAAAATAAAGATGAAGAGAAACTTTTTTAACTATTTAGGTGCAATTCACATCCATTCAAAATTGTCAGATGGAACAGGAGATGTGCATTCTATATCAAAAGCCGCAAAAGATGCAGGTTTAAGTTGGATTATTATAACAGATCATAACAATTTCGATATAGAAGAAGGCTTTTATAACGGTGTGTGCGTAATAAGAGGAGAGGAAATTTCTCCAAAGGCGTCTGATCATTATCTTGCGTTGGGGATAAAAAGTCTGATTACTCCTGAGGGTTGTGATGTTCAAAAATTTGTGGATGAAGTAAGAGCACAGGGCGGATTTGGCTTTGCAGCACATCCTGATGAGGATGAAAATAGAAAAAATAAGGCTAATCCTATTCGTTGGACTAACAAAGCTATTATCCCTGATGGCGTTGAGATTTGGAATTGGTTTTCAAATTGGGCAGACGGTTACGATGATACAAATATTTTTAAAATCGCTTACGGATATTTATTTCGTCATACCCTGCTAAAAGGGCCTCATTGTGAAACTTTAAAGTGGTGGGATGATTTGAATAATTCTTCTGAAAAGGTTGTTCCGGCAATTTTTGGAGTAGATGCTCATGCTTTGAAAATTTCAAAGTACGTTATTCCTGTAACGATTTTCCCATATAAGACTTGTTTTAAAACTTTGACTAATGTTATTCCATTGGAACATAAAATGCCTGAAAGTTTTGAGGAGCAGAAGAATATAATTCTTGAATCTCTTAAGATTGGGAACAATATAATGGTCAACAGGTATGTTGATAATAGTATCCCATCAATTTATGTTTCAGGTAGATTATTGGTTGTAGAGCTTGCGAAAAAAGCATCAATAAAACTCTTTAAAAATGGGGAGTTAATCTGTGAAGAATGTTCAGATGTTTTAGAGTTTAAAATTGAAGAAAAATGCAAGTACAGAGTGGAAGTATATTTGAAGGGTAAACCTTGGATTTTTTCAAACCCAATTATGCTTTTGTGATTTTGTGGTAGGATGAAACTTATGAATACGGCAGAAAAGTTAGAAAAATCGAAGATGGAAAATACGATTCCTACAAAAGATCGTATAATTGCTTGGCCAAGAATGGGTAGAATAGATATCCCTCTTAAGGCCCTACTTTTGTCGTTAGGTGCAAAAATCGTTATACCACCTGCTAATAGCAATGAAGCTTTGGAAATCGGTGTTAGAAATAGTATTGAGGGTATATGTTTACCTTACAAGTTAAATTTGGCAAATTACATAATGGCACTTGAAAAAGGTGCAAATACATTAATGATGTTTCAGGCTCCTGGTTCTTGCAGGTTGGGTAATTACACAAAAATGGCTCAAAAAACTCTCAAGTCAATGGGATATAAGTTTGATATGGTCATTTTTGATATGTATAAAAGTAAAATGAAGCAGACGCTTCAGGCTTTCTGGCATGTAACTCATTGTATAAATCCGTGGAGATATTATAAAGGTTTTAGTTTGGGTTTTAATAAGTTTTTTGCAATTGATACCGCAGAAAGACTTCTTTTCTATACTCGTCCAAGAGAGTTGCATAGAGGAGATGCGGAAAAATGCTACGAAAAATGGCTGAAAATTACGGATGAAACTAATTCCGTAATAGGTGCTAAGAGGTTGAAAAAACAGATTATAAACGATTTCAAGAAAATTCCTATTGATAAGAATAAAAAAGTTCCAATAATTTATCTGATCGGTGAATTTTTTGTTCTTCTTGATCCTTACACAAATCAAAATATTGAAAAAGAATTGGGTGAAATGGGTGTTGAAGTTCAACGACAGATAATGTTTGGGGATTGGCTTGAACACGTTCTTAAACCTTCGCTTTTCTACCATAAGGAATCGCACCGTGAGCGTTCTGTTCGTTATGCAGAAAAATATATGAAAAGAGCTATTGGCGGTGAATGTATTGAGACAATAGGTGACACTGTTTATGCTGCAAGGCACGGTGTAGACGGAATTATACATATTTCACCATTTTCTTGTATGCCCGAGATTGTTGCGCAAAATATACTGCCGAAAGTAAGTAAGGAAGAAGATATTCCTGTGATGTCTTTGGTGCTTGATGAACAAACAGGGAAAGCCGGTTATATTACAAGAATTGAGGCATTTGTAGACCTTGTAAAAAGGAAGCAACAAAAAAGAAATAATAACTAATGTAAATTTATTGCCTATGTGGGGAATATTAATTGTCCCTATTCTTTGTTTATGATACCCTTGAGGTTATAAATAGCTGAGAGGGGATGTGTGATGATTACAAAATCTAGAAATGAGATGACTTTTGAACGTTTAAAGTATTATAGACATCTTGCAGGTGGAGCTTTGGAATGTATTGCGAGCAGATTGTCAAAGACTCCTAAACCATTGTGTTTTTCATTGATGGTTACGAGCAGATGTAACTGTGACTGCGATTTTTGTTTTTGGAAGTCTAAAAAAGGTACTGATGACATGCCTACTGAAGAAATCGTAAGATTGTTGAAAGAAGCAGGTCAAATTGGTTATATGGATAGTATCTTATGGGGTGGTGAACCTCTTTTGAGAGAAGATTTCGCGGAAATTTGTAAGGCTTCACACGATGCAGGTTTATATACAAAGATTGCAACTAACGGTTGGTATTTGGAATCAAATCCTGATTTTGCAAAATATACAGATTTAATGTTTGTGTCTTTGGATGCTATTGGTAAAGCTCACGATGATATTCGCCACATGCCTGGTATTTGCGATAAGGTTATGTCAGGTGTTGAATATCACAAAATTCATTCTCCAAAGATGAGAATTTATGTTTGTTGTACAGTGTCAACTCAAACAAATTTTGAACAGATAAAAGAAGTTGCTCAGTATTGTAAAGATGCGGATATTTTGTTGTACTTTACTGTTAACAAGGCTGCTTCAAGACCTGAAGAAGCTCAAAACGTTGTTGAAACTGAACTTGAAAACGAGCAATTGGCTGATATGTTCATAAAGATTAAAGAATTAAAGAAAAACGGTTATCCGATAAGAAATTCATATTACTTTATGGACTATATTATCAATAAGAAAACTTATTACGAATGCCACTGGCCTCGTATAGCGACAGTAATATATTCAAATGGTGATATGTTACGTTGCTATGATAGAAAACCGTTTATCAGCGTTAGAAACAGATCATTAAAAGATGTTATTAAAGATCCTTTATTCATTGAAACGGTTAATAAATGTAAGGATTGCAAATTAGCATGTGTTGGAAATTATGCACTTGATGCTTCAGGGTTATGGAAGCTTGAGTGGCCGGCAATTAAGTCTTTGATGGAAATTGCTATTACATAATATTTTGATTACAAAGTATTTGATGTGAAACTTAAAATTAAAAGGGATGATATGAAAAAAATAATTGCACTATTACTAATACTAACATTTAGTACAGAATTGACAGCGTTTGCTTCTGCTGCGGGAGTATCTGCAAGGTTAAGAGATGTTCAAGAAGAAGACATTGAGCTTAATGCAGATGCTTTTAGTGATAATTATCAACCATCTGTACAAACAGCTATGGAACCTCATAATTTGAGTCCGATTGAAAAATTGTTCAATGGAAAAGAAAGCGAAGTTACAGGAACTCCTTTAAGACAAATTGGTTATGATTTGTTCACATCTACGAGTTCTTCTGTAAACGGAACTGCTGGAAAATTTGATGGCAATTATAGGTTAAGTATTGGAGAAAAGGTTAATGTATATTTGTACGGAGATTCTATCGATGTTATGGCAATTTCCGGTACAAATTTGTTACACCCTACAACAAGAACTGAAGTGGATTCTAAAGGTTACATCTTTGTACAAGGTATTGGCCTTGTAAAAGCTGAAAACCGTTCAATTGCTGAAGTTGAAGGTGAAGTTAACAGAATGGCTTCTCAGAAGTTTAAAAGCTTGAAAGTAAAATTGACTGTTGCGACCGGTCAAGAGTTTTCAGTGTTTGTTTATGGTCAAGTAAATAGACCTGGTAGAATTCTTGTCGGAAACAATTCTTCTATTCTTGATGCATTGAATGCTGCCGGTGGTGTTAAAAAGACAGGTACATTGAGAAATATCACTTATTCATCAAATGGAAAAACTAGAGGAGTTGACCTTTATAAAGCTTTGTTTTCAGGTAATGATGACGGAATTATTTTAAGACCTAATGACAAAATATTTGTAGATAAGGTTGGAAGTGTTGTTGCGATTAAAAATGGTGTTACAGTTCCAGGTATTTATGAAATCAAATCCGGAGAAGACTTACAGTCAATTGTAACTTTTGCTGGTGGAATTCTTCCTGCAACTCAAGTGACAGAAGTTACATTAACAGGTTACGATACAGCTTCAAAACAGCGTACTGCTGAAAATGTTGCTTGGAATGAAGCAAAAACTACTAAGCTTAAAAGTGGTGATTCTGTCGAATTTAGAGAATTGTATAATATGGCAGAAAATATTGTAACAATTCAAGGTAACGTTAAACACCCGACAACTTATGCTTATAAAGAGGGTATGAGGTTGTCTGATATTTTGAAAAGTGAAGATGAATTGTTGGAAGAAACTTTCATAAATCAGGCGGTAATCAGAAGAATTTCAGGGAAAGATAATTCAATCGAAACTATTCCTGTATTCTTGAAAGAATTTTTTGCAGGCATGAATGACCCTGTTTTAAAGCCTAGAGATATTATCAACGTTTACAGAAATACAAATTCTATGTTTGTTGATGTTTATGGTTGTATAAATACTCCAAAACATCTCACATACACTTCAAATATGACATTGAATGATGTTATGACAGATATTCAATTCCTGGAATCAGATGTTGAAGTAAAAGATGATGCGGATTCTAATGAAGCTGAAGTTTCATACAAAGGTTCAGTTGAGGAAAATGAAGTTCAATTGACTGCGGGTACTGCAAACTCTAACAAGTTACTTCCGGCTGAAAATGTTGCTGTCGAAATTACAAGTGCAAGCGGTGCAACTAGAGTTTACTACTTGTACGATATTATGATTAATTCAGATAGAATTAAGACAATTCCAATTGCACCTGATGATAAAATATTCTTTAGAACCTTGCGTGGAAACGAAGTTATGAAGACTGTAAAAGTTTCAGGATTTGTTAAAAAGCCTGGTACATACACGTTTGTTGAAGGCAAGAGACTTGTTGATATGATTGAATTGGCTGGAAGTTTAACTCCTGAGGCTGATTTGAGAGGTGTTGTATTCAAGAGAACAAACCTTCAAGGTAAGCAAGTTGAGTTGGCTCATAAAAATAACGAACGTGATATTAAATTGTTAGAGGGTAGAATTGCAAGCGCATATAAACCTTCTGAGGGCGATCAGCAGGCTAAGATGCAGATGCTTGAAATGTTAAAGGAAGATAACCATACTATTGCACGTAAGTATAATGGGCAAATTGCTCTTAATATCAAAAATAATGATTTGAGTAAGGTAAAAGATATAGATAATATCGAAGTTCAAGATGGAGATGATATTTATATTCCAAGAGTTTCAAATCACGTAAGTGTAATTGGTGAAGTATATAATGAACAATCTTTCGTATATAAAAAAGGTTCTAATGCCAGATATTATATTAAAGAGGTTGGAGGTTATACACCTAATGCTAACAAATTCAGATTGTATAAGGTTTCAGTAAATGGTCGTGCTGAAAAAATTTCAAGTTGTAGTAATATTGAACCTGGAGATACAATCGTAGTTCCAAGAAGAATTGCCGGTAATGATTGGATTACACCAATTTGTGATACTTTGAAGGGTATTGCTTCTATTATAGTTATGGCATTTGCAATTAATAAATGGTAATTTATTTACCAAATATTTTGACAGATTTCGGGACGATGTTAATTTTAATATCGTCCTTAAATTTTTGTTTTTCTCCGTCTATGTGACCTGTTGAAAAATCATTTTTTATAAGCAATTCTTCTGTTTGAAAATACATAGCTTTAGAATTCGAGTTTTTATAATTGAAAATTATTTCTAAGAATTCTATAAAAAAGGTTATCGGGTTTTTAACCTTTAAAATAAATACGTCAAATTTTCCATCTTCAAGATTGCAGTTATTAGAAATTGAAATCAAATTTTTGTACATATTTCCTGCATTTGCAACTATTATGCAGGTGGCAAGAATTGAAAGTTTTTTGTTGTTAAAGTATATCGTGTAACTTTTTTGTTTTAACCTTAGTGCAAACAAAATTCCAATAAGAACGTAGGCAAAATATCCGAATTTATTCTTAAGTGATTGTGGCGTTTTGTTTATAATATCAGAGTCGTAGCCAAGTCCAAATCTTAAAACAGAGAAATTATCTTGAACTTTTAGTGTATCAATTGTTTTGATATTTGTATCGTCCAAAATTTTGATGGCTTTTTTCGGATCCATTGGAATTTTCAACTTAGCTGCCAAGAGGTTGGCTGTGCCGCACGGAATTATGCCTAAAGTTTTGTCTGTGTTGATAATTCTTGGAATTATGCTGTTGATAGTTCCATCCCCGCCTATTGCAATTATGGTATCAAAATTGTCGAGAGAGGTATGTTGAAAATCATTGATTTCAATAGTTTTAACAGAACAATTTTTTCTCAACAAAAATTGTAGAACCAATTTTTTATATTTTATGGCCTTTTTTCTTCCGGCATTTTGATTGTTTATTACCAGCACATTTTTCATATCCAGATTATTACATATTTAATATAAGTTCGCAATATGGTTATGATTTTGTGTTAAATCTTATGTTTGGGGTATAATTAGTGCATAATAAGGAGTATTTAAATGAGAGTAGAAAAAGAATCAACTGTTTGGCAATCAAATTCAATGGGGAAATTTGATAAGCTAAAACTGAAGATGAATGATTTTGCAATTGATATGTTGTTGAATTATTTAGGTCATAATTTTAGCAAAGAAAAATTAATAAATTTAGCTAAGATTTTTGAAAAGATTTCCGGTTCAAAGGGTGGTATAAACCACGCAAGAAGAATGCAATGGTTGTTTAAATCAGAACATCCTCACTTGTACTGGTGGAAGAAGATATTGACAGAATTACATCCAAATTGCAGAAATAAATGGATCAAGAACTTTTTCGTAAACGGTTATTATGGTGATAACTTGAGAAAACGTTCTGAATTTAATGAAAAGAACGGATTTTTCCCACCAACAGTTTTGCTTGCAAGTATAACTAAGCGTTGTAATTTTAATTGCAAAGGCTGTTGGGCTCATGAATATGACGTTAAAGAGGATTTGACCAAGGAAAAATGGAGAGAAATCTTTACTGAAGCTCGTGATGTTATGGGTATTCACATATTCCCTGTCGTTGGGGGGGAACCTTTTGCAAGAAAAGAATTTTTGGAATTGGCGGAAGAATTTAACGATTGCACATTCATAACATTTACAAACGGTTCGTTAATTACTGAAAAAACTGTTGAAAAGCTTAAGAAATTAGGGAATGTTCAACCGATGTTCTCTATCGGCGGATTGAAAGAGAATACTGATGCCATAAGAGGTGAAGGCTGCTTTGATATGGTTATGGAAAAAATGGATATGCTTAAAAAAGCAGGAATTTTCTTCGGCGCCAGTATCACTGCAACAAGCCAAAATTGTGATGAAGTAACATCAGATGAGTTTATGAAGATGTTGTCTGATAAAGGTGTTTTGTGGGCTTGGTTTTTCCATTACGTACCAGTTGGGGATAGTCCTGATGTGAGTATGGTTCCGAATGCTCAACAAAGACAACAAATTTTGAAAGCTGTTTATAACGCAAGAAATACATTGCCTATGATGACGGTTGACTTCTGGGGTGACGGCCCTGAAATGATGGGTTGTATTGCCGGTGGTAGACAATATATTCACGTAAACCCAAGAGGTGACGTTGAACCTTGTACTTTCGTTCACTTGGCAACTCATAATCTTAAGGATTGTACTCTTACGGAAGCTCTTGCTGCACCATTTATGCGTGCTATAAGAGAGGGTATCCCTTATGAAGATGGTAATATGCTCAGACCTTGTATGATTGTTGATAGACCTGAGGTTTTGAGAAAATATTATCAAGAGTTTAAACCTTACGAAACTCATGAAAATGCTGCAGCTTATTTGACTAATCCTGAAATTACATCGAAGATTGATAAATATTCGAAAGATGTGAAAGAAATTTTGGATAAGGATTGGAGAGAAAACCTTTGGATGACTATATTCCCGCTAGAAGGTGAATATTATATTGACAGAGATCATTTCTGTTCTAAGGAAAAACCTCAACCGAATGCCGAGCATAAATGTAGTGGAAATTGTGCTTGCTGCGGTAAATAATTGATATGAAAAACGTAGTTATACTATTAATTATATTTTTGATATTAACGGCTTTAATAATCTCTTGTCCCATTATAACTCAATGGGACAGGGGTTTTATTATGTTTCTTCAGGGAAGTTTATCATCAATTCCATTGTGGATACCAATGCTGCCTGATTGCGTTCTTTATTCCGCAATGATTGTTATTCCATTACTTGGATTTGGGATATTTTTTGTGAGAAGAAAACTATGGGTGGATTTTATTTGCGTATATTCGGTTCCGCTCGTGACGTTCCTTTTGAACTGCATAATTAAACCCATCGTAAAACGTGATAGACCTCCTTTTGAACTTCAGATTACATCAATCCATCCGGATAGTTTTAGTTATGTATCAAGTCATAGCTTGGTTACGTTCTGTCTTTGGGGTGTTGTGATTTGGTACATTAATAAGTTTTGTAAAAATAATATAGTGAAAATTTTTGGTACGATTGTATCAATCATTTGGATTCTATTTGTCGGAGTAAGTAGAGTTTGGATCGGAGTCCATAATCCTTCAGATGTCCTTGGAGCTTATCTTCTCGGAGGTATTTTACTTTCTCTGTATATCTTTTTGATTAAGAATTTGCCAAAGTATTTTGATAATTGGTATTCATATTTGAAGAAAGATTGAAAATATGATCGGGTGGCTATGACTTTGTGGTGTATTTATTGTATAATAATTGAAAAAAGTTTGGAGAAGTAATGTTTAATAATGCATTATCTAAATCAACATTAATAATGTTTTTGTTTGATTTAACAATAATAGTTTTGTCTACGGTTTATTGGTACAGCTCTTTTGGTTTGTCTAATGAACATATGGATATAACAGTTTTTCTGACTGCTTTAACAGGAGTTGTTGTTTTATTCTTAAAAGACAATTATAAAATTCGTGAATTTAATTCAACATTGAAAAATTCATATCTTCTTTTTGAGGGAATAGTTTTTTCACAAATTCCGGCAACAATATTGTTATTGATGTTTGAATCAGAGGTGAAATCCTTCGGGTTTGTGCTTATTAACTTGCTTACTATTTATGTTGTGTTGTTTATATACAGAAGATGTTTTCACTATTATTTGTTTAATATCAAGAAGATAAAGAATGTTCTAATTATAGGTTCTAACTCAAATGCAAAGCTTATTGCTGATGAAATTATCGGGAAGAAAGCTTTGAGAATGAATGTGGTTGGTTTTGTAGAAGATAGTGAAGAAGATAACATAATTAACGATTCAAATATAACTGTTTTCCCAAAAGTTTATGAATTAGATGAAATCATAAATGACAAAAAGGTTGATATTGTAATAGTGGCAATAAAACGCCGTATGGAAGAAGATTTCCTGACCAAGATGGTGAATTGTATTCCTAAAAATGTGAAAGTATATAAAATGCCTGAATTTTACGAAATGGTAACAGGAAAATATTTTGTAGACAGGATGTCAATAAATTGGTTATTTTATGATTATATGAATAATCGCTCAAAGCTGTATGATTTTTGTAAACGAGCATATGACATAATTGCAGCGCTGATTATTTTAACAGTGACTTTCCCTATACTTTTATATATAGGTATTAGAGTAAAACTAACTGATGGCGGGAAAGCAATATATACTCAAAACAGAGTCGGTAAGGACGGGAAAGTTTTTAAAGCATACAAGCTTAGAACTATGTATCAGAATGATTATGTTCCAAAAGCCGGTAATATAGGTCATACAGAACCACAAGATGAAGATAATAGAGTCATTCCATTCTGTAAATTTGTAAGAAAAGCAAGGTTTGACGAAATTCCTCAGATGATAAATATTTTAAAAGGTGAGATGTCAATAGTTGGGCCTCGTACGGAATGGGAAAATTTGGTAAATATTTATTCAGATGAAATACCATACTACAAATGTCGTCAGTGGGTAAAAACAGGTTGGACCGGTTGGGCACAAATCAATCAAGGTCACTGTGTTTTGAATGATGATATCGCAGAAAAATTGCAATATGACTTATATTATTTGAAGCATAGAAATATATTGTGGGAGATTGGAATTCTTGTAAAAGCAGTATTTCTAGCACTTGGAGGAAGACATGGATAAGACTAAGTTCACACACGTGACAAGATATGCATATCCTCATATTGGAGGAATCGAAGCTGTAATATCTCAAATTAATGACAGTTTACCAAATGAAGATTTTGAAAAAGAAGTGTTGTGTTGTTCAAACACTGAAGAATCTTCATTTGAAAACGGTGTAAATTATGATCGTTGTAAATTTTTATTTGAGTTTGCTGCAAATACGATTTCGCCAGAATTCATTTGGAAATTATCAAGGGTTAACACAGATATTCTTCATTACCATATGCCATTTATTTTTGCAGTAATTGCCCACTTTATTGCAAGACCTAAATATAAAAAGTTATACATCACATACCATAGTGATATTATTGGTTATGATAAGATAATGAAACCTTTTTGGTTTATATATAAAAAATTTATTGAACAAGTTGATAAAATTCATGTTTTATCTCCCAATATAATTGAGTCTTCAAAAATAATAAGTCCTTACAAAGAAAAATGTGTTGTTATTCCACAAGGTATTTCTTTACAAGATAATAGTTCTCAAGATAAAGTGCTGAAAATAAAAGAAAAATATAAAGATAAAAAAATTATATTTTCTCTTGGAAGATTAGTCAAATACAAAGGTTTTATTTATGGTATTGATGCTATGAAAAAAGTTGAACAGGCTGTATATTTGATAGGAGGTAGCGGACCATTAAAAGAAGAATTTGAAAATTACATAAAAGAAAATCACTTAGAGGATAAAGTTAAATTATTAGGACGCATTGAGGATAATGATCTTGATAATTATTATAAAGCTTGCGATATGTATTTGTTTCCTTCAATTATGCAAAGTGAAGCTTTTGGAATTGTGCAATTAGAAGCTATGAAATATGGTAAGCCTGTTATAAATACGAATCTTGGGACTGGGGTAAATTATGTTTCAATTGACAATGAAACCGGATTTACAGTTGAGCCAAAGAATTCTGAAGAATTAGCAAATGCAATAAACAAATTATTAAAGGATGATAATTTGAGAAAAGAGTTTGGCAATAACGCTTATAATAGAGTAAAAGCAATATTTAATCTTGAACAAAATAAAACGAAATACAGGGAATTATCTGAGGTATAGACTTGAAAAAAATAATTATAGAAGATGGGTTGAGCCTATATAAAAAAACTGGAATTGGACAATATACTCAAAACATATATGACGTCCTTGTTGAAATGGGGTATGAAGTAGAAATGAAGAGAAAACATTTCTTGGAAAAAATAAAAAATTCTACTCTTAAAAGAATTTTATACATATTATGGCTTAACATAGTATTTCCTATGTCATTAATTTTTAAGGGCTCAGATAAAATAATATTTACGAATACTATTACTCCTATTTTTAAAATTCCTTTCAAGAATTATTATCCGGTATTGCATGATTTGTGGGTTTATAAATCTCCGGATACCGCTTCTTTCGCTCAGAGTCTTTATGTAAAATTTGTGATTTTTTCGATAAGACATGCTTACAAGAAGATTGTTACAGTTTCGGATACAGTAAAAAATGAAATTGTAGATTTCTTTAAATGTTCACCAGATGAAGTGTGTGTTGTATATAACACTTTCAGCTTTGGTGAAAACCCAACGGTATCAGTTTCAGAGGAAAGACAAAAGTCTATATTGTCTGAATTTGGAATTGAATCTAAGAAATATATTTTGTCTGTTGCGACATTGAACAAGAGAAAAAATATACCAATGTTAATTGATGCATACAACAAATTGGATAATAAAGATGTAAAATTAGTATTGGTTGGGGGTGCAAGTACTGAAAGTTTTAAGGATGTGGATGTCCAAAATATAATTTTTACAGGCTATGTAGACGATGAAACCTTAAAAGTATTGTACAAAAATGCACTTTTATATGTATTCCCTTCTTTGTATGAGGGGTTTGGAATTCCGATAATAGATGCACAAGCTTTTGGTATTCCGGTAATTTGTTCGGATATTCCTGTTTTCAGAGAAGTTGCTGGGGAAGGTGCAATATTTTTTAACCATAAAAGTTGCGATGATCTGCAAGAAAAACTTGAAAATACACTTGGGCAAACTCAATATGCGGAGAATTTATTAAAAGATCAGGAAAATATAAAAAGGTTTAATATTGGAATTATAAAGAATATGCTTACTGAGGTTGTATGCTAAGATTAACTACTAAACAAATATTGTCATATATAATTTGGGCAGGTATTCTATTATTAGCTGCATTTTTATTTGTTGGGACAAATTATATTTTTTCAAGTGTTTTATTATTTTTATTTGTATTGTTTGAATGGGGATATGCAACATATTATACTCATAAATCTTCTAATATTTATTTCTTTTCTCCAATTTTTCAGACGATGTATTGTTCTTTGTTTTATTGTTTGTTAATCGGATTATTTTATTTTAGTAAATATAATTTTATTGAATTTTTTAGATTACCCACATCAGATTCTGGGCTTTTGTTTCAAATATCTGTTATTTATTTCATTTTTTTAAGTGCTATTTTTGCACCGTATGTGATTTGTTTGTTGTTTAATTTTAAACCACGAATAAATTTCAAAGTATTAAAGTATAATTTTTCGTTAGTAAAATTAGAAAGATATTTGAAAATTTCGCTATTAGTTTTGATTGTACTATTAGGGCTAATTTTTATATCAACAGGTTATAATCCTATTAGTGCACTATTAAACCCTTCTGAATTTCGATATGAATATTCTCATGGAATTGCAAATGTATTTTATAGATTGTTTAATGTTTTGACTTGTTTAAATTTATTAATTGTATTGAAAAATCTTCTTATAGATAAAATAAGAGTTAAGAAAATCAAGCTATTAAATTATGCTTTTTTGGGATTTTATTTGTTTTGGACGATTATATCTGGGGCAAGATCTTATATTGTAATTCCGTTAATATATTCCGCATATTGCTTGTCTTTTATTAAAAATTTGAAGATTAATTTGAAGCAAATATTGATTCTTATATTTTCGGTTGCGTTTACGCTATTGTTTGCTGCAGGATATTTCATGTACAGAAATTATATGCAAAATGTTCAAAGTGGAAAAGTTCAAAAATTAACTAAGGAAGTTAATGTTGTATATTCTTCGATTGAGAGAATAGATAATTTTGCGAACAGTGTAATGTATTTTGTTCATGTTA
>CASELF010000007.1 GCA_949288725.1 uncultured bacterium
GTTTCAGGATCCAAAAGAAAAATCAACTAACTCCCAAAATTAGTTTGCAATGACGTATTGCTAAAAAACTTAATAATAGTCAAGTGACCGAATCACTTGAAACGCTTTACATTATGGCACCTTGAAATTCACCTTTCTTGGTGCTTTCCCTTTGGTATCCACCCTCACCCCACCCCTCTCCCACAGGAGAGGGAGTAAGACATCATCACATACCAAGAGAAAAGTTCTTTTTTATAGGGTTCCTTATTCCCTTCCAAATTCGGGGATAGTTAGGATAATAGTTAGTCAACAATTCCCTATCTAGTAAAAGAGGGTCAGAGGGAGAGTGAAACATTCCCTCTCCGGTGGGAGAGGGTTAGGGTGAGGGTCGAACATTCCCTCTCCAGTGGGAGAGGGCTAGGGTGAGGATCAAACATTCCCTCTCTGGTCGAAGAGGGCTAATGAGCGCATAAAACTTGCCAACATACCCCCACTAGACGAAAATTCAGATTTCCCTTATAATAAAAGTGTTATTTTGAGAGAATTTAGAGGATTTGCAAATGGAAGAAAAAAAGAAAAAAGCATTACTTATAAAATTGTCATCACTAGGAGATGTAATTTTTAATATTCCGCTTGCAAACGCCTTAAAAGATGCAGGATATGAAGTTACCTGGTTAGTATCAGAAAAAGGGATTCAAGTTGTCGAAAACAACCCTTGTGTAGATAAAGCGATACTAGCACCACTTGGCAAATGGAAAAAGAAGGGGCCTTGCAAAGAGAACTTTGATGATTATATCAAACTGATAAAACAAATTCGAGCAGAGAAATTTGATATTGCAATAGATTCACAGATGATGCTAAAAAGTTTATATTGGTTATTATTTAGCGGAGCAAAAAGAAGGATTATATCAAAAGAAGCAAGAGAATTTGCGATTCTAGGCGGAAATGAATGGATAGATAATATATCATACGCACCGGATTCACCTATTGTATTAAATTATCTCAGATATGCACAACATTTGGGGATAAAGACCGATGATATAAAAGTAACCTTACCGCCAAGAACAGAAGAGCAGATTAAAAAGGTTGACGAATTACTGTCAGGTTTAGACAATACAAAACCACTTGTCGTAATTGCACCTGCAACAACTTGGCAGAATAAACACTGGAACAAAAACAACTGGAAAACAGTAGTAGACAATCTTAGCCCGCATTGCAATATAGTATTTACAGGCGGCCCGAATGACAACGAACTTATAGAATACATAAACGAAGGCAGACATTTAAACCTTGCGGGAAAAACAAATATAATAGAACTTATGGAAGTATTTTCCAGAGCAAAACTTGTAATGGCACCTGATAGCGGAAGTGCACATTTAGCATGGGCGACAAGAAATCCTGCGGTATTAACAATCTTCACCTGCACGCCAAAAGAAGTTTTAGCACCTTTAGGCGACAAAAACAAATACGTAGCGCTGGGTGGCGAAGGATTACCATGCCAGCCTTGTTTCAAGCGAAAATGTCATCTTCACAAAAATATTGATGCTTGCACAAACTTTCCTAACCCGAAAGACGTATTAGAAGTTGCGCAAAACTTGATATTTTCGTAAAATAGTAATATAATAGGGCATTAGATAAATAAGGACTCAAAAAGGTATCTGATGGGATTATTTGACAAATTTAAAGAAATAACAAAAAAAGTTTCAGAAGTAGAAAACAGTATCTACAATGAAAAACTTGACTATCTTGAAATATATGAACGCAACATTGAACTGGAAAAAGAAATTGCAGAACGCACCGAAGAATTGAACGATGCGAACAAAAGGATGTTTACGCTTCAGCATATATGGGATATGATGAATTCTTCCACCCCATTAGAAAACGTAATGGAAGCGATTGTAAACAGTACCCAAGGTGAACTTGGTTATATGCACTGTTCCATTATCAGAAAGTACGAAGATGAAAATGGCGAATTTCTAAGAATTTTAGCCCAATCAAATGACGGGCTTATTGACAGATTAAACACAATTATCGGAGCACCCGGAATTCAGACAAGAAGACTTAGATACGCAACAGACAGCGTATTTTATGATGCAATGAAACAGCGCACAATAAAACAAACTAAAGCGATAGACTTATCACTTGCATCTGTTCTTCCTGAACTAACCAGAGAAACTGTAGAAAAAGTTGTTCATAATCAACCGGTTAAATCTATAATAGTAATCCCTTTAATTGCGCAGAAAAAAGAATTTGGGTGGTTTTGTGTATTTTCAGCCAGAGATGAACTTGCCAATACCGAAATGGATTTTCTTGGATTATTTGCAAAACAAATAGAAATGGCAATAACTATTGCCGATTTGTTCCAAGCAGTACGCGAACAAGCCGTAACAGACGGATTAACAGGCTTGTATAACAGAAGATATTTTGAAGAAGCCTTGGAAAAAGAAGTTCAACGTGCAAGACGTCAAAAACAACCTTTCTCTATAATCGGAATAGATTTAGACTTTCTTAAAAAAATCAATGATACCTACGGACACAATTACGGCGATTTAGCAATAAAAACAATAGCAAATGTATTAAAAGCAAACGCTCGTTCAGTGGATGTTCCTGCAAGAATTGGCGGAGAAGAATTTAACGTACTCTTACCGGGGATATCTTCTCAAGGTGCAATGATAGCAGCAGAAAGAATCCGAAAATCTATTGAAAATACTGAAATAGAAACCATCGGACATATAACAGGCAGTCTTGGAGTCGCAACATACTTTGAACATAGCGAAAACATTGATGAATTACTTGAGTTAACAGACCAAGCAATGTACACATCAAAACGTAACGGCAGAAATAGAGTTACACTTGCAAAACCGATTTCCGAAACTTATTGGCAAGAAGTTGCCGTAAATACATTCTTAGATATACTATCTAAAAATAGAATTCCTAAACTTAAACATTTATCAGAAGAGTTATGCACAAAACTGAAAACTCAAAACAAAGATGATATATCTAAAGAAGCACTTTATTCGGTTGCAGACACACTTACCAAAATTTATAACCCAATGCACACCGCAGGAATAACGAAAGACAAAGTTCGATGCGCAGTGACATTGGCAAAAAGATTTGATTTGTCAAAAGAAGAAATTGACAACCTAAGAGTTGCAATATTGTTATATGATATCGGAAACCTAATGCTGCCTGAGGAACTGTTGCAAAAAGCAACCCCTCTAACCCCTGAAGAAAGAGAACATATAAAAAATCACCCTGTAATTGCAGCAAGAGAAATTTTAAAACCGATTTCCTATATTCAAGATGTATTACCAATCATTGAACACCACCACGAAAATTGGGACGGTTCAGGTTATCCAAACAAAATTGAAAAAGACGAAATTCCACTAACTTCACAAATAATACTTATTATTGATGAATATTTTGCACTAATCGAACAACGTCCATATAGATCTAAAATGTCAAGCAAGGATGCATTAGAAATAATTAAATCTGATGCAGGCAAAAAATGGAACAAAACTCTTGTGGCAGAATTTATTTCTCTAATGGAACACGATTTAATTTAAACTTATGAAAGAAAAAGATTTTATAAATATAATTAAACAAACTCTACATTCTAAATACATAGGGGATGATTGTGCATATTTAGAGGATTTGGGAATAGTCATAACCCAAGACAGCCTTGTCGAAGATATACATTTTTCAACCGATTATTTTACACCCTTTGCACTAGGATACAAATCAGTCGCAGTAAACTTATCAGATGTTGCCGCAAGCGGTGCCGAACCCAAATATTTGACCATATCGCTTTCACTACCTGACAAAGTAAATAATGATTTTATCAAAGAATTTTACAAAGGTTGCAAATTCGCTTGCCCCAACACTTGTCAAATTGTAGGCGGAGATATTACAGGTGCAGACAAAATATATATTTCAGTATGTGCCATAGGTTCAACCCAAAATCGCAATATATCTTCAAGGAAAAATGCTAAAAAAGGATATAAAGTCGTAATAACAGGCGAACACGGTTCAAGCGATATTGGATTAAAACTCTTGCAACAAGGAAAAACTACCCCGCAAGAAATTATTCAAAAACACCTTATGCCAAATGCTCAAATTGAATTTGGCAAACTGCTAGGCTCAAATATCAAAAAAGATTATGCAATGATGGACACATCAGATGGACTGATGGACGCATTATCAACTATTGCAACAGAAAGTAATGTCTTGCTGGAAATTGATTTTGATAAAATTCCGCACAATCCGCTGATTGAAACATTTGAAAACTGGCAAAATTCAGTACTTTTTGGCGGTGAAGACTATGGAATAATTGCCGCAATTCCGGAACAATACAACTACGGAATTCAAATCGGTAACGTAAAAGAAGGACAAGGCGTTAATCTTAGAACAGATAAAGAAATTATCCACTACACAAAAACAGATGTTGAAAATAAAATCTTCAACCACTTTGATTAGATAACCGCTTTAACCGATTATTTAATTTGAACAGGCATAATCAAACAAATGAAATCATCATCACTGTTTGGTTTTAAAACTGTAGCAGACAAACTTGCATTCAAACCGATAATAACTTCTTCACTATCAATATATTTTAAAGCATCTAATATAAATTTGTAGTTAAAAGCAATCAAAAGTTCTTCAGAAGAATACTGAATGTCAATTTTATCTTCAGATTTACCTGAATCAGGAGTATCAGCAGACAGTGTCAATTCATTATCAGCAAACAACATCTTAACAATACTTGTCTTGTCATTAACCATAACAGAAACTCTACCCAATGCTGTTGTCAATTGTTCAACATTAACTATAGCTTGTTTAGGACTTTCAGAAGGTATCAACTGGTTATATTTTGGGAATTGACCTTCCAATAATCTTGAAATTGTCAAAGTTTTTTCTGTTATAAAAACAATAGTAGATTTGTCTTTGCAAATTTTTATATTTTCATCTTCAACAAAAGAACCTATTTTCACAAATTCATTCAAAGTTCTTGAAGGAATAATCAACTGAGTTTGTTCAGTAATATCACTGTTAATTTTTTCTCTAACTCTTGCAAGTCTGTTACCGTCAGTTGAAGCAATTTCTAAAACACCATTAGAAAATTCACAAACAATACCTGATAACAAATTGCTAACTTCATAATTAGCAGCCGCAAAACCTGCTTGCTTAACAGCTTTCAAAAACGGTTTTAATTCAACATCAAAGCACTTTGAATCATCTATCTGATAATTGCGAACCTCAGACGGAAATTCATCCGCACTAATACCGATAATATCGAATTTTGATTTTTGGCAAGAAATATTAACATTTGTACCGCCTTCTTCGACCTCAAATGTAATAAGTTCATTACCTAATTTAGAAACAATTTCAGTTAATTTTTTAGCAGGAAGAGTAATTTTTCCAGGCTGTTCAACTTGAGCATCAACTGATGTAATAACAGTCAAAACCAAATCAGTTGCCGTTAATTTTATTGAATTGTTGTCAATTGTTTCAATTAAAATATTATAAAGAACCGGTTGAACGGCTTTTTGTGAAGTTGCACTTTCTACAATTTTAATCCCATTATAAATATCATCTTTTCTGACAACAAATTTCATTTATTCACTCCTTAAAAAATATATTCCCTTAACGTTATTATAGGATAAATAAACAAAAAAATAAAGAGGCAATGTCAAAACCTTCAATATATATAAGATTTACCTAATATAGAAATAAATCTTTCTTGAAATATTTAAAAAAAACAGTTATAATCAGATATAAGAAAATAAACAACATCCTTATAGAAAGTAGAATTATGCCGTTTGAATTTGAAAAGCAAAGTATAGAAGATATAATCCTTGTAAAACCGAAAGTTTTTGGAGATAACAGAGGATTTTTTATGGAGAGTTATAAAAAATCTGAATTTATACAAAACGGTATAGATACTGAATTTCAACAAGACAATCATTCAAAATCAAGTGCAAAAGTATTAAGAGGGCTTCATTACCAGGCAAAACCTTATGAACAAGCAAAACTAGTAAGATGTATAAAAGGCAAAATTTATGATATAGCAGTTGACATAAGACCAAATTCAAAAACTTTTGGCAAATACGTCAAAATTGAATTGTCAGAAGATAACAAATTTATGCTATATATCCCAAAAGGTTTTGCACACGGATTTGTTGTACTATCTGATGAAGCAGAACTCATATACAAAGCAAGCGGAGAATACAATCCAAAAGCAGACAGAGGTATTCTTTGGTCGGATAAAGAATTAAATATTGACTGGGGCATTGATTTTGAGCCTATTTTATCAGAAAAAGACAAAAACCAGCCCAATTTAAAAGGCATAAATAAAGAGGAAATACAATAATGAAAATACTTGTCACAGGTGGTGCCGGTTTTATTGGCAGTTGTTTCATAAGACATGAATTAAAAAAGCATCCTGATTACAAAATAATCAACTTAGATGCTTTAACATACTGCGGAAATATTGAGAACTTAAAAGATATAGAAAATAATCCCCATTATAAATTCATACACGGAAATATCTGTGACAAAAGTCTTGTTAGAGAAATAATAAAAGAAGTTGATTGTGTAATAAATTTTGCGGCAGAATCTCATGTAGATAACTCTATAAAAACTCCTGAAATTTTTGTAGAAACCAATGTTAGCGGAACATTAAATCTGCTTCAAGCAAGTAAAGAATTGGGAATAGAAAGATTTTTACAGGTTTCAACAGATGAAGTATATGGGACACTGGGTAAAGACGGATATTTTTATGAAACAACACCGCTTGCACCAAATAGCCCGTATTCAGCAAGCAAAGCAAGTGCTGATTTACTAGTCAGAGCATATCACGAAACATTTAAACTTCCTGTTTTAAACACAAGATGTTCCAACAATTACGGACCATATCAATATCCTGAAAAACTTATTCCATATTTCATTTCAAAACTTCTCAAAAACGAAAAAGTACCTGTATATGGAGATGGGCTAAATGTTCGAGATTGGCTTTATGTCTATGATCATTGTGAAGCAATAGATACCGTTTTGCATAAAGGAAAAATCGGAGAAGTGTACAATATTGGCGGGCACAATGAAAAAACTAATATGGAAATTACTCACCTGATTTTAGAAGCAATGGGGAAAGATGAAACTTCTATTGAATATGTCAAAGATAGACCGGGACACGACAGACGCTATGCAATTTCTAATGACAAAATAACATCTGAACTGGGTTGGCAGCCTTCAATAACATTTGAAGAAGGCATAAAACTAACAATTGACTGGTATTTGAACAATCAAGAATGGATTCACAGCATAGAAAATAAAAAACTAAACTATGCAAAAGAAAAATAAAAGAAAGGATTTCACATAATGACAAAAATACTGGTTACAGGTGCAAACGGAATGCTTGGAAAAGATTTATGTCCAATCCTTGAACAAAACAATTATACCGTTATAAAAACAAATTCCCAAACAATGGATATAACTGATTTTGAAATGACAAACAAAGTAATATCAGAACAAAAACCTGATATAATAATCCATTGTGCGGCATACACAAATGTAGATAAAGCCCAAGAGGATTTTGAAACCGCAAAACAAATCAATTCAACAGGCACAGAAAATCTTGCCAAAATATGCTCATCAAAAGACATTCCAATTTTATACATTTCAACAGACTACGTCTTTGACGGCACAAAACAAACTCCCTACACGCCCAATGATAAACCCAATCCGATAAATAACTACGGCCTAACAAAATATTATGGCGAACAAGCAATTCAAAAATTCTGCAAAAAATATTATATAATTCGCACAAGTTGGCTATATGGAATACATGGCAAAAACTTTGTAGAAACCATGTTATCACTTGCCACAAAACCTGAAATAAAAGTAGTAAATGATCAAACAGGCTGTCCGACATGGACTGTAGATCTTTCTAACGGTATTATAAAACTTCTGAAAAATGAAATTTATGGAATTTATCATATATGTTCAAGCGGAGAAACAACCTGGTATAGATTTGCCAAAGAAATATTTAGCCAATGCAAACTAAAGGTAAACCTGATACCTTGTACAACAGAAGAATTTCCCCGTCCGGCAAAACGCCCTAAATATAGCGTAATGGATAATGCAAATATTTGCGCAAATTGGCAAGAAGAATTACAAAATTATCTAAAACTTAGAGAAAGGACACAGAACTTATGAAAGGTATAGTATTAGCAGGCGGAAGCGGAACAAGGTTATACCCAAGTACAATCGGAATATCAAAACAATTACTTCCCATATACGATAAACCAATGATATACTATTCTATTTCAGTTTTAATGCTTGCAGGCATACGCGAAATATTGATAATTTCAACTCCAAATGATTTACCGAATTTCAAAAAACTACTAAAAGACGGCTCCCAATTGGGTATGCACATTGAATACAAAGAACAACCATCTCCTGACGGATTAGCCCAAGCCTTCATTATAGGAGAAGAATTCATCGGCCAAGATTCAATCGCACTGGTTTTAGGTGACAATATATTTTACGGACGAGGCTTTACAGGCATGCTAAAACGTGCTGCCGAAATTGCCCAAAATCAAAATGAAGCAACTATTTTTGCATACCAAGTTAAAGACCCTGAAAGATTTGGGGTTGTAGAATTTGACGAAAAAGGAAACGCCATAAGTATTGAAGAAAAACCTCAAAACCCAAAATCCAAATATGCCGTAACAGGTTTATATTTTTATGATAACAAAGTTATTGAATATGCCAAAACACTAAAACCTTCTAAACGCGGAGAGTTAGAAATAACAGACCTAAATAAAATCTATCTTGAACAAAAGAAACTTCACGTAGAAATCTTTGGACGAGGCTTTGCATGGCTTGATACAGGAACACATGATTCTTTGCTTCAGGCAAGCGCTTATGTTCATGCAATAGAAGAAAACCAAGGAATAAAAATTTCATGCCTTGAAGAAATTGCAATACGAAACGGCTGGATAACAAAAGAAGAAGTTCTTGAAAATATTAAAAACTACAAAAATAATGAATATTTTGAATACATCAGACAACTATAAACTCATATAATAGTCTTTCAAAATCTTTGTATCAGTTTCAATATTAGGACTTTCGCAAACCAAAGCACCTTTTACACCAAAAGACTTTAATGCTTTTAACAAGTCCTTATAATTCATATCGGATTCTTCTAAAATAAGGTGTTGTTTTTCACCTTTAGCAGTATATTCAATCCCAGCCAAATGTGCATGGAAATTATTTATTGCAAAATCACCCAGTTCTTTTCCAATTCTATCTAATACTTTGCAAAATTCATCATAAGTGTTGTATTGCCCGCCTGTTCTGGCATGAATATGCGAAAAATCAATACAAGGCAATACTTGTTCAAACTCTTTAGACAATCGAATAATTTCCTCATAATCACCCCATTGTGTGGCTTTTCCTGTCGTTTCTGGTCTAATCCACATCTTGATATTATGTTTCTCCAAAACTTCAAGAATTTTTTGAGTTTGCTTTTTAACCTGTTGATAAACATCTTCTTTATCTTTTCCCATATAAAAAGCCGCGTGATATGTAATACTATACCCGCCAAAATCAGAAGCTGCTTTTGCGGTATCAATAATTCTTTGAACACTTGCTTCAACTTTTTCTTCTTCTTTAGAATTAAGATTGATATAAAACGGACCATGAGCCGTTAAAACTAAAGGAGATTCTTTTTGAACATTTTTCAAAAATTCGCGTGTTTCATCAGACATCCTAACCCCATGGACAAACTCAACTTCCATTCCGTCAAGCCCCATCTCTTTAAGGATTTCAATTGCCTTAGGATAACCACCTTTACCGGTGACAAGCGGCATGCCTGCAGTTAAAAAATTCAACTTATCTATACTATAAAAATTCTGCATAAATATCCTCCCAAAAGTACCGCTAAAACCCCGATAATAAGACTTACTACGGTATATATAGCAGCCTGAATGTATTGCAAATTCTGAATCATATCAAAAATTTCAAACGAAAAAGTGCTAAAAGTAGTCAACCCGCCACAAAAACCTACAGTTATAAACAATTTTATTGCAGGGTTCAGTTGGAATTTTTCTAAACATAATACATAGACAAAACCCAAAATAAAACACCCGACTACATTCACAATAAAAGTAGGCAAAGGTAAGTGAAACTTAAGATAGTGAACAAATAACACACCTGTTAAATACCTTAAAACAGCACCAATTCCTCCACCTAAAAATACTGCTGCAATATTTAACACTTAACTTCCACCTTAATTAAATCTTCTAAAATTGAACATACATCAGCAACAAATTTAGAACAATGTTCTTTTTTAGCACTTCCTTCGTAACCTGAACTAAGAACTCTGCAACAGGTAACTTTGTTTTCTTTTCTAAACTTTTCAACAAGTTCAGCGGCTTTTTCTCTTGCAAAAACCTGATTATTATACTTGTTGTTTCGTCCGTATAAATGTCCTAATACCATCTGTGCAGAACTAACTGCTCCGCATACACAACCGGATGACATGCCGGCAGAAAAAGTAGTCGCACAAGGCAGCAATTCTTCAGGGCAAATTCCTTCATCAATACAAGCCTGTACAACGCTTTCAGAACAGGAATACCCATTCTTAAAATATTCTAATGCTTTATCTTTTATCATAATATTTAACCTCTTAATTAATTTCTCACATAAAAATATGCACTTGTCAAAACTTTAGTGGGATTATCACGAGAATACACTCTCATTGCATAAGCCCCAGGGGAATTAAAAACAACATAATCAGTAAAATAATGAACTTGTTCATCTCTTAATTTAACACGCTTTCCCCAAGCAAGATTATACCCTAATCTTTCGCCTTCACCACCGATTTTAAGCACCTGAATTAATAACATTTGAGATTCCACCTTCTTAGGTAAAGTGATAAGGTAATAAACCCGCTCCCCCGGCTTAAATACGTTGGTATTACTAGGAGAAATTATAGTATCTTCAGTAAACTGATATTTGTTAAACAAAATAACGGATTTTTCACGCCCATAACAAGAAGGCATCAAAAAACCAAACATAAATATTATTACAAGTAAAAATATTTTTTTCATACTCAAAAACTATTCCAAGCATTATTTTTGCAATTGTTTAATCTGTGCTTGAACATTTTCTACAGTTTCTTTATCGTTACTATGTTTAACAAAGAGTTTATAATTTTTTATAGCATCTTCTTTTTTGCCTTGTGCCTCTAATGCTCTTCCAAGTGCATAATAAGCATAACCGGAATTGTAATCCGTATCTAGTGAAATTACATGTTCAAAACTTTTTTGTGCTTCAATAAAATTATTCTCGTTGATATATACCAACCCCAAATTAAACCAACTATCAGTATAATCAGGATTAACAATGATAGACTTTTGATAATAATTGATTGCTCTCATATTATCTTCTTTCAATTTGTATATATAAGCAATCTTGCAAAGAGTTTCCGCATCACTCGGCACAAGTTGCAACGCATCTTGATAATTTTTTATTGCAGCGTCATAATTGTTATTTTTAAGGTTTTTATCCCCTTCCAAAATCAAATCCTCATTTTGTTTAATAGCCACAGGAGAGGCTAATTGAGGCTTGGTTTCTTCTGTTTTTGTTTGAGATACGGTTTTTTCAGGATTTTCCATCTCAATATTTATAACAGGCAAAGGACTTCCCTGACTAACAGGCTCTTGAACCGTTGTTTTTGGTTTATACAAAGATGAAATAAAGTCACTATATTCAGCAGAATAAAGAGTTTTATCAGGGTCAAGAGAAATCGCTTTTTCATAATTTTCAGCAGCCTTTGTATTGTTCTCTTGC
Organism: uncultured bacterium; assembly: GCA_949288725.1. GTDB lineage: Bacteria > Cyanobacteriota > Vampirovibrionia > Gastranaerophilales > Gastranaerophilaceae > Zag111. The sequence goes on from CASELF010000007.1 coordinate 11,836, forward strand.
GCTCTATATATCTTTGCCAAACCATAATATACTGAGCCATCCATATAACCTTCTTTAATAGCAAGTTTAAAGTCAGCCATTGCAGTTTCATAATCTTCAATTTCCAACAATTCATGCCCTCTTGCAACAAGAGCCTTGTTCATATTGTCTTTTACAGCCTTATCATTTTTAACTGTTTGAAGTTCTTTATACAATGCTATAGCATCCTCATATTGATGCAAGGCATGCAATGCTAATGCTTTATTAAATTTGATATTATAATCATCTGGCTGAACTTTTAAAATTTCATCATAATACTTGACAGCGTTGTTATAGTCCTTCTTGTTATGGAAACAAAAAGCAATATCTTTTTTAATATCAACATCATCAGGAGTTTTTTGCTCAGCAATCAAATAATTTTCAAGTGCTTTATCATAATTTCCGAGAGTCTTATAAACATTTGCAATATTTTTATACCCGCTTACATCATTCGGATATGCTTGAATATACATATTATACTGAGTAAGTGCTTCGGTATTTTTATTCATATTAGCCAGCAAATTCGCATAATCTAAGCGAACAGTGTTTAAATTTGGAACTTTCTTCAACACAAATTGATACTGTTCATAAGCCAATTCATTTTTTCCAAGATCCTGATATGCTTGTGCTAACCCCAAATGTGCAGCATTATTATCAGGATTGCGTTCAATTGCTTTTTCAAGCATTTCGGCAGCCTTGTCTGCTTCATCAGTATTTAAAAGAGATAGCCCGTATTCAGAATAATACTTAAAGTTATCTTGATTTTTATCAAACAAGGTTTTATACTGCTCAACAGCATTTTTATAATCTTTAACAGCAAAATAAGACGCCGCAAGATTTTCACGAGATTCAGTGTGTTGTGAATAAGTTTCTAAAAATGCATTGTAATTTTTAATAGCAGAATTGTAATCTTTCAACTGATATTGAGTATTGGCAATGTTGTAATAATTGTATTTGTATTCCGGAAATAAGTCCAAAGCCTTTTCATAAGCCTGCAAAGCCTCTTTATATTTCGCCTGAGTTTCATAAATACTACCAATACTGATATATATAAAAGCATCATCCGGCTTTAAACTGATAACTTTTTTATACAATTCAAGTGCTTTATCATTTTCGCCAATTTCAGTGTATAAACCGGCAAGTTTTGTATAAATCATAGTATCATTACCTGCAATAGCAGCGGCTTTTTCAAGTAAAGAAATAGCCTCCTTCATATCCTGCTGATGTTCGGCACTGCAGGCTTCTTGGTATAATACACTGGCTTCAGGCGACATTTGCGCCATAGCAGGCATTGTGCCAATACCAATGGATGAAACCAAAATACCTGTCAAGATTGACTTTTTTATATTCATACAAAACCCTCTTTATTACGATTTTAGCATAAAAACTTCACTTGTGCAAAACTCGAAAAATTACTAAATCATTTTCCGAAATTATTAAATATTATTGCATATTAAAAAGGTTTTAGCAAGAAATTAAAAATTTCGACAAAAGATTAAAAAATGAATTATTATAAAAACAAAATCGCTTAACAAAAATTTACAATGCAAATACTCTAACAACAACAAGAAAAATTCAAAGCCGTTGTCATGACTAGAAAAAACATGATTTTTGTGGTATAATATAAAAGGTTCTATAAGTGTAAAGGAGTGTAATCTATGGGAAAAACAATTGCGGAAACTGAGGTGAAAAATGTTAAGTCCAAATTTGTTGATGAATTTGAAACTTATCTAAAAACTCAATGTAAAAAAACAACATTTAACGGTACAGAATTAGAATCTTTTTCTTGGTACAAAAAAGTTTTGGGGTTAGCTTAAGACAAAATGGAGAGAGGAAAAGAAGATTTGTGAAAACCGGTCTTGAATAAGACCGGTTTTTAACTGGCAAAATTATAACAAATTTTGAAATTACCTGTAATATTTTACTAATTATTTTTTTTATATATAATCAAAATTATGAAAACCAGAGAAAATGTAAGAAATTTTTGTATAATAGCGCATATAGACCACGGGAAATCAACACTTGCCGATAGATTACTTGAAAAAACAGGGACAGTAGCCCAAAGAGATATGCAAGAACAGTTATTGGATTCTATGGACATTGAGCGTGAGCGTGGAATTACCATAAAACTCAATGCGGCAAGAATGAACTATACTGCACAAGACGGCAAAACTTATGAATTAAATTTAATTGATACCCCCGGACACGTTGACTTTTCTTACGAAGTATCAAGATCTTTAGCGGCTTGCGAAGGAGCATTACTTATTGTAGACGCAACCCAAGGTGTTGAAGCACAGACACTTGCAAACGTTTATCTAGCAATAGAACAAAATCTTGAAATAATTCCTGTAATAAACAAAATCGACTTACCTTCAGCAGATGTAGAAAGAGTAAGACAAGAGATTGAAGAGATTTTAGGAATTGATGCTTCAATGGCAATTCCTGTCAGTGCCAAAACAGGAGAAGGAATTGAAAATGTGCTTGAAGCCGTTATAAATTATATTCCTGCACCTGCGGATAATTCTGACAAACCACTAAGAGCATTAGTATTTGACAGCGTATATGATCAATATTTAGGCACGGTATGTTATTTCAAAATCGTTGACGGAAGTTTATCTTTGGGTGACAAAGTAAGATTTATGGCCTCTAAAAAAGAATATGAAGTTGTCGAATTAGGCTATCAAACACCTACAAGAGTGCCTGTAAAACATTTAACCTGCGGAGATGTAGGATATTTTGCAGCATCCATCAAAGAATTAACTAGATTTGTCGGAGATACTGTTACAAACATTGAAAATCCTGCAACAGAACCACTACCAGGGTATAAAGAAGCCTTGCCAATGGTATTTTCAGGTATGTATCCTGTTGATAATGAGGATTATGGCGATTTAAAAGAAGCATTAGAAAAGTTAAAATTAAACGACAGCAGTATCACATTTGAACCTGAAACATCAAGTGCATTAGGTTTTGGATTTAGATGCGGATTTTTGGGAATGCTTCACATGGAAATTGCTCAAGAGCGCTTGGAGCGTGAATATAATTTATCTCTGGTAACAACAGCACCATCTGTTGTTTATAAAGTTCACAAAACCAATGGTGAAGTGGTTGAAATTGACAACCCTGCTAATCTTCCTGCCGCACAATATAGAGATTATATTGAAGAACCTTATGTAAAAGTTCAAATTATTACCCCGAATGAATATGTAGGAACACTAATGGATTTGGCACAAACTAAACGCGGAATTTTTATCAATATGACATATCTTGATAAGGTGCGTGTTGATTTGGCTTATGAAATTCCATTAAGTGAAGTTATTACTGATTTTTATGATCAATTAAAATCAAGAACAAAAGGCTATGCAAGTTTAGATTATGAATTTAGCGAATACAAAAGGTCTAAGTTGGTTAAACTTGATATAATGCTTGCAGGAGAAGTAGTTGATGCTTTATCTGTCATTTGCCATGAAGATAGTGCATTTTATATCGGACAAAAATTAACAAGCAAACTTAAAGAAATAATTCCAAGACAATTATTTGAGGTTCCCGTACAAGCCGCAATCGGCGGAAGAGTAATAGCAAGAACCACAATAAAAGCAATGCGTAAAAACGTGCTTGCAAAATGTTATGGTGGTGATATTTCACGTAAACGTAAACTTCTTGAAAAACAGAAAAAAGGTAAAAAACGTATGAAATCTGTAGGAAGCGTTGAAGTTCCACAAGAAGCATTTATGGCCGTTCTAAGTCTCGAAGATGATTAGAAATAAGCCCTTGTTCTATTGCAGTCACAGTAATTTCAACACGGTTTCTAACACCCATTTTCTTTATAATAGAAGCAACATGCGCTTTAACAGTATGATGTGTAATCATAAGAATATTTGAGATTTCTCTATTTGTATATCCTTTTATTACATATTGCAGAACTTCCATTTCTCTTTCAGTAAGTTTTTTGTTATCTACTATATTGTAATTTCTATGCATAATTTTTCCTATAAGAACTACAATCATAATAAAATTAACTAGCCTGAATTGGTATTAGCCATACGGTCAATTTTGCTTAAGCCAATAATAATGGGGGTTAAACAATATATATAATATATAGATTATATCGTTAACATTTTGTAACAAATGACATTCAAAACGCAATTTTGAATTTCAAAAATACTTTATATAAATACAGAGATGGAAAATCAAGATTGATTAGGATATTAAAACGGTAAACTTAAACGAGTATATGTGAGAAAAGGAGATTCGATACAATGGATCAAATAGGGAAATTGATGAACACAAGAGCAAATGTAACATTTACAAACACAACCGGAAACATAAATTCAAATAATAAGACAGAAACAAAAGGTACAACAAAAGCGACAAATGTTAGTGCTAATTGGTTTGAAAAGAATATTGAAAGAAAAGATTTAGATATAATTAATGCATACGCAGGAATGGGTTTAGAACTATCAACTAAAAAAGCACCTGTAGGTTCAGTTGACAGTTATAAAGATGCAGCACCTGAATTTGGCAAATGGCAAGGTAATTATACTATAGAAAATAAACAAGACGCATTAAACTACTTGACAGCATACAATACAGCATTAAAAACATATCCACAAGTAGCACCACATATTCAAAAACCAGATGCACCATTTGCTGACGTATTTACAGCATAATAAAAACTTGAAATTATACTCACATATATTAACAAGGTCAGTTCATACGAACTGACCTTGTTGTATTTATTTTATAAAAATTAACTCAAGTAGAAATATTGTTCCTGATTGAATTTATGCTATAATAGTTGTGAAGCGGGTATAAGGGATATATTATGTGGAGTAAACTAAAAGAGCAGTTTAATCTTTTGAAATTAGAAAAAAAGCGATTATATCTTATAACAAACTCTGACAAATTTGATTCAAAAGATATGTTTTTAGACGCAGTTGCTTCAGCCTTGCAAGGGGGAGTTGATATAATTCAACTCAGAGAAAAGAATGTGCCGGACAGAGTAATTATTGATTTAGGGCGCAAGATAAGAATTTTATGTGATGAATACGGCGCAACATTCATTGTAAATGACAGATTAGACATTGCCAATATAGTTGAAGCAGATGGAGTTCATCTTGGGAAAAACGATATTTCTATAAGTGATGCCAGAGAATTTCTTGGCCCACAGGCGATTATTGGCAAAACTGTATCCACGCAAGACGAAATAATTTCTGCCATAAATTGTGGCGCTGATTATCTTTCATTAGGACCTGTCATTGCAGACAATCCTAAAGTTCAATCTCCGGTCGGTATGGACCTTATTTCTTGGGCAAATACAAATTCCACAGCACCAATTTTCATTTTTGGAGAATTTGATAGGAATTGTATAAAAGATATTATATACAACGATGGAAAACGCATTATTGTATCAGATGATGTTATGTATGCAAAATCACCTGAACAAACAGCAAGAACAATACTAACTTATTTGCCTTAACTTAAACATTAGTTGTCAACGAAGGCGCAATTGATATAAATTGACGAACTAAATCCGGATCCCATTGAGTTCCTGCACCTTCTTTTAAGATTGCACAAGCGGTTTCTATCGGCAAGCCTTTTCTATATGGTCTATCACTAACCAAAGCATGATAAGCATCTGCTATAGAAACAATTCTTGCCTCTAATGGAATTTCATTACCTTTCAAGTGTTCAGGATAACCTTTACCATCTAATCTTTCGTGGTGATATTTAACAATTGGGATTAAATCTCGCAATGCTTCATTTGGAGCAATAACTTTTTCAGCACCAATTTTAGGGTGTTGTTTCATTATTTCCCATTCTTCATCTGTCAATTTACCAGGTTTTTTCAAGACATTTTCAGGAATACCGATTTTTCCAACATCATGCAATAACGCACCTATTTTAATGCGTTCAACTTCATGTTCCGGAAGATTTACACTTCTTGCAAGTGCTTCAGCATATCTTGACACAGAGGTTGAATGACCTTTTGTGTAAGGATCTTTAGCATCTATTGCACCCGCTATTGATGTAACCATTTCCATCAAATGATTATGGTTGATTATTTCTTCTTGATTGAATTTGTGTAAAAGTTCTTCTTCAAAGTTGATACCAATTTGAGAGTGACGTTTTGCAAGAACTTCCGCAAATGAATTAAGTGCAACATCATCCCAGAAATTGAAATCAGAAGAACTTACAATTGCTGACATTCCTTCTTTATAACCTTTTGCCTGAGATATAAACATTGCCTGCTCAGCTAAGATTAAAAGTTTTTCCTGATATATAGTGCAATCAGGGAAGGTGGAAATTCCGACAGAAACCTTAATAGGTCCAACATCATCCACAAAACAACAAGACAAACAATAGGTGATATATTCAGCCAAATATTTTGCATCTTTTGTTGTTGTGTTAGGTAAAATAACAGCGATTTCATCTCCGCCATATCTTCCGGCACAATCGTTTGAACGAATATTTTGTTTAATCTTGTCCGCTATAGTTTTAATAACTTCATCACCTTTAGCATGACCAAGTTCTCTGTTTATCTTAGAAATATTATTAACATCAAACATTACAACCGATAACGGAGTATTTGTTTCATTTGCTTTTTCCAACTCTTTGGCAAGAACCTCTTGGAAACCTCTATGGTTATATAATGATGTTAATGTATCAGTGTTTGCATATTTATTTGTTTGTTCAAGCAATTGCGAATTGTGAACATACATGCCTGCATAATTTGAAAAGAAATTTACTATATTAACATTTATATTAGAAATATTTTGCCCGACAAGCATAACTCCAATGCATTTATTTATTGACATCATCGGAATAATAACAGAACTTGTTTTCATAAGATATGGAATATTCAAATACCCTAAATCATCCATATCAATAATAGAACGGCTTTTAAAACATTGAATTATAGGATTGTTTTCATCAGATAGAAATATCTTAGATGAATATGTTTTACTTGTTTTGCTATACAATTTTAAATTTATACATTTAGACTTTTCGTGAAATAAACCAAATCCCACAAAATTCCACTTTAATTGACTTATAAAAATACTGCTTAATTTGCCAAAAACTTCAATCATACTTTTATTACTTTGAAAAGTATTCAAAATTTCTTTCAACAATTCAAAATAATTAGCATTTGCAACATTTTTAGGAATATTTAAAGTATATTCATTATTATATTTTCTTGGCTTTGTTCTGGAAGTATTAAAATTGTTTATTGTTTCGACAATACTGTTAAAACTGCTTTCATCATTGGTAGAAAGAGGTTTTATCAGCTTATCAAGTTTTTTTACGGCAGGCTTAATTTCCTCAGGTTTATTTTCAACAGCAGAATCCGCCTGCGGAACAGAAATCATCTTAACACCTTCAATAGGCAAACTTACCTGCTCTATTGGGTTAGAAGTTAATTTTCTTTTACCGCGCTTTTGGGTTTTAGTATTCAATTCTTCATTATTATCTACGTTTTTCAACAGATTCTACCTATAATTCACCTATATAAAAATCATCAAAGTTTTAATTTGCCATTTTACACAAGCAGAATTTACATTACTATACAATTCTATTCCAATATTATTACAATGACAATCCTGCAAATAGATGGCAAATTAAACGCCAAATAACTTTATATACTACCTATAAAATTTTACTACTACACTTATAGTATAAATTATCTTTAAGAGTTTTTCTAGGGTTCAAATTTGAATTATTAAAATATGTAACAATATAAAGCCGAAATATAAAGTTTTCAGTGAGAAACTCCGATATAAAACTTGTGATTAAAAGACAGACAATTTAAGGAGTGTTGATATGTCAGAGAAAAAGATTATGGATGTAGAAGATTTAATGATTGATTACGCAGAGATGACAAGTTTTGATTTCGGCTCATTATCCCAAGAAGAAATGGATACCCTGAATAAAATTTCACGCAGTGAATATTCAAATATACCAGCAGCATTCAAATATGGGAATTTCAAGTTAATGGATTTTTTTCATTCCTTGATTACTGATAAAAATTAATAGTTGTTAATTAGGAGATGTGTAAAATGAGTAATAAGGACTTTTTCGAAAACGGTTGTTTTTCACCTGAATGGACATCAGATACACAAGAAGAAGTTTTCCAACAAGTGAACGCACCGCAAAAATTTAAAGATAAAGAAACTCTATTACAGGAGTTAAGAGAGATAAAACAAAGAATGCAAGAAATAAGAGCCAAAGAATGGCAGTTGGCAAAATTGTTGGAATTTCACAACAACAGATTAGTAAAAGAATAACGGTTACCAGACCCAATAACAAATTTAAACCTGCAGCAATTGCTGCAGGTTTTCGTTATCCCATATAAACTCCACCCAAAATCTTCTCACATCAAGCTGTTTTTCTTTCTTTTTCCGGCTCCCCAACCGTTTGTAATAAAGTATCAATAACTTTGGGCATTTGACAAATAAAAGAATAATTACCCCTGCTAATAGAACATTCTTTGCAATTACAGTTTATATAGTAACATTCAAGGGCTTGTTCTGTCCAATTCTGAGTAATTGAATCAGACATTTCCTGCACTTCCGGGGAGTACATATCAATATTTTCTGATACAATTCTTTCCATATAAACTCTCCAAGTTAAAAATACCTATTTAGATTATATTACACACGGAGTAATTTATTATCCTTCATTTGATGTATTTTATAATTTTTGATAATAGACTCAATATATTCCAAATGTTGAGGAATGGTTTTATGGAGAGAATAATTTTCGACAATAACATTTCTTGCATTAGCACGAATCGGAGCCATTTTTTCTTTATTATCAAGAGCATATTCTATTTTTTCAACTTGCTCATCAATATTATAAAAATCAAACAAAAGCCCTGATTTATTATTTTCGACAAATTCCATAACAGGCTCTGTTGAAGAAACGATAACAGGACAAGCACAAGACATAGCATCTAATAAAGACCACGAAGCAACAAAAGGATATGTCAAATAAACGTGAGCTGATGATATTTGAAGAAGATTTACATACCTTGCAAAAGGTAATTTGCCCACAAAATGAATTCTTTCCAAATCAAGATCAAGTTTTTGCAGCATTAATTTTTTGTAAGTAGTATCAGCAAGTTTTGGACCATAACAGACTCTATCTTCACCTGCAATTATAACTTGTAGATTTTTGCGTCTTTTTTGCAATTTTTCAACCGCCTGCATAAATTCAGGAAAACCTCTATATGCTTCAAATCCTCTGGTTGCGTAAGTTACAACTTCATCTTTGGGTGTAAAAATTAAATCTTTATTATCAATTTTAAACATAGCATTTTCATTAGGCTTGCAGAAATCTGTATCAACACCGTCATAAATAACCTTTAATTTGTCATCAAATTCTTTAGGAAATTGTTTTTTCTGAAATTTAGTAGGACAAATTCCTGCATCACAAGTATATAAATCGATTAACAAATGTGCATTTTTACTTCTCAATTTAGCGAGTTTATCAACACTTAAAACTTCGCCATCAAAGCCCATATCAGCACCGACAGAATTATAAAACCACTCAAAATAACATAATAAAGGCACATCAGGAAAAATATCTTTCATAAACAAAGTCTGCCCCCAAGTATGCCCATAAATAATGTCAGGCACAAAACCTGAATTTCTCAGTTGAATTGCCGCCTCTGCCGCTGCTTGAGCATGAATTATCGCTTCTTCATAAAATCTTAAATATCTGTGACAATTTTCCGGGACTTCGCGCTTAAGTCGATACTGAATTTTCATCACACCCGGAATTTTATGTGAATCATTATTTGTTATAAAAACAATTTTATTTTCTCTATTCTTAACCAATTCCTTAATCATATAACGGAATTGGGCAGGAAAATTTCTATGTAAAAATAAGATATTCATATTTTGAAAATTATAATCTTTTTTGCATTTTCAAACAAATTTGTAAAATTTAGCAATAATATAAGACAAGTGATTATTTCAAAATACATTATTTATGCTATCATTATTGCATTAAAATTTAAGGAAATATTTTTGGGGATATGCAAAAATTCAAAGGTTTCTTAATAGTATTTATAACATCTTCTTTGATAATAATTGCGCTATACCTTGGGATAATTTACGCAGTTCCGGCATTAATAAATTCTCAAATATTCAATAATAAAATAGAACAAATAATAAAAAACAAAACAAACGCAAACCTTGACATAAACGGCATAAAAATAAAAATTACCCCCAAATTAAATGCTAATATTTACCTAAAAGAACTTTCAATTCCTCAAAATAACAAAACAGCCTTAAAAATAAATAATACTAATGCAAAAATTGATATAAAAAATTTATCTGCAACCAATCTTGAAATTGAATCCGTATATGCTGATCTCAATTTAATCCAACAATTTTTATCAAAACTCAAAAAAAGCAAAACCTCAAAACCTTTTACCCTTTCAAAACTTCCTGAAATTGTGATAAATAAGACTGATATAATTTTAAATAAACAACCATATCAAAAACTATCTATTCAAAATCTGGAATTAAAAAACCAAAATTCCAAAAGAAAAAATTTGACATTTAAAGCATTCTATCAAATTCCTAAGATTTCGAAAAACCTTGAAATCGGACAAAAAGGGAATTTCTATATCGAAAATAATTCAATATATGCTGAAAATTTTCTATTAAATACAGACAATAGTGAGTTTTATCTTAACGGAAAAGTTTATGCCCAAGATAAAACTAATGATTTTTCACTTCAAGCAAAAGATATTCCTGTTGACAAATCACTCCAAACACTTTTATATTATCAAAAATCAAAAGATAAAAGCAAAAAATTCATCGAAAATTTTAAAGATTATTCAGGACAAATAAATATTGATTTATATGTAAAAAATAATGATATTTCAGGCAAACTTCTGGCAAAAAATCTTAGTGCCAAAAGTGTTTTATTTAACGTCCCTATTTCATTTAAAAATGCAGAATTTATCTTAAAAGATAATACCCTTACTTCAAATGCCGAAGGCCTTTTAGGCGGAGAAAAAGTCTATCATTCACTTTTAATAAAAAACCTATTAAATCCCAAAAGAATTGTAATAGGAAAAGTTACATCTACTCTAACTGAAAAAATGATAAAAACCTATCTTCCTGACACATATCATCTAAAAAATACAGCAGATGCAAAAGTAATTTATAAAATTCAAAACAAAATTCCGGAAGTAAAATACTACCTAAAACTAAATAAAGGATCTGATGCAATATACAAAAACGCTTATTTAGGACTTCGCAAAAAACAAAGAATACTATATGCCAAAACAATAAAAATCCCAAACGGTCTAAAACTTCAAGAATATGAATATTATATTCTTGAACCTAATGAGAAACAACTTATCGTAAAAGGGGAAGGACTATTTATAAAACAAAACGGAAAACTTACCCCAAAATTTGTAACCTGCAAAACTCAAAATTACGCACCTGTATCTGTTGCGGGCTCATTTGGAAAATATGTCAATGGCGGAAAATTCAAAGGAAACCTGAAATATGACTTTATCAATGATAAAATCACAGGCAACTTTGAAATCGTAAAAACTATTTTCAACGATTTTTATGTTCGCTCAGCCAAAGTATATGCAAATTTAGACAGAGTAGACATCATAGCCCAAGGTCGATATAAATTCCAGCCATTTGAAAGCAAAATGACAGTAGCAAACCGCCTTGACGGGATTTTCATAGTTCATAATATGGAAATACTTATCGAAAAATTTATAATAAATAAAAAATCTAAAAAACCAATCGACACAAATATTTCTAAACATCATGCAATGTTTATGAACAGAATTGACAATGTATCTTCTAAAATCACGAAAATAGATATGACTATTGAAAAATGGAATATCAAAGTAAAAGAATTTCTATTTGATGATTTAGAATTAGATAATATTCAATTATTCGGAAGTTTAAACGATTCATTGTTCAATTTCACAATGCCCGAAGTCCTTTTTGCAGACGGAATGCTTTCCGCACAAGGACAATATAATTTCAATGATAACTCATCAATAATAGATTTTTCAGCAAGAGAAATCGATTCCAATATAGCAGCCGAAAAACTATTCAATTTACAAAACCAAATTCAAGGAATAGCCCAAGCAAAATTACACCTGCAAACAAAAGATAATTTGCAAGAGTTTTTGGCACACATAGATTTTGAGATGGAAGACGGCTTTTTACCGCAATTGGGCAGCACAGAATTTATGTTAGGCAAAGCAAATAAAAAACGTAAAATTAGTATGTACGATTTAACTAACATTGATTTTACAAGAAAAGAAGCACTAAATTCCGATATCAGAGGTTCTTTTGATTTGCATAACCAATACTTGGAAAATATAAACATAACTTCCCAACAAAAATTTATGTCACTTTATATCAATGGAAAATATAATATTATTCAACAAGATGCAGAAATGAATATCTTTGGCAAATATGACAAAGAAGCCCCAAAAGGAATTAGAGTACTATTCCTACCATTGAGTTGGGTACTAAAATTTGTTCTACGACCTGAAGAATCCATGGAAATATATAAAAATGAATTAGCGAAAATTCCACCGATAGAAACAAAAAAATGCAAATTCCAATTCTTCAGAGTAAATATAAAAGGAAATTTAAACAATCCAGACGATATAAAAATTATACTAAAACGAATCAAATAAAAATATGAATAACTAATTAATCCAATCAGGCAATTTTCCTTGCAATTATTAAAAAATAATAAATTTAACTTGTTAAATCGAATTCATATTTTATAATATATTTATATGTACAATAGTTAGAAGGGAAATATTATGGCAATAGAAAATTCAAATCCGTTCAAAAATGAAGAAGTCGTAAAAGACGAGGAAACAAAAGAAGATATTGAAAATTCTACAGAAGAAGAAACTTCAGATTCTGCTCCAAAAGAAGAATCTGCAGAAACTACTTCTGCAAATAATAAACTTCAAGAAGAATACGACAAACTAAATCAACAATATATCAGACTTGCGGCAGATTTTGACAATTACAGAAAACGTCAAGCGCAAGAAAGAGAAAGTTTACTAAAATATGGCACAGAAAATGCACTAAAAAGTTTAATAGAAGTATTAGACAACTTTGAACGAGGACAAAAAGCCTTAGAAAAAGTTGAAGATTGCGAAAAAGTTAAAGAAAGTTTCAATTTAGTACACAAACAAGTATGTGAAATATTAACAAAACTTGGCTTGGAAGAAATAAAAGCAATAGGGGAGGAATTTGATCCAAATTACCACGAAGCAGTAATGCAAACCCCAACAAGTGAACACAAGGAACATACGGTAATAGGAGAATTACAAAAGGGCTACAAAATGGGAGATAAAGTATTAAGACCGACTCTTGTAAATGTAGCAACAGCAGAATAATTCTTCTGTAAAGAGTTGACAAAAGGAAGTAAAATAAAAAGATATGGCAGATTACTATGAGATATTAGGAGTATCGAAAGATGCTTCAAAGGAAGAAATAAAATCGGCTTTCAGAAAAAAAGCGAGGCAATTACACCCCGATGTAAATAAAGCACCGGATGCGGAGGAAAAGTTCAAAGAATTAGGCAAAGCCTACGAAACGCTATCAGATGATAACAAACGAGCAACTTATGATCAATATGGCGAAGACGGATTAAGAAATGCCGGCTTTGATACAAACGGCCCATTTGCTGGCGGATTTGGAGATTTGAACGATATATTTGAAAGTTTCTTTGGCGGATTTGGCGGATTTGGATTTGGCGGAAGACCTGATCCGAATGCACCGCAGCGAGGGGATGATTTAAGATATGATATCAAATTAAAATTTGAAGAAGCCGCATTTGGAATAAATAAAGAAATCAAATTTGAACACTTGGAATTATGTCCTGACTGTAAAGGAACAGGAGCCGAAAAAGGTTCCGGCAAAAAGACTTGTCCTCAATGCGGCGGCTCAGGTCAAGTAAAAACAGTTACCAGAACACCACTAGGGAATTTTGCACAAATTACTACTTGTCCACACTGCCACGGAACAGGCCAAATAATCGAAAAACCTTGTAAAACATGCCAAGGTCAAGGCATAATAAGTAAAGAACGCAAAGTAGAAATTAAAATTCCTGCAGGCGTAGACAATATGTCTAAAATAAGAGTATCCTCAGAAGGTGATTGCGGCAAAAACGGCGGTCCAAAAGGTGATTTGTTTGTAGTAATTCACGTAGAACCTTCAAAATACTTTAAACGCGAAGGAATAAATGTCTTTACAGAATTAGAAATTCTGCCTGCACAAGCCGTACTGGGAGATGTAGTCGAAATACAAACCCTAGACGGACCAAAAGAAGTACAAATTCCTGCCGGAATACAAAACGGTAATATTGTAAAAATCAAAGGTGCAGGTATTCCAATAATAACAAAACCTTCTCAAAGAGGAGATCATATTGTTATTGTAAAAATTAAAATTCCTGTTAAAATAAGTGAACAAGAAAAACGCTTATACGAAGAATTATATTATCTCAACGGCGGTAAAAAACCACAAAAATCTATATTATCAAGAGTTAAGGGAGTTTTTAAGTAGTATGCGAAAGATTATAGTGTTAATTTGTATGTTTATATTAACCTGTACAACAGCATTAGGAGCACAAGTTCCCAAACAAGTGCAGGACTTTATAAACAAGGATTTTCCGGAAACAAATTTTCGTTTTGATGGGGCAATACTATTACCTGACAAAACCATGTATTTGCCATTATTTCCTGCAAAATCCGAAACAAGTGACACTTTGACAATCAAAAACAGTTATCCTGTCGGAACTACAATGAAACAAAAACCTGATATGATAATTTTTAATAACAATTTTGCCTTGTTAAAAGTAATCAATACAAACGGCAAAAAAACAGTAATAAATATGACCAACCCGCCTGATGAAATTACATCAGCCCTGTTACCACAAGATATTTTACTACCCAAAGGACTGATGATTCCTGAAAACTTAAAGGGAATTATCGGTAATCTTGATGTTATGGTGACTCAAGAAACAGGTCTTAGAATAAATAATACAAGGAATAAGAAAAAAGCAGGTACAACACCTGTAGAACCCCTAAAAGGCAAGACATTCTACGTTTCAACAGGAGCAAATAAAAATATTCAAGTAATTCAATCCAATTCAAAAGTTCCTGAATATGCACTTGAACAAGAACACGTAATCAATGATTTAAAAGAATTTAATAATGAATTTTTACTTGTAACATATTTTGACTATAAAACAATGAATATAATTTCATTAATGGATGAAAAAGTCATAAAACGAGTAAATTTTGAAACCCAACCGGAACAAATAATAATTGATAAAAACAAAAAAATTGCCTATATAACATCAGGTCCAGCCTCCAGTATATATGTATTTAGCCTTGACACAATGACCTTAAAAAAGCAATTAAAAGTAAACGGGTTATGTGAAAAATTCACACTTAGTGAAGACGGCTCCAAATTATTCTACGTTGATAGAAAGACCAACAACGTATGGGCAATAGAACTTGATAACAATTACTTATTAAAAAATATCGGAAGTTTTCCAAATATATCTAAAATTGCATACGAAAACGGGAAAATATACATAATAAGCAGAACAAAAAACAGAATAGCAATAGTTGATTATGATACAATCGGATTTATTGAAGAATTTGAAGTTTCAGCAAAACCTGTTGATATGTATGCTTATAATGATGATTTGTTTATCCTATGTGCTCAAGATAATATAGTAGAAGTTTTGAATACTAAAGATGATGTAATAACAGATAAACTATATCTAAACACAAACGCATTTGCAACCAATATAACACCTGTTGCAAACAGTAATCTTATAATGATTACCAATGCCCTATCAGGCTTGTATTCAGTAATTGATATGGATTTGAAAGAAGTAATAAAAACAAGTCCGATAGATGTACCGGTTAGAACAATAGTTGTTACAAATAAGGTGAAAACAATAAAATAATAATATGATAGAAACATTTGACACTACAACACAAGAGATATTAAAAGAACTTGAAAAAACTCAAAAAGAATTTTGGAATATTTCAAGAACAACAGCAGAATTTTTGTACAATTTGATAGTAGATTCCAACTCACAAAGCGTTATAGAAGTGGGAACTTCAAACGGATATTCAGGAATATGGCTTGGAAAAGCCCTAAAAAAAACAGGCGGGAAATTAACTACAATTGAGTTTTATGATAAAAGACTTGATATAGCCAAAGAAAATTTTAAAAAATGCCAAGTTGATGATATTATCACAACCCGAAAAGGTGATGCCGCAACAATATTAGAGTATCTTCCGGAAGATTTTGAAGTAGATTTTGCATTTATTGATGCAAATAAACGCCAATATATAGACTTTTTCCATTTAATTGCACCACATCTGAAAGTTGGCGGATATATTGCTTGTGATAATGTTATTTCCCATGCAAATAAAGTTCAAACATTTATAGATGATATCAATGCAAATCCGGATTATGAAAATGTGGTTTTGCCGCTTCCTGCAGGGTTATCACTTGCTAAAAAATTAAGATAAAATATCAAAGAAAGGTTGGTAAAAATGAGTGAAGATTGTATTTTTTGCAAAATAATTAATGGAGATTTCGGAACAGAATTTGTTTATGAAACCGAAAATACAGTTGTATTTAACGACATTAATCCCAAAGCACCAATTCACCTTTTGGTTTGTCCCAAAAAACATATTCCATCTTTGAATGAATTGGAAGATAAAAATTTAATGGCAGAACTTTTACAAACAGTAAAAGATGTTACTAAAAAAATAGGTTTAAAAGCATATAAAACACAAATTAATACAGGAAAAGAAGCAGGACAAGAAGTTTTCCACCTTCATATCCACGTATTAGGAAATAAATAATTCAAAAATAACTAAAAATTTGAAATGGTATTTTTATATGATAAAATCAAGTTACGTAATTATTTTACGTAACTTTTTTTAAATACACTACAATTAAGAAAGGGAAGCACTCAATGAAAAACGGAATAGAAAATGGCTACTATCACGAAATAACACCGGGAGGATACGGAATTGCAATAAAAGCAGGAAAAGTTCTATTTTCAGAACAATCACCATTCCAAAAGGTAGAAGTTTTTGAAACAGATTCAAAATTAGGCAGAGTCCTAACTCTGGATGATTTGATGATGACAACAGAAGGTGATGAATACCATTACCACGAAATGATAGCACATATTCCGATGATGCAGCACCCAAATCCTAAAACAGTCCTTGTAATTGGCGGCGGAGATGGCGGAACAATCAGAGAAGTTATGAAACATAAAACCGTAGAAAAAGCGGTTCTATGCGAAATTGACGGAATGGTTATTGAAGCCTGCAAAAAATATCTGCCAACAATTTCTTGCGAATTGGATAACCCAAAAGTAGAAATCTTAGTCCAAGATGCAATAGAATATATAAAAGATAAAAAAGATATGTTTGATATTATTCTAATTGACTCAACAGATCCTATGGGTCCTGGAGAAGGTTTATTTACAGAAGAATTCTATACAAACGTTAAAAATTCAATGAAAAAAGGCGGTATAATGGTTGCTCAATCAGAATCACCATTTACCAATAAAGAAGAAATTAAAAAGATGTATAACTTGTTGAAAAAAGTATTTCCAAATGTTGCAACATACACATCCAATATTCCAACCTATCCTGGCGGATATTGGGCTTGGGCATTTTGTTCTGTAGATGTAAAACCGTTAGAATATTACAACGATGAACGTGCCTCAGAAATTATTCCAACCTGCAAAATCTATAATAAAGAATATCATAATGCACGTTTTGCACTGCCAAATTACTTAAAAGAACTATTATAAATTATAGATTGACCCTTGATTTTTGGTAAAAAATATACTATAATAGCATACTGTAACCAGTATTTAAGGGGTGAAATTTATGGCAGAAAAAATTACTATTCGTTCAGACAGAGACACAGATTACAAATTCATGTACAAAGGTGAAGAAGTAGTTCTTGGTGCAGGCAAAATTATTGGTATTGCAGACGGATTAGAACATGTTGTACTTCCTACTTGTGCAATGAAAATTATGAATAATTTAATAGTAATTAAAGATGACGTTAAAAAAGATAAATAAAAACATAATAAAAGCATATTTTGAAGACCGATATTTTTATCGGTCTTTTATTTATTAATTCTTGTCAATATTTACCTCTAAAAGTATAATAATTGCAAAACGAGGTAAAATATGGGAATACGTGAAGATATAAAAATGTTATTAGCCAAAAAATCAATAACAATGACCGAAGTAGCAAAGAGATTATCGACAAAAGAAAATATTGTAACAGTGCAAAGTTTATCTAAGAAATTATCGAAAGGAACTATTCGTTTTGAAGAAGTTCGAGCGATTTTAGATATAATTGGATTTTCAATAGAATACAAAGAAAAATAATAATAGCGAAAAAAAGAGAAAATATATAATTTTCTCTTTTTTAAAATTTAAATTTAACTACCGAAATAATTCATCAAACCATCATGGAGTTTTTCATTTTTACAGAGTTTTTTCAATTTAGCAATCGCGCGATTTTCGATTTGACGAATTCTTTCTCTTGAAACTCCATATTGAGAACCTATTTCATCGAGAGTTTTCTTCATGCCGTTATTATCAAGCCCATAGCGAAGAATAAGTACATCTCTTTCTTTTTGGCTCAATTGATTAAGAATTTGTCTTATATCCTGCAGTAAATTATCATGAGTAACTTTGCCATCAGGAGTAATAGTTGATTTATCGACAATAAAATCTGCAATTTTTGATGCATCTTCATCATTTGATGCAGGGGTATCCATACTAACAGTTGATTGAGCGGATTTGATAATCGCAGTAAGTTTAGACACTGGCAAACCTAATCGATATGCAATTTCTTGTTTAGTTGGAGTATGCCCCAATTCTGTTGTCAAATCAATGGTTGCACGTCTTATTTTGCCTATTGAATCAATCATGTGAATAGGCAATCTTATAATTCTTGCTTTGTCAGCAATTGCTCTTGTTATAGACTGTTGAATCCACCAAGTTGCATAGGTCGAAAATTTATAACCTTTTTTATAATCAAAACGACCTGCGGCTTTAATAAGTCCGACATTACCTTCTTGGATTAAATCAAGAAAAGATAATCCGCGTCCGATGTATTTTTTAGCAATACTAACAACAAGTCTTAAATTTGCATTTACCAAAACATTTTTAGCAAATTCATCATGATTTTCTTGAATCTTTTTAGCAAGGTCCAATTCTTCTTCTGTTGTTAGCAAAGGAATTTTACCTATTTGTCTAAGATATATTTTAACACTATCATCAGAACTTACGGAAACTATATTTTCTTGGACGCTGGGAACTTCTACTGATTTCAGTACATCCTCACCATCTTCTGCTTCTTGCTCTGTTTCTAGTTCTTGAAGTTTTTTAAAATCCACATGCTCATCAGATATATCATCTGTAAGTATTCCAAATGATTCAAATTCTTCTTTCACAAAACACTCCTATCATATTATCATCTATGATATTACCAAACAATATTCATTTGCTCATCTAATTACATTATTTATTGTTTTTCAATTTTTGTCTTAATGTTTCAAAGATGATTGCACTAAGAGCATTAGAAACATTCAGAGAATTAAAACTGTTTTGCATCGGAATTTTGACAATAAAATCAGAAGCCTTTAGCAATGATTTTGAAACTCCTGCATGTTCTGCCCCCATGATGATTGCAAAGTTCATATCATTATATTTAACATCATAATAATTATCTTTTGCACTTGCATCTGTTGCAATTATCCACCAGTTGTTATCCTTTAACTTTTGGACTGCGTTAACAAGGCTATTTACTTTTATTATTGGAATATAATTTATAGCACCGGCACTAATTTTTTCAACAGTTGAATTAACCTGAACATTACGTCTGGAAGGGATTATAATTCCATCAACACCCGCACAAACACATGTTCTTATTATTGCTCCCAAATTATGAGAATCTTCTACCCCGTCAAGAATTACCAGTGATGAATTAACATAATTTTTATTTTCTAAAAACTCATCCAAATCCATATATTTTATAGGAGAAATCTGAGCGATTACCCCTTGGTGGTTAAATTCGGCATAAGGTTGAAATTTTTCCTTCGCTACAAATTGAAAAATTATCCCGCGTTCTTGAGCAAGTTCTTTAATTTTGCTAATCTTTGTATCTGTATGAATATTTTTGGAAATAAGAATTTTATTTATTTCTCTATTATTGGCAACAAGCGCCTCAATAATAGAATTTTTTCCATAAATAATATCAGGTGTTTCCATATTATTTTGAAACCTCCAACATTCTATCAATACATTTTACTGCTTTTTGAGCAATTTCTTCATCAACTGTGATTTCATTTGTTTCATTTTCCAAAACATTATAAATATCTTCTAAAGAAGTCATTTTCATATTAGGACAGATAAGATTTTCTTTAATAGGAATAAAAATTTTATCCGGATAATCACGTTTTAATCTATCAGTAACCCCTTGCTCTGTGGCAATAACAAATTCTTTATTTTTACTGTTTTTAACAAAATTCATAATTCCTGTTGTGCTGCCAACATAATCAGCCATATCACTAACTGTTGTATGACATTCAGGATGAGCCAACACAAGCGCATTTGGATATTTCTTTCTAACATTTTCAATATCTTCTGCATTTATCATTGCATGAGTCGGGCAATACCCAGGATAAGTAATAACTTCAACATTACCTAATTGTTTTTCAACCCATTTACCTAAATAAGTATCCGGAAGAAATAAAATCTTATCAGCATTCATGCTTTTAACAATTTTCACAGCATTAGAACTTGTACAACACATATCACATTCTGATTTAACTTCAGCAGTAGAATTTACATAACAAACAGTCGGAATATTAGGATACTTGGCTTTAAACTCCATTAACTGCTTATATGTAATCATATCAGCCATATCACATCCGGCATGAATTTGAGGTAAGAAAACTTTTTTATCAGGTGAAAGTATTTTAGCAGTTTGAGCCATAAAAAAAACACCTGCAAAAACAATAATATCAGCATCAGTTTTAGCCGCTTGTTGACTTAACGCTAATGAATCACCCACAAAATCCGCAACCAAATCAATTTCAACCGGTTGATAACAATGTGCCAGTATTATAGCGTTTTTTGCTTTTTTCAATTTGTTAATACTCTCGACTAGTTTATGCATATTATATGCTTATCCTCCATTTAGTGTAAATTTATGTTAACTTTTTTTCATTTATAGAAAGTATTGTATAATAAAAAAAGATAATAGTAAAAAATTGAAAAGGTAGATATGTCATTAAACAGTTTATTAGGAATTGGCGGGGGAAGAAAAGATATTTATGTATCAGTATCACCTGCGTGCGGATTGGAAATCTTAGAAATAGATAATTCAGGAGCAATAAGAACATATGCACAAGCTCCATTAGAATATAATGATGCGCAAAGAGAAATTGCAAACTATGATACATTTAAAAACACTTTAATGGAATTATTTCAAAGCAGAAATATTGACCCGACAAAAGTTAATGTTCACTTGAATTTGCCAACAGTATGGTTTGGTTTAAAAGAAGGTATTCAATTACTTTTAGATGATAATGCAATTACTAATATTGTTATCGGTGAATTAGAACAATCATATATTTTCAAAAGAAAAAATCCTGTACCATATTGGTTTGATGCACAAGTTTCTACTAATTCAGATTCAAGAAGCGTATTTTATACCGCAGTTCAAGAAGAAGTTATTGAACAAATTAAAGGTATATTAGCCGAAATGGGTGCAGTATTAGTAAGTGTAGGATGTTCAATCTTTGCAGATTTGAAAGGTTTATACGTAACAGCACTTGCTAAAGAGCAAATGGAAAATGATGGACATTCATGGTCATTAATGGTTGTAAATAACAGTGGTTATCAACTATTAAGTTTACAAGGCAAAAGACTTCTAGAATATTATGAAGAGCCAATGCCATTAAAATCATTTGAAGGAGAAGAAGCATATACTGAAATAGAAAACTCTGTTCAAATTGCCCTAATGAGTTCTCCATCAAGTTCACTTGTAATCATATCTGAATCAAATTTAGTTTCAGCAGAATTGTTGAAAGAGCGTTTACAATTTAGCGGTCAAACAATAGCGGTAGAGGATAACCAATATCGTAAAGAACCTTTGGCTAATTTCGGATTGAATGTACTACCGGATGATCAAGTAAAAGTATCATTAAGTGCATATGGTTCAGCGGCACCATCAGGTTTGATTAATAATGATGTAAACTTTTTAGGAGCAGCAGAAAGACCTGAAGAAGTTGCAACATTTATGGGAATGACTCCGCAAGTGGCAACAGTAATATCATTTATTATTTTGGCAGTTGTTGCGGGTTTATTATACTTTGCATCTTCATCAACAGAAAAGATGGTAGGAAATCTTCAAACAAAAGCAACAGAAATTGACACACAAATAACAGCAGTTCAAGCAGAAACAGAACAGTTAGAAGGTGCTCAAGAAGGAAAAGTCGTTTTTGATTCTGTTGAAGAAATCGCAAAAACATTGAAAAATAACAGAATTAAGATTATGGCATACGCTGCTTTAGGAGAATCTATACCAAAAGATTTATATTTAACATACTTTATAACAGGTGATGATGGTCTTATTGCAATAAAAGGCTGTGCTGATTCTGTTGAAGATGTTTACGTATTTTTCAAAAATCTAAAAGATTCTCTGGTTAGTTCAAATTTGAGAGTAAGCAATTTGGGATTAAGATCCGGTTCATTGGATAAAGTTGTAAATGATACAGTTTCACCATTTGACAGTGCTCCATACATATTTGAAATTACTAACATGAGTGATGCTCAATTACAAACATACATAAACAAATTAGCACCTGCAGAGGATAAAGAAAATACAGGAGAAAATGCAGAGCAGCAACAAACAAATACAACAAACGCTTCAGAATAAAAAGAGGCAAATATAAAATAACTAATATTAAAGTGTAAATATTAAAGGATATAATATGGACAATAAACAACTACAACAATTTATATTACCAATAGCATTACTTTTTTTAACATTATTGGCAGTAATATATTTTATACCAAAAGTATTTGGTAATATAAGAAACTATACTTCAATGTCAAGCGATATCAAGGCAAAACAAGAGCAATTACAACAGGCTCAAACAAAACTTGACGAGATAAAATCTGCTGAGGCTGCTGCAAACAAAAAAGAAAATGATGCTTCAAATGCAGACAAGCCGTTTTATAAACCAATAATGGCAGGTTTTGATTCTGAGGCTGCCATTGCCGGTGAATTTTCTGAAATTTTACAACTTGTCAGAGCAAATAAGATTAAAATCAGATCTATCAAATATGAATATGATAAAGATGTTGCAGATGATGCTTTTGCTCAAAATGCAGGAGACAAATATAACGTTGCACGTTTGAATATCGAAATGATTGCAAATTATACTAATTATGATAATTTCTTAAAAGAATTATATAAACATGAACATTTCTTAGATATTCAACAAATTGAGATTGTTCCATACAAAAAGAACAAAAAGATTTTGTTAATAAACTGCAAAGTAAAATTATATGCTAAAAAATAGTTAGACAAATTTTGAAAAGTCAATTGCAAAAATTGTATTTTTAGAATTTAAACAGATATTACAGAAGTTCGTTTCAAGCGAACTTCTTTTATTATAATCAGCAAAAGAACTTCCGCAGCGTCCTCTATAATCATTTGCAAGAAAAGGACAAGTATAAATCCCTGAAGTTGTCAAAGTTCTGCTATAAACACAATCCAAATTGTCAGGAATTTTATCGCATTGAACAGTTTCTTCTAAAGTATTTCTATCATAATATGGAACAATTTGAATATTAGCAACTCCAAGATTAAGATTATATTTATCAAAAATTTTCAAATATTCCTGATAGATTTCATCTTCAGACATATGATAATAGTTAGTGACATTTATTATAGGCATAAATCCGTATTTAACAAGATGTTTCACCGCAAACACCGCATGCCTGAAAGCCCCACGGTAGCGAATACTGTCATTTTTTAATTCATCATAATGATCTAAACTTATTTTAAACCAAATTTCATAAGCTGATTCATCTTCAACTTTTTTCAAAAATCTTGCTTTTTTCTCATTGATAAACGACCCGTTAGTACAAATACAAACATTGCAACGAGTAAGACAAAACCTTAATATAGCATTAAAATCAGGATGAGTCATAGGTTCTGCCCCTGTCAAATATATACATTCAATATTATCATCCATTGTTTCATTTATAGCATTTTTTATTACATCAAGTTTAATAAAATCTTCAACTTTCTTATACTTTGGAAAATCTATATAACAATGTTTACAGTGCATATTGCAATTCTTGGCAGTCATTTCTATAAACAAATTCTTCAAACTTTTCATGGTTATAACTTCTGCTTGGTAAGTATTAGTTCGCATGTAAAAACTCCTTTCGATATAATCATGTTAAATATTTGAAATTAAAAATAAATTATCCACCATGGCAAAAGAATTTGTTAAAATTTCAAAAATTATGGTACAATTTGAATATGATAAAGATTTTAGATTGCACAACAAGAGACGGCGGTTTCACGAGTAATTGGAATTTTGATGAAGAATATATTTTAAATCACATTAAATTTTTGAATGAAAATAATATTTCATACTACGAAATCGGCTACAGAAATTATCATGATACAGAAGATAAAGGGCCATTTTACCGCTGCACACCAGAATTATTAAAACCATTTTATCAATCAAAACAAAATCTTAAACTAGGTATAATGACTGATACCACAAGATATAATCCAGAAGATTTTCCGGGGAAATCAGAAGATTATATAGATTTTGTAAGAGTTGCAGTTCATCCTGATAAAATTCCTCAGGCATTGAATATTGCAGAAAATCTTTATCAAAAAGGTTATATGGTATTTCTTCAACTAATGGATGTTACCAATATAGAGGCTGACGGATATTTATACTTATATATGTGGGATAAGAAAAATATTTTAGAAAGTTTGTACTTTGCAGACAGTTATAGCAAACTTTTGCCATCAGATATTCCACAATACTATAACAAGTTAAAAATTTTAGGTTATAACAAAATAAGTTTTCACGCTCATAATAATAGCGGTCATGCTTATGAAAATACATTATCTGCCATAAATTTAGGCGCATACTCAATAGATGTTACCAAAAACGGAGTAGGCCGAAACGGCGGAAACCTTGATTTTGAATTGATAAAAGATAAATTATGCTAAAAATTTTTTATAAACATTTGCATCAGAATTTCTCAAATCAATTTTAGAGATAAAATCTACCCCGTAATTTTGGGCAATACGCTCAATTCTTGGTGATGCAGAAATTATTACAATTTTTGTATCCTTGTAATATTTTGAATAAGTTTTTATCTGCTCAATAAACCATTCACCTGCTAACTTAGGCAAAAAATCACTTTCCATCTGCAAATCAGTAAAAATAATATTGTACGGAGTATCAATATTTGCCTCAACCTTGGCTAAACCTTCTTTAGCGCTATAGGCTGTATCAATTTCTATATCTTCAAGATTTAAATATTCAATGTTATTTTGATGAAACCTAACCCAACCGGCAACATCATCGACGATTAAAATTTTTTTCATAACCACTTAATTATATAAAAAATTCACAAAATTTTCTACCTTGTCAGGCGGTGTAATTTTTCTATTATCTTCCAAGAATAAAACATTGCAAAAAATGGAGGAAAAGTCATGCCGGTACTAAAAATAATAACCCTAATCAGTATATTATGTTTAAGCCACTTAACTGTGAAAGCAGAAACCCCAAAAGAAGCAATGGATTTTTTTGTAAAATACATGGATTATGCAAACAATTATGATAAAAATTTACTGGATATGTATTCATCAGATGCCAAAATAATTCGAGAAGTAGTAAAACCGACAGGCGAAGTAGTAGATGTTGTAGTTCCCACAAAAAGATATTTTAAAGAATTGAAACTTGGACAAAAAACTGCTAAACTTAGAAAGTACCGCAATAAATATAGAAATATAATTGCACAAGAAGTTCCGGAAGGTATAAAAATAACAGCAGAACGCCAACCATCAAAAGAAACATATTGGCTAAAGATGTATCAAATAGTTAAAGACACCGACTCCGGAATGAAAATAACAGAAGAAATGATGCAAACTAAAGTTCAAGCATTTTTAGATAAAAAGGACAAAAATTAAATAATGAACAAATTCAGATTTTTAACAGCAGGAGAAAGTCATGGCAAATGCCTAACCGCAATAATAGAAGGCATGCCCTCAGGAGTAGTTATAGATATAGACTTTATAAATAATGAACTGAAAAGACGACAACA
This sequence comes from uncultured bacterium, assembly GCA_949288725.1. Taxonomy (GTDB): domain Bacteria; phylum Cyanobacteriota; class Vampirovibrionia; order Gastranaerophilales; family Gastranaerophilaceae; genus Zag111. The sequence goes on from CASELF010000007.1 coordinate 38,315, forward strand.
AGGCTATGGGAGAGGCGAAAGAATGAAAATAGAAGCCGATACCGTAGAAATAACATCTGGTGTGAGATTTGGAAAAACAATAGGTTCACCAATTACTTTAATAGTAAAAAATAGGGATTTTTCTTCATGGGAAAAAATAATGAGTGTAGCCCCAGAAGATATAACAGATGAAAAAAGTTTTTCAACATATCGTCCGGGACACGCAGATTATGCAGGTAGCATAAAATACGCTCAACAAGATTTGCGTAATATTTTAGAGCGTTCAAGTGCTAGAAAAACAGCAATAGAAGTAGCAGTAGGAGCTATTGCAAAATTGTTACTAAAAGAATTAGACATAGAAGGTTGTTCACAAGTCTTACAAATAGGTTCATCATGCTGCCCGGATAATTTCAAAGACGAAGTTGATTCAATGCGCGGAGAAGGTAACACTATTGGCGGTAAATTTGTTGTTACATATAAAGGCCTACCGATAGGCTTAGGCTCGCATGTTCACTGGGATAGGGGCATTGACGGAAAACTAGCCCAGGCAGTAATGAGTATTCCCGCAGTAAAAGTAGTTGAAATAGGAACAAATCCACTTGGTTATAAAGGTAGTAACTACCATGATGAAATCACTATTGATAACGGTGAAATTACCCACAAAACAAACCATGCCGGCGGAATAGAAGGGGGAATGACCAATGGAGAAGAACTGGTTGTCTATGGAGTAATGAAACCAATACCAACAATGCGCAAACCATTAAAAACAGTGGATTCAAAAACCAAAGAAGAAACCGAAGCACATTTTGAACGCTCAGATGTATGCGCAGTTGAAGCATGCTCAGTAGTAGCAGAATCAAGAGTTGCCTGGGTTTTGGCAGACGAAATCTTGTTAAAATACGGTGCAGATAGTATCGAAGAATTAAAACAAAATTATCACAGAAAATAAGTTTAACCTTTCCAATATTATAGGAAAACTAATAACAAAACGTTGTAAAATTCTTCCCTCACCAGTGGGAGATGGTTAGGGTGAGGGTTGATTAATTCTCCCTCTCCAATGGGAGAGGGCTAGGGTGAGGGTTGATTAAATTCTTCCCTCTCCTGTGGGAGAGGGTTGGGGTGAGGATTGATTAAATTCTTCCCTCTCTTGTGGGAGAGGGTTAGGGTGAGGGTTCTCTTATTTCTATGATATAATCTTGAAATGAATAAGTTAAATATTATCGCCAGAAAATTACGCAAAAATCAAACGCCGCAAGAACAAATTCTTTGGAATATTTTAAGAAACAGACAAGTTTTAGGATATAAATTCAGACGTCAATATCCGATAGGCAATTATGTTGTAGATTTTGTTTGTAAAGAAAATAAGTTGATTATAGAAATAGACGGAGGACAGCATAATACCCCAGAAGGAATATTATCAGATGAAAATAGAACAAAATATTTGCAAAGTGTCGGATACAAGATTTTAAGATTTTGGAATAATGAAATAGATAATAATATAGAAGGTGTTTATCAAAAAATTATTGAACATATAGAAAATACAAAAACCGACCCTCACCCCAACCCTCTCCCACAGGAGAGGGAGAATTAATCAACCCCCACAATGACCTTATTCCACTGGTGAGGGAGTTTTTTATCAAATCTTGTGTTGTGTGAAAATATTTTTAATTTATAAATGGAATAATTTATTCTATTTTTTATTCCCTCTCCGATGGGAGAGGGCTAGGGTGAGGGTTAATCCCATTTTCCCTTTTCAAATTCCTTAAGCACTTTTCTTTCTGTACTCTTCTGTGCCAGGAAAATCATTTGAACCTGTTCTCAATTTTGTAATCAAGTATTGCATTTTCGGAATCAAAGTAGATAAGAATAATGCAGAAATTGCAAAACCTGTACCCCAGTTAATAGCATTCATCTTCAAGTTATTATTAGATACTTTGCGCAATAATTTTTCGCTAATTTCACCTGCATTAGTTTTCTTAGCAGTATCAATAACTTTTTGAACATAATCTATTAGTTCTTTTTTATAATTATCCAATTCACTTTGAGCGACATAAGAATATTTATCCATAAATTTATTACCAAATCTATTTTTATAGAATTCTTGTAAGAAATCAGGATTATTGATATGACCACCGTTTAGAATATCTTTCACTTGACCAGCAGTCAAGATTGCTTTACCCTTCAACTCAGGTTGAAGTTTAGACATTCTTTCAGCAACTTCTTCATAGTATTTTAAATCTTCCGCAGGAACAAGATTTTTCAATTCTTCTTTAAACATATCAAGAGAAATAATCTTAATATTTTTACCGGCAAATTTACCTTTTAATGATTCAGGAATATCTTGTTGTTTACCAAGCATATCTTTAGCAAATTCTTCAACAGAAACCTTATCAGTCTTTTTGCTAACCAGATATTGTTCCATATATTTAGTTGAAAATTCAGCAGAAACAGGATCTAATCTTGTACCATTTCCATTTTGTTCAATTTTGTTTAACCAGTTATTCATATTAACCATATTAAACATATAGAAGTAAATTGAACTTAAATCTCTAAATAATATTTCAACTCTTTCATCGTTATTTCTTGCAGAAATAGCTCTACCTGATGCTGTTCCGGCATCAACAGAAAGCAATTTATAATTTCTGTCACTTTCAAATTTATTTGCAATAGATAATAAATTCAAACCGAAAGAGACATCTTTATTATTATCTTTTTCATCTTTAGTTTGTGCAAAACTTTGCATAGAAGGTGTAGCAAAGAAAGTTTTATTAGTATTATTTTGTTGATTTGGATTATTCTGTACCTTTTCAGTATCTTGTTTTTTATGATAAGAACGAGTAATTGCCTGATTTATCTTTGGTAAACAGAAACCAATAAAAGCATTGGCAAGAAGAATACTTGAAATAACTTTGATAAATTTGAACTTAGCCATAGTTTTTTCAAGCACTTTCACATCTTTCAGATAATTGCCAAGCGGATTACGAACATCATCACTTGCAATATCAACAAAAATATTAGGAAGTTTAAGAAGTTTTTGACCAATTTTTTCAAACAGCCAATTTAAAGCAGTAACACCGCCCAACCAAAAAACAGCACCGGAAAATTCTTCTGTAATTCTTTCTCTTGCTTCATCAAAACCGCCTCTTTTATATGCCTGATAAGTTCTTCCGCTTTCAACAAACGCTTCCAATGCAATTACAGGCAAAAATCCGTCACTTGCCATTTTGGCAACGAAATTTCTTGCCATTGGCATGTGTGTATTTGCTATAGGTATTTTTATCGGATTTATAGGTTTTATTGACATGAATTTAATTTTCTTTCCCTTCTTATAAAACTCCTCAAAAAATTTTTTGCTTATAAATAATATTAAAGTAATATTTTGTTACAAAAGAGTAATGATAACACTTTATCCTGAACAACGCAAAACTCATAATAATTATGTAAAAATTTTTAAATTTAATATTATTTATATAGCAAATTTTATCATGTTTGTTTTTGTTATAATCGTAATGGAGAAATATATGATTATCGGAAATAATTTAAGCGACATCTATAACAGACTTGGAGCACAATATAATAACGGCAACAGACAAATAAAACAAGAAATACCACCATTAACAAGAAAACAAAAGAATATAATTCTATTATCTTCTGCTGTCGGTATGACACCTGTAATGGCAGTACTTGCTGCTAAAAAGGGCTTTTCACTAAATCCTTTAAAAATATTAAAAACTCCAATAAAAGACTGGGCAATTTTTAAATATGCTCCACAAGATAAAGCTATTGAATTCAAGCCATCCGAAATTATTGCTGTAGCCTCAGGCTCTGTAGTCGGAGGATTTGTTGGCGGTTCAATAGTAGATGATAAATCAAATTTAAAAGCAAAAAGAAGAGAAGTATTAAACCAAATATTAGGAAATGTTATTATTCCTGTAGAATGCGTAAAAGCAGGTGCTAAACTCTATACAAAATACCAAGATAAAATAGAAGGCATGATGCCGCAAATTAAAAATAAATCAGGACGTCTGGTATCTGTAATTAATGCCATTTCTAAAAAATTACCTAATGCAGTAGGATCATTGGCATTTCTTGGGACAGGAATATATTTAGGAAATAAAGTTTCTAATTTTATAAATAATCACTTGTACCATAAAAAAGTAGAAAGAGATATAAAAGTATCTGATTTTGCACCACATGTTGATGATTTATGCTTGGCCGCAACAATGATGAATGAAGGTTCATTATTTGGTTCAATTGTTGGAAGAGTAATACCTCTTGCATTACTTGTTCCAGGATATCAGACAGGTACAACACGTCAAAAATAATCCGTTAAAAAATATTTATTTCGGGTATATGTAAAAAATAGCGAAAAAGAAAGTCTCATCATATGATAAGACTTATAAATATACATTTACCCCACTCACATATTAACATATAAAATTTTTTTTGTCAAGTCGTATAAAATCTTAAAAACTTGACATCTTAGACAATCAAAACCTCAAATAATTTGAGGGAAATTTGACATGTAAAAAAAAATTATTATATACATATACAAAATCTCATACAAACGGATGATTTTTATCAAAAACATTGATGAAAAGCATCAAAAATCCGACGATATAGATAATATAACATGTAGAGGTAGTAAAATGAGAATGAATACCGGAATTCAATACAATGACAGTGGTTTGACCGCATCAATAAGGGCAATGCACCTTGATAGCGAGATAATAGGTATTAGTAACGAAAATATCGGCGGATTTGACAAAGTCGGATATCAAAGAAAAGAAGCCGTTGTATCATCTTTTGCAGAATTTTTAGGAGTACATGCCTTATCAACAACAAGAGATGATAAAGTCGGACGTATTGCAATATCACCAAATCCATTAGATTTAGCGCTTGCAAATAAAGGATATTTCCAAACACAAACAAAAAATGGAATAAAACTTTCAAGAGATGGTCGTTTTCAAATTGACAAAGATGGAACACTTGTAACGTTAGAAAATTCTAAAGTATTATCAAGCGCCGGAACATCGATAATTTTCCCATTTATCCCACAAGATTTGAAACAAGTAAAAATTGATTCAAGGGGAAAAATTACAATGTTTAATCCACAAACACAAAAACAAATGTTAATAGGACAAATAGGAGTAGTGGATAGTAATGGTATGGCAGTATTAGAACCAAATGTTAAACAAGGATACAGTGAATATTCAAACGTATCATTAGAAACAGAATTTATGTCGGTAATGCCATATATCAAAAATTTTGATGCAAACAGACAAATGTTTATGCTTCAAAATTCTGTATTAGGTAAAACAATAACGCAATTAAGTCAATAATAAATAGAGGTTTAAAAATGTATAACTTACAAGGAATAATCCAAAAAGGAACAAACAATGCATTAGTTCAATTTGAAAGATTTGGACAAATAGCGAATAATTTGTCAAATTATCAAACAACAGGCTATAAAGATGTTCAATTTGAGCAGATTATGAAGGAAGACGGCTATTTAACAGGTGCAGTAAGAACAAATTACACACAAGGTTCCATTAGAATAACAAGCAACCCGTATGATGTTGCAATAGATGGTGTCGGATATATTCCTGTAGTATCTCCTGAAGGTGAAGTTCAATACACAAGAGACGGAGCATTCAAGCAAGGTAAAAACGGATATCTAACAACAAGCGACGGTTGGATAGTCGGAGAAGGAATAAAAATTCCATCAAACTGCTACAAATTTGAAATAAAAGAAAACGGAGATGTCTATTCATACGACACAAGAGGACCAAAAGCAGAAAAAATCGGCACAATCCCACTTGTAAGATTTGATAACCCTGCAGGTATGGAGCAAGGTGAAATGAACCGAATGAAACCGACAGAAGAGGCAGGAGAAGCAAGACTTGTCAAAAACCATGACTGCTTTAGGCAAAACAATCTTGAAACTTCCAATGTAAGCATATACAATTCAGCAACAGATCTACTAAGATTAAATGCCTCAATGCTTGCAAGTATGCAGATGATAAAACTTGCAGATTCAATGTATAACAAAGCAATAAATATCAGAGAAGCATAATAACTAACGAAAGGTAAAAAAATAAATGTACACATCTTTAGACAGTATGGGCAAAGTATCACTAATGATGGACTTAATCGCACAAAGACAAAAAGCATTAGGTTCAAATATTGCTAACGTTGATACCCCGGGTTATATAAGACAAGATGTAAATTTCGGACAATATTTAGGTTCAATGAATAGTCCCCTAGAAACAAAATTATCCGAAAAACTTGGACCATCAGCAATAACACTTGATGATACAGGAGAACCGGTTAATGTAGGTAATGAGATTTTGCAAATGCAAGAAAATTCAATCTACTATTCAATGGCAACAAGAAGAATGACAAACATAGTAACTGAAATGAAAACAGTTATAAATGTTGGAAAATAAATTATAAGATAGGCAGGTGATATAAATGGGTATAATGGACACAATAGATATGGGAGCAAAAGCATTGCAAGTGCATGGAAAACGAATAGATATCCATGCAAAAAACATTGCAAACTTAGATACCCCAAATTATGTGAGAAAAATCCCAGTATTGAATGCCGTTGATGATGTTTCATTCCAAGGAGTAATGAATGCAATGAAAGAAGATGTATTTGGAGTTGGAACATTATCTTATCTACAAGGAGGAGTCTCGTTTTCCGGAGTAATAGAAGATCCAACATTAGGCGAAAAAATATACAAACCGGGACATCCAGATGCAGATGAAAACGGATATATAAGACAATCAAACGTAAATGCTATGGTTGATATAGCAGATGCACTTGTAGCACAAAGGGCTTATGAGGCTAACCTTGCAGTCGTAAATATTTCCAAAACAATGGCACAAAGAGCAGTAGAAATCGGAAAATAACATAATTACAATGATAAATAAACAAGAAAGAAGATTAAGAAAATACCAGAATGATTTTACAAATAAATTTGTGCAAATAATGTCTGTTCAAGTTTCCGCATGGAAAGAAATTCA
>CASELF010000008.1 GCA_949288725.1 uncultured bacterium
GATCGTGGTTAATTTAAATTCAACAGTTACGGGTTCACAGGAATCAGGATCTTTTGCATCTAATGAATTTTGACATATTTCTCTTGCTAAATTATCAAGTAATTCAGTCCCTTTAAATGTTTCTATACCACTGTTTGTATAACCTTGCTTTTGCCCGCCGCCTAATTTGGGAAAATCCCATCTTGCATTCGCCATATATTCTCCTTACAGTTCAAACTTATTCTTTTTTGTGCTTTTTATAAATTTAGCCTTTGATGCTTTTACTTCCGCTTCGATTGCATTAAAAATTTTTTTAACATCATTTTCTGAATATTCATAATTTCCTGTATTAGAGCAATTGCCCAGCAATTTTAACATATCTAAAATTTTATTTGTTCTTGCTCCTGCAATTCTTTTAAAGCGTTGTCGTCTGGTTTCTTCCACGCAATACCCCTTTTATTTCATATTAATTATTTTATATTTAAAACATTTTGTCAATATTTTGTAAATATACATTAAATTTATATATATAAAGCCTATATTTTTCAAATATAGGAAATTGTAAAGAGACTGGCTATTTCGCCATTTTTGATATAAAGTAAATTTAGGAAGGTATAGCTATGCATAAAGAAAAGAGCAAAATTAAAGTATTTGATTTCTTCTCGGGCTGCGGAGGGACAAGCGAAGGTCTTAGAGAAGCAGGTATGGATATAGTTTTGGGTCTGGATAATAATAAAGAAGCATTAAAAACCTTTGAAAGAAATATAAAACCGGAATGTGGTACAATACCTGATGATATAACATTTGTAGAAACAACCAGAATTAAAAATATAGTAGATAAATACAGAAATAGCGGAAATCGTATTTTATTTTGTGGATGTGCACCATGCCAGCCGTTTTCAACACAGAATAAAAAACGATTTGATTCAAAAGATGAACGCATAAATCTTTTAAGTGAGTTTTTAAGGTTTGTAGAAGATTGTCAACCGGATTTTATATTATGCGAAAATGTACCGGGATTGCAAAAAATTGATAAGGACGGACCTTTACCAAATTTTATCAGTAAACTTGAAAGCATGAGCTATCATGTTCCCGTTCCTCAGGTAGTACACGCCGAAGATTATGGTGTGCCACAAAGAAGAAAAAGATTAGTATTAATTGCAAGCAAACTCGGTGAATTAACTTATCCTGAGAAAAAATACGGTACAAAACCGGGATTGCTACCGTTTAAAACAGTGAGAGATGCTATCGGAAACGGGCAATACCCAGTATTAAAACATGGTGAAGAATGCAAAAATACAAATTTCCCTAATCACAGAGCTGCTGCCCTATCCGAATTAAATTTAGAAAGAATAAAATGTATCAAAGAGGGTCAGGGAAGAAAAGATTGGCCTGAAGAATTAATGCTTGAATGTCATAAAAAGCATAAGGGACATTCAGATGTCTATGGCAGACTTGAATGGGATAAACCTTCCGTAACCCTTACCACTAAGTGTACAAATATTTCTAACGGCAGATATGGTCATCCTGAACAAGACAGAGCTTTAAGTGTAAGAGAAGCAGCTAAACTGCAAACTTTCCCTGATAATTTTGTATTTGAAGGCAATAGTCTTGGAGCTTTAGCCAAACAGGTAGGTAATGCTGTTCCTGTATTGCTGGCAAAAACTTTTGGGAAGATGTTTATAGAACATAA
>CASELF010000009.1 GCA_949288725.1 uncultured bacterium
AATTGGTAATAATTCTAATTTGAATTTTAAAGGTAAAATAATTGATGCACATGTACACTGCGGCCAATGGAATTATGACAAATTTCCCTGCAAAGATGTTATAGATTTTTTCAGTAAAAAATTTAATAGCGGAAAAGATTCCGTTGATAAAGTTATAATTTCAAATCTTGATTGCATTAAAACAGGAAAAAATAATAAACCGCTGAAGAATGAAATTAGCGGCAATTTGTTATTATTAAAATCTGCAATAAAAAATAAAAAATTTTTACCTTTTGTTGTATGTCAGCCGGGGTACGGTTCAGCAGAAAATATTGAAATATTGCTAAATAAATATCCCGAGATAATTAAGGGACTTAAATTTCACCCTGCTTGTCTGGATTTAGCCGCAAATGATGTGCGGTATTTACCATATATGAAGCTGGCTGAAAAATATAACAAACCTTGCCTGTTTCACAGTGAAGTTTTATCTGACGAAACAGGAAATGTTATTAGAAACGGTGTGTCAGATCCTGATTTTATCTATGAAACGGCAAAACAATTCCCTAATGTTCCTGTTGTACTCGGGCATATGGGGTTAGGCGGGGATAAGGCCCATAAAGTCGGAATAAATACACTTCTTAAATCTATTGAAAACGATGATGCTAAATTATATGCGGATTTAGCTTGGGTAGACTGGGACAACCCATTAAAACCAAACATTATAGATGTAATTGACAGACTTTTGCACACATCAAAAGGTGATATGACAAGCCGTCTTTTGTTTGGAACGGATGCACCTTTGGGCGTATTTGGAGAAAAAGCTCTTAAGCAACAAGGGGCTTATGACGCTAATATAAGAAATATAAAAAATGCTATTAAAAACAATTTTGGTGATGACGCTAATAAACTTATCAGTCGAATTTTTTATAGGAACAGCAAAAAATTGCTTAATCAAAATTTTAATCAAATGGCTTGAAATAGCCAGAATGTTTACTAAAAAAGCCATATTTATAAGGGGCTTTTAAAATATGAAAAGTTGTGATTCGGTCTTGCTCGTTCGCTTTTAACGGCAATTTCGTGTTTTGCATTCGGCAATTCCATCACATCAAACTGTAAAAGAACACATGGTTTGGCTACTTGTTACAGATGGTTTGATTATTTGGGGACACTTTTTGTTGGGGTAGAAACCCCAACCTACAAACTGTTTTTTACAAGATTAAACTTTTTTAGCTAAAATTACAGGATAATGTCCCGCATCATCAGATCTCATAACAATAACCGAAAAACCAATTTCTTTTAAAATAGAATTGATTACATCCATATCCCAGGTTACCATTTTTAGCTGATGGTTATTAAAATCTTTGAAAATTTTATTTGTTAAACTTAATGCAACATGACCTGCCTGCACAGAAAAAACAAAATATCCTCCTTTGGCTAAAGCATTATATATCAGTTGCATAGATTTCTTTACTGTTTCTCTGTCGTCAAACCAGTCATAAAATCCTGACGCAACAAATATATCGGGCTGTTTGTCAAATTGAAAATCTTCTTCTTTAAGCGCATCTGCAACTTTGTAATCTACATCTACATTATTTGCAAGAGCTTTGTCTTTAGCCTCACGAAGCCATCTTATATCAATATCTCTTAGTTCCGCACTTACCGGTTTCCCTTTAAACTTTGTAAGAATATCAATTATATATCTGGCAGGGCCTGATGCTATATCGCAAATTCTTGCACTATCTTTGGTTTCCAAAGTTAAATTTACCGCTTCTTCTATATTTTTTACAAGATTATTCTTTCTGTTTCTGACATCCTGCCAGCCCGGATGATTCAAATAAATCTTATCTATTATTTTGCCGATAAAA
>CASELF010000010.1 GCA_949288725.1 uncultured bacterium
AGTCGTCTAATTGTTTTAAATATTGCATAAAGCTTCTCCGATGATTTATTGGCTAACTGATACTAACTATACTATAAAATAACATTGTATTCAAATAAAAATTTTACCCCAAAATGTGCATTTATATCATTTAATGTTTTGATATCAGTCATTAGTTTGCACTTTCAATGAGTTTATTTGATATCAAAAACATCTTAAAACGTCTTAATGCTTGTCTAACTGAAGTATGGCTTCTTTTACCATAACTTGATTTTTTACCATTAATTTCATATTCAGGCAAAATTAAAGAGATGTTTGCAACCAAATGAGACAAAGTGTAACCTTCTTTACGGCAAAGTCTTTCAATTCTTCCTTGATAATCAAAAGCGGTGGTAGGTTTGTAATTATTGTTTAACAACCAATTTTCAAATTGCGCCGCTACAGAAAGCTCCGCTTTCCTACTTGCGCGAACAACTAAGTGTTCCTGCGGCTCACGCCTAGCAACACTAAGAGAAGTTTCTTTTAACATAGCAAATCTCCTTTATACCAATTAGCCAACAAACACCGGCTCGGAAAACACAGCCACCATAACCAACTGCAATCTTTTACACTCAGCCAGGCAATCGCTAAAATATTGATAAGGCATTGGAAGAATTGTATTATTTAATTTTACATACCACATTGTTTTTCCTTTCATAAATAGTTGTTTCACTCATTAACTATTTATATTATGCGGTATATTTTCCCGTTCGCGAGCCCCTAAAACTCACGTTCTTGGTAACATTTTGCTACGAAAATAATTTTACTAAATTAAATCATCTTAAAAATAAAAAATTTGTCATTTTTTCATTTACTTTCATAAAGAAAAGTGTATATTATATGTAAATATTCGTAAGAAAAAGTGTATAGTTTATTTGTGTTTTCATAAGAAAAAGTGTTTTTTTTAACAAGAAAGGTCCTTATATGAAACGTTTTGCCTTACAAACATTAGTCGATTGGAAAAACAAAAACAATCGGAAACCCATGATTATAAATGGAGCCAGACAAGTTGGCAAAACTTGGCTAATGAATGAATTTGGTAAACATTATTACAAAGAAATCTTAAATATAAATTTTGAACGTAATACCAGAATTCATAATTTATTTGAAGTAGATTTAGACCCAAATCGTTTGTTATTAGGACTGGAATTGGAACTCGGGCATAAAATAGATGCATCTAATACACTTATTATTTTTGATGAAATACAAGCTCAACCTAGAGCTATTACTGCTTTAAAATACTTTTATGAAGAAATGCCTCAATATCACATTCTTGCAGCTGGTAGTTTGCTTGGAGTAACTCTACACTCCGGGGTTTCTTTTCCGGTTGGTAAAGTAGATAGTATGGAATTATATCCTCTTAATTTTATGGAATTTTTATCTGCTCTTGGTGAAGATTTACTTGTTGAACAAATACAAAACAATAATTTAGAAATTTTATCTCCGTTCAAAGATAAATTACTAAACTATCTTAAACAATATATGTATATCGGTGGCATGCCTGAGGTTGTCAGTAGTTTTGTTAAAAATAAAGATTTTCAAGAAGTTCGTGATATCCAAGAACAAATATTAAAAGATTATCGCAACGACTTTTCAAAACATATTCCAAAGCAAACTCTTCCAAAAGTCTTATCAATATGGAATGCGATACCTACTCAATTATCCAAAGAAAATAAGAAATTTATCTATAATCAGGTTGTCGAAAAGGGACGAGCTAAAGATTTTGAAGATGCTATTACTTGGTTAGTAGACAGTGGGCTCATACATAAAGTTAAAAGACTAAGTAAGCCATACCTACCAATAACAGGATATCTTGAAGATAATATTTTCAAATTATTTCTTCTAGATGTTGGTTTGTTGTCTGCAATGAGTAAACTTGATAGAAGAATATTATTGGAAGGAGATGATTTATTTACAGAATTTAAGGGCGCAATCACTGAACAATATGTTATGCAAGAATTGGCAACAATAGATGGTGTTGAATTATCTTATTGGGGGAATGATTCCGGTAACGCAGAAGTAGATTTTGTCATACAGTGTAATAGCCAAGTCATTCCTGTTGAAGTAAAATCAGGCATAAATTTAAAAGCCAAAAGTCTCAAAACATATATGGATAAATACTCTCCTCAATATGCTGTGCGGACTTCTCAAGCAGACTATAAGAAAACTGATAGTTTGTATGATATCCCCTTATACATGATTGAAAATATCAAAACATTTTGCAATGAATAGGCTGGTGAAAATTTATTTATTTTTACCAATTTTAAGCAAAAAAAGTGTGTATTTTTTAGTTTTTTCGGTTTAAAATGAAAAATATGCGAAAAGTGTATTGCAAAGTGTATAGCATTTGTAAAAATTTGTTTTTTCAAATTTAAGCAAAGCTAAGCTGTTCAAGGGATTTGGAAGATATTGGTAAGTTTCCGGCCTAGCGCACCAATCTCTTTTTCTAGCACCCTTTGAGGTGCTTTTTTGTTGTGCTTATGGTCGGAATTAAAATTCCTCTGTTTTGGTTTTGCTACTTGTCTTTCATTGTTCAATATGATATTTTGCTGATAT
>CASELF010000011.1 GCA_949288725.1 uncultured bacterium
CTCCAACCTTTGAAACCATGCATCAATATGAACGGAACTTCACCCTTTACCATCAAACAACACCTTATAGTTATACCCAACGACAGATTTCATACCAAAGAACTCAAAAGATTTATCTGATGATTTCATCATCAAAAAAAGCCTCAAGAACATAAAGTTCCTGAGACTTTTTTTCAATCATTCATCCAAACTGGAGAGCCTGAGTTTTATCTCATCCGCCAACAGACGATAAATTTCAATCATGTCATTATTTTCCGCATCATCTTGTAGAGATAATGCACTGACAATGTCTTCAAACTGCGCCAAATACACTTGCAACTCTTGTTGATTAAACTTTTGAATAAGCACTTGCATCGCCTCGTAATAAACAATGGCTTTATCGCTTTTCTCTTTATAAAGTTGCTTAAAATTTTCCAAGTCTTCTCCTTTTTTGATAAGAAGCCCAAGAAACACAACAAAAACAAGAATAATCACACCAAACAAAAACCATTCTATGGTCATAATTATAGTAATTTATAAGTGAAACAATAAATTCATTATTCAACTCAGAAAAGACTAATCAGCCCAAAAATCTGTATAAAACATAGAATTAATTTTCCGTGCCAAGTTTTTCTTATGAATAGCCTCAGTATCATCACCGGTACCGTTAACTTCATTATGAGCAATATCCTCTTTTAAATCATCCAGAATATCATGACACTTTTGTTCCCCAAGCTTGCGAAGTAGCAAATCAAGCATTCCCTCACTTGCTTGAGCATGAACAAGCTTAAAACTCATGATAACAAGAATGATGAGAACAATACAACCCAGCATTCCTAAAACATCGTAAGATAAATACATATAAAAAAGAAATTTAAGTTAATACTAGGAAATCACTTATCAGGAAAAAACGTAAAGTTAATTTTCCGTGCCAAATTTTTCTCATTAAGAGTTTCAGCGTCATCGGCAAAACCAATAACTTCGCGGTGACCGATATCATCTTGCAAATTTTCGAGAATCTCACGGCATTTTTCTTGCCCCACCTTACGAAGAAACAAATTTAACATTCCTTCGTTTGCTTTCAAATTTCGTTTTACCATGTTTAAGCGCACAAATAAAAACGAAATCGCGATAGCAGCAATAAAAACAACCGCAATCAAAACATAAATTAAATAATCCATATAAAAAATAATATTAGGTTAAACAATAATAGTTAATTGCCCTTATAGTACAAAATTACATTTTTTTGTCAACAAAAAAATATTAATTAAAACAGAACATCCACATACTTAAAATTCTTAGCAAACGCCCCCTCGTCCCCTTCACTTCACACAACTTCGATCCGCCAATGTATGGACCCAAGTTTGTAATAACAGCCTTGCAATATGCCATATCTTGCACAAATATCTGCAACTTCGCCATCTCATAAACCTTCTAAAACTATAGGAAATTTCCTTTGCTTTATATTTTTTAGCTTCTATTTCCCCTTTCCAGTTAGCTTAATTCATACCTAAATTTTTTTACATCTTTTATTTTTACTAGCTCAAAACTTGAGCAATATAAATATCCCTCCCTCCTATCATTTTCCCTCTAAAGTTCGTCCCTATCATCTTTCCACCTATCACTCTTTAGTCTCAACTATCTATCCAGTTCACATTTACCCTGTCCACGTCATCTTTCCCCATCTCCTTACCTTTTCCCCCACATTTCTTCTAAACTCCACCTCATTTATCTAATCTACCCCTACTTTTCCCACCGTCTTTCCTTCCAGCATAAATTTTCTCTCCCTCTTTTTCCTCACCCTTTCCTATCCGCACACCTCACTCCTTCTTTTTTCTCTCTTTCCTTCTCTCTCCCTTCCTCTCTGTTCTTAGACAAAATTAGCCACAAAAAAAATCATCCACAAAAAAAGGAAGATGGATTTCGCCACCTTCCTCAAAATTCAAACCTAAGGTCGAATTACTCAGCAGGAGTCTCTTGCGGAGCTTCCAATTTAGCCTGAGCTTTTTCTTCTTTGAGTTTTGCTTTTTC
>CASELF010000012.1 GCA_949288725.1 uncultured bacterium
ATAACAATGGGAACAAGGATTTATGATAGATTGCAACTTATTCATAGATAATATTTTTGAAAACTGGTCACCGGACACTCAAGACCTCTTAAATAAAACTCGTCAAATTCTTCAATATTATCTGGATACACCTGAAATTTATGAAAATTCTTGTTTGGCTAATCAGGAATATGAATCCATTTCTTTTGATTTTTTATTCTGCGATAGCACAAAAACCCACGAAATTAATAAAGAATATAGAAATAAAGATTATCCTGCTGATATCATTACATTTGCAGTTTTTGCAGATTCTGATGAAGATGAAAGATTTGTTCTTGATATGGAAATTAATTTAGGAGAGATTATAATAGGATTAGATAGGGTTATAGATGAAGCTCAAAAGAAAGGGATTTCAAAAGACGAAGAATTGTTATTTTTAATAAGTCACGGCATAATGCATCTATTAGGTTTCGATCACCAAACAGAAGAAGATTTTCAATTCGTCGTTACTCATCAAAAGAAGGCTCTGGAAAGTATAGGAATTATTTATGACAAAATATAAGAAACAAAATTTTTCAAACACATTCAAAAATGCTCGCAAGGGAATGCGACTTTCTTTGAAAAGTGAACGAAATATTAGAATACACATGTTTGTAGGGGCATTTGTTCTTGCCAGTGCAATATGTTTTAGTTTTTCAATTACAAAAATATGCATACTTTTATTAACTATCTCTGCTGTTATTTCAGCCGAAATGTTTAATTCTGCAATAGAATTTTCACTGGATGCAATTTTTCACAACAAATACTCAAGAATGGTCGGAATGGCAAAAGATATTGCGGCCGGTGCGGTTATGGTTGTTACGATTACTGCGGTTTTGATTGGCGTTTTATTATTCGCTCCGGAAATTCTTGAATTGTTCCAACACTAAACAAAACGAAAAGACCTTACATTGCGCAAGGTCTTTGTTAACTTTTACCGAAAATTATGCATGAACAAGAATTAGTTGTTACTCAATACAAGATGCAATGTTGCTAGATTCTTGATTGATAACATAGTATGCTTATTATGCTGTTCTTCAGAAATATTAAATATTCTGATTATTCTCTGAATTTCTTCCAAATCTCTGTATGATTCGATTTTATAAACATTTTCGATTGGGTCTGAAACTACTGACATAATGGTATTTAATTCTTGTTCCTTCATTTGTTCTAATCCTCTTTCCTATGTACTCTTATATAAAGTATTTTTTTTTGTGAGAATTGCTTTTTTGATTATAAACTATTAAGTTTTGTTAATATATAAAAACAGTGTTCGCTGAAAGTAACTTGTTTTAGGGCGTTTCAGGGGAAAAACCTATGAAAGAACGTCGAATATGATACTACATAATTTTGTGCAGAAGAATAAATAGAGCCAACTTAAAACATATAATATCCCTACTAATATTATAAACTATGTTGAGCAAAAATGTAAGCCCTATTTCTAAAATTAACAAAAAATTAATACCAACTACAACTGCCGGAACTGCACAAAATTCTGTATAATTCGGAAATATTTTCCGTTTTGGACAATTCATAAGTAATAGGGGTAATAGAAATCTTATTATTACGTACAGCAGCAATATCTGTTGGAGCATCGACAGGTTCATCTATCAATTTTCCTGCAAGCCAATAATAAACCTTACCTCTAGGGTCAACTCTTTTTTCATAGTCATCTGTAAAAAGTTTTGCACCCATTTCCGTAATTGCAACGCCTGCAATATCTTCAGGTTCTAAACCAGGAATATTCACATTTAATATCGATTTCTTAGGGAATTGAAATTCAGAAATTTTATCGACCAAAGAAGTTACAAATCTAGCTGCAAAATTGAAATCTTCATGATCTGCCTTCAAAGATGCCAAAGATACTGCAATACTTGGAATACCTAACATTGCACCTTCCATAGCACAACTGACAGTGCCTGAATAAAAAATATCAGTACCTAAATTCGGACCGTGATTTATACCGGAAATGACGTAATCAGGCTTTTCATCCCCTTGCAATAAAACACTCACACCGATTTTAACGCAATCACCTGGAGTTCCTGTCGTAACCCAAACTCTTTGGGCACCATTTTTACCGCTATCTAATTCTTCAACTCTTAACGGAGTATGAATAGTCAAAGAATGTCCCGCCGCACTGCGCTCTCTATCAGGAGCAACTACATAGACATTATGCTTTTTTGATAAAACCTCGGTCAAAACTCGAATGCCGTTTGCGGCAATTCCATCATCATTTGATACTAATATATTCATAGTGTAACCTCATTATAAATCTCTGTATTTAATATTAGTATAAGCCACAATGGCTAAATTTACCTTTGTGTTACAAATTGTGAAGATATAAATATAAAATATAGCAATTTTATATACGAAAAATACTTTATATACATGTAAACACGAGGAAGTGCTTATTGAGAAACAACAAAGACTTAAGCACACACTTCACACTTCACTATTTTGAGGAATGAATTCAAGTTTACATTCCAAGAGCCTTCTTTAGGCTCTTTTTTTTGCTTTAAATTAATTACAGGACTTACCTTCCATAACCAATACTTCTGCTAGTTTACCATTTTTAGGGGTAGAAAAAGTTATTGTTTTGGAATCTTGTCTTTTTTGTTTAAAGTCTTCTTTTTGATACTCAAACAAAAATTTCATAAATTCTTTACTAAACATACACAGACTCCTATACTACACAAAATACTACTTATATATATAAAAACAAAATAAAGAAAATTTTTGCCAAATTTAAAGTAATTGTTACATTTATAGCAAATTAATATCATCCAGTCAGATAGGATATTTTGCTAATGTTTTAAACTCCTCAAAAAGTACATAATCTGGTATATGTTTGTTTTGCAAGAATTTAATTCTGGTACGAGCAAAACAAAGTGACAAGGAGGTAAAAATGTCAATTAAAAAACTATCTATGGCAGCTGCGATTGCCGTTGGAATATCAACGTGTTCCTTGACAACAGTAATGGCAGCTTGCCCGTGCAGCACTCCGGCACCGGCAGAACCAATGCCAGTTGTAACGGGTCCTGCTTGCCCTGTGGAAACACCACAAACCACGTGCTCGAAATGTAAAAAAGCACTTCCTGATTGCAAGTGCAAAAAACAACAAACACCTGATTGTCCGCCGAAAAAAAATGACTGCGGATGCAAAAACGACATCTCTTGTGACAAACCTGCAGTTCCATCAACTGCACTATGTCCGCAATCAGGCAAAATCGACAAAGCAGAAATGAAACAAGTTTACGGTTATCCTCAGGCGATTTACGGAACAAACAATTACGTAGGACAACCTGCTAATTCAATTTTCTCAACTGAAACTGCAATGAGAGGTACTCCTGCAAGCCGTATGTCACAAAATACCTATGGTGTTACTGTTGCAACTGAAGGTCAAGCAACAGGTGCTGCCGCTCAAATGCCTTGTTTAAACGAATTACCAAGTTATAACAACGGTATTAACATTGATAGGAATGAACACAAAATGGACGGCAATTCTTGCCCCATAGATATTCAAACTTCAAACTCTATCAATGCGGTTAAGAAAACACTTGTGCCATACGAAATACCACAACAAATTCAAAATATAACAGGCGCAGCAGCACCTTTTGGCGGTTGTATGTTCCCTGATGTTCCTAACAGTCATTGGGCAGCATGCGATATTGATAAACTTGCCATAAATGATGTTGTCGTTGGTTATCCTGACGGTTTATTTAAACCTAACAAGTATATTTCCCGTGCAGAATTTGCAACTATGCTTGTAAAAGGATTTAACCTTGACTGCGGTATGTCAGCTCAAAGTAAGTTTAAAGATGTCCCTCATAACAACTGGGCAAATGCTGCTATTGCAAAAGCAGTTGATGAAAACCTCTTAGAAGGATATCCAAACCATACATTTAAACCTAATGCAAACGTAACTCGTGTTGAAGCATTAGCATCAATTGCAAAAGGTATGACTTGCGATATAGACAGTTGTAAGGCTGATGAAATATTAAGCAAATACGCTGACGGAAACAAAGTTCCGGATTGGGCTAGAATTCCTGTAGCAAAATCATTACAAAACGGAGCATTGAAAGATTCTCCTACTCCTAATATGATTTTACCGACAAAAGACGCTTCCCGTGCTGAAATTGCATCTATGATGCAAACCGTACGTGTTGCTCTTGGATATGACACTAACCCTAAAACAGCAAATAATATTTGCCCGGCTTGCCCTGTAGATAAAAATGCATTAATTGAACAAGAAGAAATTGTGAAAATTCCTACATTGAAACTTTCAATGATAGACCAAGTAACCGCAAAATCTTCTCACGTAGGTCAATATTTCAGAGCAAATACTTTGGAAGATGTAACAATTAATGGTGTTGTTTATCCTTGCGGCTCTACAGTAACAGGACGTGTTGTTGAAGTTATCAGACCTTCAGGATGCGAAAAAGGTGCATTGAAACTTGCATTTACAGAAATCAAAAACGGTGATTGCAAAACTAAATTACCTAAACAAATCTTACAAGCACAAGTTAACAAGTCTAGAAACGTAAACCCTGTTGCAAGATTAGTTGAAATGCCATTTACTTGGGCCGGCTCTTTGATTGGTGTTGTCGGCAGAACAGCAGGCGGTATATTAACTAACGTTGGTAACGCTGCTGAAAACGTTACAAATGATGCAGGCTATATGCTTGGTCACGCTTTCCAAGGTCAATTTGGTGCAGCAGCCAGAAGTCTTGGTGATGGTGTATTTGAAGCAGTTAAAGCCCCTATTGATGTAACAAGAACCGCACTATCCGGTGCTATGGGCTTATTCCAAACTACAGGTGATGAATTTGCATATCTTGTTGACCCTCAAGGTTACAAAATATCTGCAGTTAACCCTAGAGAACACGTTACCATCGCCTTCGGATGTAATGAATAACAGATAATCCATCTTTTTCATTAACTAAAACAGGGCCTCCTTAATTAGGAAGCCCTGTTTCTTTATTATATATAATCAACCTATGCCGCTGTTTTTAATTTTTCTTCCTGTTTTGTTTCAGGGGTTTCTTGCGTAGCCATTTTCTTTGCCTTTGACATCGCTGATAAACGATTTCCTATCATTGACGCAAATGGTGTTACTGCTACAGGGGACAAGAATCTGTATACTGTACCGAAGATGATTAGTTTCTTCAATACTCCCATACCTCTGATTTTAGATTCAATTCCGGTATTCGGTATTTTATTTTCTATATAACTCAAAGTATCAACAAGTTTTGGTTTTTGTTTCTTAGTTAAAGACTTCCATGGTTTGCCATATTTAACTTCAGTATCTTTCATTATTGTTGCATTTTCTTTTGCAATCCATTCCGGAAGTTCAGGTTTACCCATTTGTTTTGCTGCATATTTTTGAGTAAGTTTTTCCCACCAGTTATCTAAACTGCTATCGATTAAATATGAACCCAATGTTGATACACCAAATGTTAAACCTTGGTTGATTGCAAGTGTTTTCTTTCTATCTTCATCAAAATCTTTATTACGTAAAGTTTGTGACATATACATGCCTGATATAATAACAGAACCTAATACTTGCATATGATCAACTACACCTGATAATTTTTCGGTATGGCTTGCTAACCATCTTGAAACAGGTGAAGTATATAATTTTGTCGTATAGAATTTCGCAATACCTGTTGTAAAATTATCAAATAATTTATTCATATAATTCTTGAATTTACCTAAAAATTTTGACTTTTGAGGTATTGCATCCACTGGATTTATTCCGGTAAATGTTTGATTAACATATCCGTTATATACTCTTTGTGAATTTTGCTTGTTATTATATTGGTAATTTTGAGAGTTAAATCTATTTGTATTTAGTGTTACATTCATTATTTTAACCCTCCCGCAAATTTTGCTATTTCCGGTTTTACCATAGTTAACATTGAACTATTTTCATTAGCCTGAGCATCCTGTTTCTTAGTTTCTGGAGTCTTAGGCTTCTTTTCAATACCAAATACGTATTTCAAAATCGGTTTTATTAACTTGATCGTTAATACCGCTTTGGCAACACCGAAAATAAATACATCCGGAGCCATATCCAATATTTTGGTAACATTCTTGAATGCTTTTGAATGCTCTAAATCTGCTAAATTAGTCACCTTGAATGCTTTTTTCATTGCATTTACAACATCTTTTGGTAAATCTTTTGCATCAGGAGTTTTTGCTTGTCTTAGCATTTTCTTAGCCTTTTCAGCCGCCTGTCCCAGCGGATACATTACAATACTTGAAAATGCAAAACCAATTACACCGGATGCAATAGCATGACCTGATGCGTATATTTTATCACCTTTATCTTCATCTTTTTTACCAGGCAATGCCATAATTGCAAGTGGTCTTAAACCTACTGCTAAAAATAATGCAACAAGGTTTTGGGCTATTACCGTATGCTTGTCACATAATTTTAAAATTTTATCAAATAAATTGTCTTTTGCTGCTTTTGCGGCTGAGGATTGGACAGAACCAAAAGTGACAGCCCCGAAGTTTTTATCTCTCGTTAAGCTGTCACTTAAATATCCTCTATTCAGTTTTTTTTCTTCACACAATCCCGCACTCTTGTCGTCATACTCAGGCATACCATAGTTCTCCTGCTTATGCTTGAACTTTGTTCGATGAACGTCGGGATAAATTTTTATTGAGTCGATATTCATGTTACACCATTTGTTAACTGCTACACACCTATTCTAAATCAAAGAAAAAAATTTTTTGTCACATGTTTACAAAAATGTTACAATTAATTGTAAAAAAACATTTATCAAGGAAAATGTTATACTATAAGCACGTTAGTTATTTGGGTGAACAGGTACGAGGATGGCAGTGGGGAATAATACAGGATTAAATCTTAATAAACTGGCGCAAGACTGCGGGTTAACAAACACTGCTTTAAACCCTCAAGATGTTATTGCCAATATTGATAAACTTGAAGATAAATACAGCAAAACAGAACTTATTGCAATATATAATTATTTTTTAATTAATGCCTCTGAACCTGATGTAATTATGTATCTTATAAGATGCACCGACAAATATAGAGATCCGTCAAGTCTTGAGTATTTAGTTGATATACTACTTCTCAAAAACGCAAATTACTCAGATCCCGCAACTAAAGAAAAATATAATAACGTAAGAGCAATGTGCGCAAAAGCAATCGCTAACCATAAAAATACAAATGCCGTTTCATCTTTATTATATTGCCTTAATAACAAAGATGAAAATTATAGAGTACGTTTGGCATGCGCTGATGCTTTAGGTAGAATAGGTGACAGATTCGCGGTTGCACCTTTAATTGAAGTTGTTAAAGACGAAAACGAAAAATCTGTTTATCTCAGAGAATCCGCAGTTTCCGCCTTAGGATTGTTAGGAGACACCAGAGCAATTGACCCTCTTGTCAGTATATTGGAGACAAAACAGGGGATTATGGATAAATTTAGTTTTCTCAAAGAAAGAGTACTGGAAGCATTATCTAAAATGAGTTTTTCTGATGATGAAAGGGTTTTTAGAGCACTAAAAAACTCATTATCTGATGAATCCGCTCAAGTTAGAATTAATGCAATTGAAGCAATTATGAACAGTGAAAACCCCAAAGCCGTTGCTACGATTAAAAAATGTCTTGAAAATGATACTGACGAAGAAGTTAAGAAAAATGCAATGATTGCATTATATAATATGACAGACAGATCAATACTTGATGAAGTAATAAAATCTGACAAGTATTCTGATAATTTGAAAATGGAAGCCGTATCAATTATTGAAGAATATGAAGACAATGATAATGAGGAATGTGAAGAATAATGAAAACTAAATCAATAATTTTACTATCAGGCGGATTAGATTCTCTTGTGAGTTTAGGATTAAAAAAAGAAGAATTAAATGTAGAACTTGCAATAACATTCAATTACGGACAAAAATCAGCTCAAAAAGAAATAAATGCGTCTGAAAAAATTTGTAATTACTATGGAATAAAACATGAAGTTATTAATCTTGATTGGCTAAAGAGAATAACCCAAACCACCCTCGTTGCAGATAAAGAAGTTCCGACAGGCAAAGAACTTGAAAATCCTGAAGATTCAGCCAAGTCAGTATGGGTACCAAACAGAAACGGTTTATTTTTAAATATTGCAGGTTCTTTTGCAGATTCTTTAGGTTATAACTATATTTTAATCGGGGCTAACAAAGAAGAAGGACAAACCTTTCCCGATAATACTCAAGAATTTATTAACTCAGTTAATGCAGAATTTCAATATTCAACAATGGCAAAACCTAAAGTGATTGCGCCCTTGATAAATTATGATAAAAATGATATAGTCATGTTAGCCTTAAAAAACAAGATACCATTGGAATTAACAATGAGTTGTTACAACGGCGGAGATAAGCATTGCGGGATATGTGAATATTGTACAAGATTAAAGCATGCTTTAAGTGCTAACGGTGATACATATTATACAGGGATACTTTTTGAGTAAATGAAGACTTTATTTATAGATAAAGATATTAAATATATCGGTTCGCAACTTGCGCCTCATTGGATTTATAAGAATTTTAATATCCAAGGGGATGCTATTGTTGCTTTTTGCGGAGAATGTGAAGTTAAATTGACCGAAATGGTTGATATTGAAGATGTTATTAATAATGAACCTATTTACAGTAAATATATGCTGAGTTTTATATCTGAACAATTCGGCATTAACCTTGTAGAGGGTGTATTAAGACAAAGACTTTTAGTAACTTGTATTAAAGAAGCATTAGAAAGAAGAGGAATTTTCGTTGTTAGAAACGGAGATGATTTATTTATTAATGGCAAAAAATTATCTGTTTCTATCGCAACAAAATCTATAACCTCCGTTCTTATTCATACAGGAATAAATATTCTTTCCGAAAATGCTCCAATACCTGTTTCCGGACTTAAAACAGACTTGGGAATTGATGATGTAAAAGAACTTGCAATTGAAATTATGGAAAAATACAGCGAGGAAATTCTTGACATAATACAAGCTAGTACAAAAGTTAGAGGTGTGTAATGTTAAAAAATTCAGATAAATATGAAAATCGTTCTCATTTTTCATACAGCGACTATAAAAAGAAAGTCAATAAGAAAACAAATAAAGATATGAAAATTTTTGTATCTGTATTTTTTGTAGGACTTTTGATTTTGCTTGGACTTGCCAAAGTATTTTCTCCAAATGTAGATATCGGAATTTCTTCAAGCAATGAATTGGCATCAATGGAGGACGAAGAAACTTCAGCAGCATCAATCGATGAAAGATTAAAAACACTAAAACTTGAAGACGAAGGAAAACGTGTTGAAGATGAATCAATGTTCTCACCTGAATTAGATGAAAAAGTTGTACTTCCGCATCAAAATAAGCCGACAGTCGGTCAAATTGCAGCAGAAAACAATCTTCTAAACGAACAGAATACAGAACAAACAGCAGAAGAACCAAAACAACACCAACAAGAAGAACAAAAACATCAAGTAGAACAACAAACTCAAACTCAACATATAGCAGAAAAAGTTCAACACACAGCACCTGAAAAGCCTGCAGAACCTGAAAAAACTATTAATGCAAGAGTAGTTGTGGGTTCTTATGCTACAGAAAAGCAAGCAGAAGTTGCTAAAAGCATTATTCAAGAAGCAGGTTTAGGAATTACTCCGGTTGTAAAAAATATCGGTGGGTATTATACTCTACAAGTTGGCTCTTATAATTCAAAAGAAAAAGCCCAACAAATGATGAATAATCTTTTGAAAAGTAACTTCCCTGCAAGAGTCATAGTTAGTTATTAATAAACGATACAAATACAGGCAGAATTGCAAAAATTTTGTAAATTTATGAATGAATTTGCATATTTCTTTACTTGTGTTTTAGTTTTATTTTAAATATAATTTACTTATGAAAGATATTAAGAGAATAAAATTAAGGGATTTTGAAATCGGTGGGGATAAATTAACTATACTTGCCGGACCTTGTGCTATTGAAAGCCAAGAAATTTTAGATGAAACAGCTCAAAGATTAAAAGGAATAACAAAGGATTTGGATATAAATTTTGTATTCAAATCATCTTTTGACAAAGCAAATCGATCTTCTATAACCTCATACAGAGGGCCAGGATTAAAAAAAGGGCTTGAAATGCTTAAAAAAGTTAAAGAAAAGTATGATGTTCCAATTGTGACAGATATTCATACTCCTGATCAAGCCCCTGTAGTTGCAGAGGTTGCTGATATATTGCAAATTCCGGCATTTCTTTGCAGGCAGACTGATTTGCTTGTGGAAGCAGCTAAAACTCATAAAATTATTAATATTAAAAAAGGTCAATTTTTAGCACCTGAGCAAATGGGACCTTTAGTAAAAAAGGTTGAAGATTCCGGAAATACGAATATTATGTTGACCGATAGAGGTTCTTCATTTGGTTATAACAATTTAGTATCAGACTTTAGAGGGATACCTATTATGCAAGAATTTGGTTATCCTGTTGTTTTTGATGCAACTCATAGTGTTCAATTACCTGGTGCTAACGGAACCTGTTCAGGCGGAGATAGAAGATTTGTTCCTGTTCTTGCAAAAGCAGCAATGGCTGTCGGGGCTAATGTATTATTCTTTGAAGTTCACCCTAACCCTGACAAAGCACTATGTGACGGACCTAATATGCTTGCTTTAAAAGATGTAAGAGATGTATTCTCTATTTGTAAAGATATTTTTGAGGTTGTTAGAAAATAATGGAAATAAAAATTTTTGTTGAAGGTCCTGTAGATGCTAACAATTATCTTTTAATTGATGAAAAGTCAAAAGATGCCATTTTAATTGACTGTTCTTCTGATAGACAAGGATTTATTGACGATATCAAAAATTTGGATGTTAATCTTAAATTTATTTTATTAACACATGGGCATTTCGACCATATTCTAGGTGTTGACAAGTTTAAAGAAGTTTTTGGCGTTGAAACTTATGTATCAAAAGAAGATGTTTCACAAATTGAATTAACGCCAAAATTTATGCCGATAATAACAGGAATGGCACCTGTCACTATAAAAAGCATTAAAAATTATGTAAAAGACGGAGATATCTTTAAACTTGGAGAAAATGAAATCAAAGCCATTTCAACACCGGGACATACTCCTGGGGGAATGTGTTATTTGGTTGGTGATAAATTATTTTCAGGAGATACATTATTTCAAAGAAGCGTAGGAAGATGTGATTTTCCCGGTGGAAGCTTTGAAACTATTGTCAAAAGCATAAAAGAAAAATTATTCACGCTGCCTGATGAAACTGAAGTATTCCCGGGTCACGGCGGAAAAACTAAAATTGGTTACGAGAAAAAATATAATGAAATTTTAAACATATAGAGGGATAAGCAATGAAAGAACAACTGGAAAAAATATATTCAAATGCTGTTGCTGATATAGAAAAAGCAACTACAGTTAAAGATTTAGAAGACATCAAATTCAAATATCTTGGCAGAAAAGGTGAATTAAACGAAATAAAAAAGAACTTAAAAGACCTTTCTGTTGAAGACAAAAAAATTGTAGGCTCAAGAGCAAATGAGATTACCCAAAAATTAGAATCTACAATTTCAGAAAAGTTTCATATATTTTATGAACAAGAACTTAATAAAAAGTTGGAAAAAGAACGCTTAGATATAACATTACCCGGACAATATATTCCACGAGGAAGCGTTCACCCTCTAACTTCAACAACAAACGAAATCGTTTCAATATTCCAAAACTTAGGATTTTCAGTTGCGCCTAACGAAGAATCTCCGGAAGTTGAAACAGAATATTTCAACTTTGATATGTTGAACGTACCAAAAGATCACCCAGCACGTGATATGCAAGATACTTTCTACACAAATATTGCAAAGAATGTTGTATTAAGAAGTCAAACATCAGGTGCTCAAATTCACGTTATGGAAAACCAAAAACCACCTATCAGAATTATTGCACCGGGAAGAGTTTACAGAAATGAAAATATAAATTCTCGTAAAAACAATTTCTTCCATCAAATTGAAGGTTTGTATGTAGATAAAAATATTACGTTTGGTGATTTAAAAGGTGTATTAAATGAATTTATCAGAATATATTTTGGCGCAGTTCGCCCAACAAGATTTAGAAGCAGTTTTTTCCCATTCACAGAACCATCTGCAGAAGTTGATGTTCAATGTATTATGTGTGAAGGAAAAGGCTGCAGAACTTGTTCAGGTACCGGATGGCTCGAAATATTAGGTGCCGGAATGGTAGACCCTAATGTATTAAGAGGTGTCGGTATTGATCCTGATGTTTATTCAGGTTTTGCATTTGGTATGGGAGTTGAAAGACTTGCTATGCTTAAATATGCAATTGATGATATCAGATTATTCTTCAATAACGACGTAAGATTTTTAGAACAATTTAAAAAGTAGAGGATATAGAGGGATTATATGTCTTTAATAATAATGATACTACTGCTGAGTTTTCTAGTACTTATACACGAAGCAGGACACTTCTTGGCAGCAAGAGCGTTAGGAATGAAAGTTTCTAAATTCGGATTTGGACTTCCGATTGGACCTACTCTGTGGAGCAAACAGATTGGAGATGTTGAAGTTCTTGTTCATGCCTTTTTATTAGGTGGCTATGTATCATTTCCTGATGATGAGAAAGATTCTGATTTACCTGTTGATTCAAAAGACAGATTTATAAATCACCCTGTTTGGCACAGAATGATTGTCATTTCTGCAGGTGTTATTGCCAATATAATTACTGCTTTTGTTTTTGTATTAATAACTGCCTTTGTCTGGGGGAAATTACCTTCAGGACAAAGTTTGGTGTATATCGGAGATATTAGTGCAAGTAAAGAGGCTTCCGTTTGGCAAAGCGGAATGAAAAAAGGTGATAGAGTTTTAAAAATTAATAACTCTGAAATCAAATCACCTTACGCACTAACTTTATATGCAAAAAGCAGCAAAAAATATGATGGTAAAATTGACATAGAAAAATCAAAAGAAGTTTTAGAACAACTAATAAAACTTAATCCGGATATTAAAAATCCTCAAGATATAATTAAAGAAAAAGCTGTAATAAAATTACCTGAAAAAACTGACGAAAAGCCACTTTCAATCGAAGATGAAGTTTTAAAAGGTTACACGCTTTACCATGATAAGCAAATTGCACTAAATGAAACTCAAATAAAATTGAGAGATTCACTAAAAGATAAACAAGTTTATACATCTGACGGTACAGTAAATGCAAATGATATAGCAACTGCAATATCTGATACCCAAAGACCTTTAAATATTACAGTTTTAAGAGGCGATAAGGAAATTCAATTAAAACCGATATATGCAAATGAAAAAGGCTTAATCGGTATAATGATTGAATCTAAAGAAGTTCTAATGCCTACAAAAAATATCAAAACCGCAATTACAGGAAGCTGCAGATATTTATGGGAACAAACTTATATGCTTGTTTACGGTTTGTGGCAACTATTTACAGGCAAAATTCCTATAAAAGATATGCACGGAATTGTTGCTATTACTAAAATTGGCGGAGATGTAATTCAAAATAACGGATTTTTCTCAGGGCTTCTTTTAACAGCGATGATTTCTTTAGATTTGGCATTGGTAAACTTCTTGCCTATTCCGGCTCTTGATGGTGGACATTTTATGTTCCTGATAATTGAACAATTAAGAGGAAAACCTTTAGATGAAGAAACAATTAATAAAATAAGTTCAGTATTTTTCTTGTTACTCATAATTCTTATGGTGTTGATTGTTTTTAACGATATTTATGCGCTAATAAAACATAAATTTTAAACTTTATATCGTAAAATATAGTAAAGATATTTTTCAGCAATGAAGGATATCTTTTTTGTTTATGTTATAATTTCCCTCGTATAGAGGGAGAAATAAAGATGTTAGATTTTATTCACTCGCATGGCATGATTATAACAGGTGCAATTTTATTAATTGCTTATATCTTCATTGCAAGCGAAAAAATTCAAAAATCAGTTGTCGCATTAGTAGGTGCGTCACTTACAATGTTACTTGGTTTAATCCCATTTGGCGGAGAAACTCCTGACGGAACTCTTACCAAAGGTGTTTTTGAATATGTTGATTTCCAAGTAATATTCTTACTTATCGGTATGATGATTATTGTAAACATTGCAAGTAGAAGCGGTGTTTTCAAATGGATGGCTTTAAATCTTTTAAGAGCAACAAAAGGGCATCCGAAAACTGTTTTATTCGCACTAGCGGCTTTCACTGCTATTGCATCAGCATTTTTAGACAACGTAACTACTGTTGTACTTATGATGCCAATCACTTTTGTTATCGCTAAAGAATTTGACACTGATCCAATTCCTTTTTTGATTACTGAAGTTTTTGCTTCTAATATCGGAGGTACAGCAACTCTTATTGGTGATCCGCCTAACATTATTATCGGAACAAGAGCAGGTTTAAGTTTTATGGATTTTGTCAGAGAACTTACCCCTATTGTTACATTAATATTCTTGGCTTCAATCGGTGCATTAGTTTTCTTATTCAGAAAAGGCTTAAAAGCTACTCCTGAAAAAATGGAACATATTGCAAATATTGATAATTCAAAAACTATTACTGATAAACAATTGATGATTCGTTCCGTAATTACACTTATTCTTGTTATCGCAGGATTTGTAACTCATGATATTACTCATATTCCTGCTTATGTATTTGCAGTTGCAGGTGCAGCATTCTTATTGTTATTTGAAAAACCAAAAGAAATTTACAGGGATGTTGAATGGTTAACAATATTCTTTTTCATCGGTTTATTCATAATTATCGGTGGGTTTGAAGCAAATGGAGGCATCAAATTCCTTGCAGACCAACTTATCAATTTAACTCATGGTAGTTTAGAAGCAGCAACAATGATTATTCTTTGGGCTTCTGGTATTCTGTCCGGTATTATTGATAACATTCCATACACAGCAACTATGGCTCCGTTAATTTCTGAATTAATAAACCCTGCAAATGAAAATGCCATAACAGGAAATGTTCATGCTCTATGGTGGGCATTATCATTAGGTGCTTGCCTTGGTGGGAACCTTACAATCATCGGTGCTGCCGCTAACGTTCTTGTTAGTGAAACTGCAGCGTCTAAAGGTCATAAAATTTCATTTATGAGATTTATGAAATATGGTTCTTTAGTTACTTTAATATCTTTAGTATTAAGTTCAATTTATTTATATGTAAGATATTTACATTAATTGAAAAACAGATTAAAAAAGGCGGCAGGCATAAAATGCCTGCCGCCTTTTTATTATATACATTATTCACCTATCTTTGACAAACCTATTGATAATATTGAAATCAAGACAGAGGCTAATAATGCGCTCAAAAACCCATCAACTTCTACACCAGGAACAATATATGCCGTAAACATAAATAATAACGCGTTGATTACAACAGTAAACAAACCTAAAGTTACGAGGTTTAAAGGAAGAGTTAACATTAATATTACCGGTTTTATGAAAGCATTAATAAGTGCAATAACAACAACAGCTATCATTGCGGTTAAAAAATTGGCAATAGTTAACCCCGGGGTCAGCCAACCTACAAGCATTATCATTAGCGCAAAAACAACCCATTTAATAATCATTTTTAACATTGTTTTTCTCCTTTTATTTTTTAGTTTATTAGATGAAAAACAAATTTTCATTAGCCAAAATCGGGATTATAGTATATTACGCTTTAATACTTATTTTATATATACAGTTTCAAATCGATAGGCCTCAAAAGTTTCAGAAAAATAATTTCTTGGCAATCCTGCCTTAACCTTTAATGAATTTAAGAACTCTTTTTTGTCAGGAAGTTGTTCCCATACAGAAGGCAAATAAACAGCCTGATAGTTTCCGTCACGTATTATAATTCCATCTTTAAAAGGCACTATTTTGTCCAGCAAATCTTGTTCGGAATCAAATTTCATCGACTTTGGAGTTGAAAGCAAAGACACTGCTATATCAAGTTCTGAGACTTCATCTTTTTCAACAGGTTTAAATCGAGGATCTCTAAACGCCGCATTTTGTGAATTTATAATTAAATCTTCTATCAATGAACGTTGCGCTATAATCGAACCTATGCAACCGCGCAACATATTATTCTTTTCCAGGGTTACAAAAGATGCTCCCGGCTCATAAAAAACATACGGGAATTTTACTTCAATCTCATTTTTATCAAATTTTGAATTTATGCTAAGCCTGCATAATTTTAAAATAAATTCTGAATAGTATTTTTTTAAAAATTCATTTTTTTGTCCCTCATACAAAAACCAGCAGCCATAACCAACAACACTTGATTTATCTCCGGTAACAGAGGATGAATTTGTCATATCAATTCTTATTAAAGAAAAATCATTTTCCTGTGCAAAATTTACCAAGCCCAAAATTCCAACAGCACCACATGCCTGCTCATATTTAAAGTTGTCACACAACCCAGATTCAATCATTTGAGCGGTCATATCATCCAATTTTTTTGCCTCATTATCTTTCAAAAAATGGCTCAAATCAGAAGATATCACAAATCCGTTTTCAGAATTATTATAGTAATATTTTATTACCTTTTGAATATTTACAGGATTTTCGCGTCCAACAAGAATGGGAACAATTTTGATATCCTTAAATACTGATTGAATAATCGGAAGTTGAATTTCAACGGAATGCTCAGGCAAAAAAGCATTATCATTATATTCTAATCCGAAATTTTCGTTTAACTCTTTATTTATATCCTGATTAATTTCAATCCCGCCTAATGGAGTTAACCACTCATCAAAACTTGTAATAACAGAACCTTCAAACGGAACCCTATGAGAAGGTGCAATAACAAAAAGATTTTTAATATTTTTATCTAACTGATTTATTCCCTCAAACGCTAATCTTCCTGAATAAATCAATCCGGCATGCGGAACAATAACCGCACGAGCAGGAATTTCATAAATATTTCTGTTCTCTTTTGCAAAACTTTCAATTTGATTTTTTAAATCCTCCGGATTTGAACTGTAAAACGTTCCGGCAACAGATGGTTGTTTTATTTTTCTCATAATAGTATTATAATACATCTTATGAAATATCAAACAATGTTAAGCGATAATAAAATTCAATGTAATATCTGCCCAAGAAATTGTATCCTCAAAGAAGGTCAGGAAGGCTTTTGCCACGTTAGAAAAAATAATGGGAATGAAATTGTTCTTACAACTTACGGCTACAATACAGGACTTGCGATTGACCCTATTGAGAAAAAACCGCTTTATCAATTTTATCCAAACACACCTGTTCTATCCTTCGGGACTTTAGGCTGTAATATGGGATGCCAATTTTGCCAAAATTGGAAAACAACAAAAAACAAAAATCCTGATTTTAAACTTAACAAAACATCACCCCAAGAAATAGTACAAATTGCAAAACACTATAACTGCAAAAGTGTTGCTTTTACCTATAACGACCCTATAATATTTTTTGAATATGCCGTTGATTGTGCAAAATTATGCAAAGAAAACGAGATTAAAACAGTTGCCGTTACATCAGGATTTATTAACCCGGAACCTGCTAAAGAGTTTTTTCAATATATGGATGCTGCAAATATTGACCTGAAAGGTTTTAGTGAAGATTTTTATAAAAAAAATTGTCACGCTCATCTTAAACCAATACTAGATACAATAAAATATGTTAAAAATGAAACTAATTGCTGGATAGAATTAACAACAATGCTAATAAAAGGTGAAAATGATTCTCCTAATATGATACAAGCACAATGTGAATGGATTTTGGAAAATTTAGGTCCTGATGTTCCACTACACTTCAGCGCATTTTTCCCTAATTATAAATTCACAAACTACCCCGCAACTGATTTCGAAACCCTAATCAACGCCAGAAATATCGCTATTCGCTCAGACTTGAATTATGTATATACAGGCAATCTTGCTAATATCCAAACTTCAAGCACATACTGCAAAAATTGCCACAAACCTATCATCGTTAGAAATGGTTATAACTTGTTTGAATACAATCTTCACGAAGGGACTTGCATATTTTGCAATACAAAATGTGATGGCAGGTTTTCCTAAGTTGCACTCTTAATTTTATTTACAAAATTATAATTATAAGTTATAATAATTGTATGGAAAATTTGAGTTTAAATGAGAAGATTAACGAATTAGTCGTTAAAATGGCAAAAGAGCCTAACAATATTGAAAACTATCACGAGTTGTCTGAATTGTATATTCAGCAAAGAGATTACGACAAAGTTATGTCAGTTCTGGACAGTCTTTTGGCAATCAAGCCTGATGATGTTAAGGCTTTGGTCGGAATGGGAACTATGTGGTTCTACGAAAGAGATTTTAGAAAATCACTATCATATTACAACAAAGCACTTGAACTTAATCCGAAAAATTTCTTGATTTATTATAATATCGGAAATGTTTTTGCTGAATGGAAAAATTTTTCAAAAGCCCTTTTTTATTACAACCGTGCGATTGATTTGAACTCAACAAATCCTGCGGTATATAATGCTATTGCTCTTTTATATCAAGATATTGAAGATTATGTCGAAGCAAAAGCATATTATGAAAAAGCACTCTCCCTTGATCCTGAAAACTCAGGAGCCCTAATCGATTTGGGTAATGTTTGCTTTAAATTACACGATTATGAAACGGCTCTAAAATTATTCAAAAAAGTTTTTGTGCTAAATCCTGATAATGAACTGGTTGCAGTTTGTATCGGTAATGCTTCAACCTTGATGAAGGAAGAACAACAAGCATATTCATATTATGAAAAAGCTTTGTCTATGACAGATGATAAATATAAAATTTATATTTGCTATGCAATTTCGCTAACAGAATTTAAGCGCTATGACAAAGCAATTGAAATGTTCCAAACTGCAATAGATTTTGATCCAAAATCACCAAATGCTTATGTGTTATTGGCAAACTTATATTCTACATTAGATAGAATTTCAGAATCTATTGATCTATACAAAAAAGCGTTACGAGTAACTCCAAATGATGCAGAAATTTATATGCTGCTAGGGAATGCTCATTATTTGGATAATGATGTAGAAAAAGCAATCGGGTCTTATAAATCATCTATATCTTTAGCACCTGATAATGATGAATATAGACTTATATACAGCCAAGTTGTTGAAGATTATGTAAATTGCGGCGGGAGCAAATAATGGCAAAAACTTCTGTCAGCATATTGGACAGACTGGGTTCGGCAATATCATATCTTACTGCCGGTTGGGGTGGTGTTGTTATCTTGCTTATATTGTATGTGAGAAAAAAACACGCTTCTCATTTCATTAGATTTAATGCCTTGCAATCAATATTTATTGCTCTGCTATTCTTTGTTCTTTCAATGGGAATAGGGCTTATTGCAGAATTTTTAAAGTATATACCGTTTATAAATTATTTAACCGCTCAAATACTATTTTTATTTAATCGACCAATTCTTTTCCATTGGTCACTTGTTCAAATTTTTATCTTAGGCTTAACAATTTATATGACTTTATTTTCACTTTTGGGCAAATACCCGAGAATTTATAAACTGTCAAAAATCATTGATTATAACGCAAAATAGGTAAAAAATCTTAACTATCAGTTGACAAAAGAGTTTGGTTGGTGTTTCATAATTGTATATACTAGTCGATATTTCGTGCTGAATTTTGTGGCTGGTAAATGTAGTAAGTCGGGATACGAAGCCCAAGTTCCCAGTAAGACTTAGGTAGGGCAAATTGGTAAAATTAAAAGGAGAAAT
Source organism: uncultured bacterium (assembly GCA_949288725.1). Classification (GTDB taxonomy): domain Bacteria; phylum Cyanobacteriota; class Vampirovibrionia; order Gastranaerophilales; family Gastranaerophilaceae; genus Zag111. The sequence goes on from CASELF010000012.1 coordinate 19,797, forward strand.
TATGCCAACTATTAATCAACTTGTACGTTCTGAACGTAAAAAGTTACAAGACAAAACAAAATCTCCAGCTTTGATGAATTGTCCTCAAAGACGTGGAGTATGCACAAGGGTTTACACAACAACCCCTAAAAAGCCAAACTCTGCATTAAGAAAAGTTGCCAGAGTTAGATTAACAAATGGATTTGAAGTAACTTCATATATTCCGGGTATTGGTCACAACCTACAAGAACACAGTGTTGTTCTTATCCGTGGCGGTCGTGTTAAGGATTTACCTGGTGTACGTTACCACATCGTCCGCGGTACTTTAGATACTGCAGGTGTTGCTAACCGCGCACAAAGCAGATCTAAATATGGTGCTAAAAAGAATGCAAAGGGAGGTAAGAAGTAATGTCAAGACGTTCTAAACCTGCAAAAAGAATACCATTAGCAGATCCGGTATATAACAGTGTTGATATCTCTAAATTTATCAACAGAATTATGCGTCGTGGTAAAAAATCTTTAGCTGAAAAGATTTTCTACGCTACTATGGAAAGAATCAAAGAAAGAACTGGACAAGATCCTATTGAAATCTTCCAAAAAGCAATGACCAATTCTACACCTTTACTTGAAGTAAAAGCTCGCCGTATCGGTGGTTCTACTTATCAAGTACCTATCGAAGTTAAGGCTGATAGAGGGTTTGCTCTTTCTTCTTCTTGGTTGATTGAATCTGCTAAGAAAAGAGGCGGAAAATCTTTCATCGAAAAACTTACTAATGAAATTATTGACGCTTCAAACGGTCAGGGTGCTGCTTGCAAAAAACGTGAAGACACCCACAAAATGGCTGAAGCTAACAAAGCTTTTGCTCATTACAGATATTAATATTGTAGTTTTTATTAAATTACATATAAAAAATAAGGCATCTATACAGGTGCCTTATTTTTTTATTCTTCTCTTATTTCTTTTAAATCATTTTTTACTGTTGTTATCGCTTTAACGTGGTATTCATTCTCAAATACGGTAAACACCATTGGATTTATTACTGTTGGCAGGCATTGTGTCATATAAATATTTTTGACACCTTTTATAGACATTGCAAGAACAGCAGAAAGCGATATTACATCACAAGTTGTAAAAAAGAAGGTTATATTTGGACTTGTAACATCATAATCTTCAAACAAGATTTTCAGCAATCTGCTCATTAAAGGAATATAATTTCCTACATTTATAGACAGAACATTCTCTTCTTTTCCTTCATAAGAAAAACTTATTGCAAATTCATCAGGTTCTAAAGCATTCATCAGTTCATGATAATAAACGTTTTCTCTTTCTGTTAAAGCATCTATTCCAATGATATAAAGCCTTTTCAGGGAACCATTTTTAAGTCCTTCAACAATTTGTTTGAATTTTGCAATAACTTCATCTTCATTATAACCAAGCAGAGTTTTTTCTTTAATTTTACCCTTAGAAAAACCCTTAGCCTTGATTGATTCTTCAACTAACGGTTCAAAATTGTTATTAACAACACGTTTTACCCCTGTCGGCACGATATAATCTGTGGAAAATAATCTTCCTCGATAGAGATATTCAGTGTTATTACGGAAATTTTTAGTCATCAAAATTGAACCTGGAAAGGTCGCAAAATCCAGAATACAATTTTCTGTTTTGCTGCCATAATGACCTTGAAAATGTTCAAATTCTCTAAATTTTGACATTGCATGCGCAATTAGCAAATTTGAATGAGAATAAACATCTATATTTTTTCCTTGAGTTATAAGCAAGACATCATAAAGATTGGAAAAATTATTTCCGGAAACAAGTATTGCCTTACCGGCTCTGGTAGAATGAGATACTTCAACTTTGCTTATTCCGCCATAATATTGTAAGAATTGTTTTGCTATTTTTATTTGCAAATTCATATCAAGCAATGTAATTTCACGAATTTCATCTTTCAATATTTGTTTAGAAATTTGTGGATTATTTAATTTATTTATTGCTGATAGAATTTGATAATAAATATCTTCATCAAATTCTGACAAATTGGAATACCCTATAAGATTTAAACTTATACTTTGAAGCGCTATCAATAATATGGTGACAAATTTGTTTAATTCAAAATCTTTGTCAGGAATTATACTATTGTTTTCGCCTAACCTTATTGCCTTGGCAAGTGTTGTATGCTCATTAAAATCAGGAAAATGTTTTAAAAAATCCGGAGTATTATATGCCAAAATTTCAATATCACTATATCTTTTTTTGGCTTCTTCAAGAATAAAATAGCCTTTACGCACAACGGCATAAAATTCATGGTCACTAAATTCATTTAGTGCTGTCATTGTCGCCAAAATATTTACAAATTCGTGTTGAATTTGAGAATTTCTTACACCTGCTTTGTGCAATTTTAAAAGATAAAAACTCAAATGTTTCAAAACTATTACGGCAAGATTTTCTAATGCCGCAATAGTTGGCGAAACTGAACATGTTGCTCTGGATACACATTCATTTACGTCTATATTTTCATTTCTTTTACTGTTGTTATTTGTCATAATTCTATCCGTTTATTTTTTCAATGTATTCAATAATTTTGTCTGATTCGTAAATTTTTTCATCATTATCCTCATCATACAAAAAAGGAACTTGATCCTTTCCGCCTATTGATAACAATCTTAAAACATTGTCTTTATTTTTTGTATCAAATTTGTGATACTTTATCCCCTTTGAATCGATATATTTCATGACTTTCTGACAGTATGGACAGGAGTCCAATATATATAAATCAAGCATCTTCGCCTCCTTATGTGTAATGATATTTCCTATAGTGCTTTTTTTATATAGGATATTTGTCTATTAATTCAGGTTAAAAGTTTAATTGTAAAATTATAATTTTTATAATAAACTACAGATATGAATAAGAAGAATATATTATTTGTATTTGGCACAAGACCGGAAGTTATCAAATTGGCTCCTATAATTTTGGAGTTAAAAAAGTATCCGGATAAATATAAAGTTATAATATGTAATACTGAACAACAAAAAGAGTTGTCTAATCAGACACTTGCATATTTTGGATTACAAGCAGATATTAATTTGGATTGTATGAGAGAAAATCAAACTCTTGTAGAAATTCAATCAAGAATTTTGACTGCTGTTGATAAAGTTTTTGAGCATAATAAAGTTGATGCAACTATTGTGCAAGGCGACACTATGACTGTTTTGTGCGGGGCTTTGGCTAGTTTTTACAGGAAAGTTCCGATATTCCATGTAGAAGCAGGGCTTCGCTCTTATGATATTTATGAGCCTTTCCCTGAAGAAGTTATGCGACAAATGACTTCAAGAGTTGCGGCTATGCACTTTGCACCTACACAAAAAAATAAAAATGCACTGTTAAAAGAAGATATTTCAGAAAAAATAATTCACGTTACAGGAAACACAGTTATTGATGCGTTATTTTGTCTTTCTGAAGATACAATGGAAAAAGCAAGACAATTTTATGCCTCTCAAAATATTGAAATTAATGACAAACTTGTACTAATAACTGTTCACAGAAGAGAAAATCACGGTGAAAGAATTGACAGAATTCTTGATGCCATTGAACAACTTATTAATCTATATAAAGATCATACATTTGTAATTCCTGTACACCCTAATCCAAATGTAAAATGCAAAATTTATGAAAGATTAGGCAAATATGAAAATGTTTATCTATTGAAACCTTTAGATTATCCATATCTTGTATATCTTATGAAAAATGCAAAATTAATCCTGACAGATTCCGGCGGAATTCAAGAAGAAGCACCGTCTTTTGGCTGTCCAACTCTTGTTATGCGATATGAAACAGAACGCCAAGAAGGAATTGATGCAGGAGTTTCTGTATTAGTCGGGGCTGATAAGGATAAGATAATTTCTTATAGTTCTGAAATCCTCTCAAAAGATAGAAAATCTACAAGACTAAAGGCTCAAAATCCTTATGGAAACGGTAATTCTGCGCAAATTATAGAAAAATACATTAACAAATTCTTTGATGAAAAATAGAAATTATTATTTTCCTATGCAGAAATGATCAAATATATTATTCAGAATTTCATCAGTAATAACTTCACCTGTAATTTCATCAAGTGATAGCAATGCTGATTTCAAATCAATATAAATCATATCTTGCAATTCGCCACGCTCTGCAGCATTTAAAGCATTTTGCAAGGCTTCTTTACATCTGATTAAACAATTTTGCTGACGTTTATTCGTTACAAATTCGGTATCTTCCGGAGATATTGAACACACAAACTGCTTAATCTTATTTTTTAAATCTTCTAAACCTTCTTTTGTATAAGTTGAAATCTTCACAGTATCAGGCAATATTTCTTTAAAATCTTTTAACTCAATCAAATCACACTTGTTTGCAACAACTATATGAGGCATATCCTTGATAATTTCATAGATTTCTTTATCTTCATCAAGCAAACCTAAAGTTGCATCATACAAAAATATATTCAAATCCGCCTCTTTGGCAGACTGTTTTGAATATTCGATACCTATTTTCTCAACTTTGTCTATACTGTTGGATTCTCTAATTCCTGCAGTATCAATCAACGTAACAGAAACTCCAAGATCAATATTTTCTTTGATAATATCTCGTGTTGTGCCTGCAATATCCGTAACTATCGCTCTATCAAGATTTAATAGTGAATTGAATAATGAAGATTTTCCAACATTAGGGCGCCCTACAATAGCAACTTTTATACCTTGGCGCATAATATCAGATGACTTTGCACAAGATAAAATTTTATCTATTTCGCTCAAAGATTTTTTGAATTTCTCTATTAAATATTCATATTCAGGCTCTGCAACATCCTCAGGAAAATCAATTCCGGCAACAATTCTTGAAGCCACTTCAAAAATTTCAGATTTTATTTCGCCTATCTTTGTTCCTAAAACACCTGATAAATTTTTAGCAGATTGAATTGCAAATTTAGAAGTCTTTGCATGAATTAAATCATCAACGGCTTCTGCTTGAGATAAATCAAGTTTTTTATTCAAAAAGGCGCGCTTTGTAAATTCGCCACGCTCTGCCATTCTGGCACCATTTTTTAAAACTACATCCAAAATATTTTGTACAACATTAATTCCGCCGTGGCATTGAATTTCAATAACATCCTCACCGGTGTAACTGTTTGGAGTTTTAAATGGTAATATTATTACCTCATCTATTTTCTTATCTCCGTCTAAAATCCAGCCGTGACAAATTTTTCCGGCAGGATAAATTTTTTTATCTGAAATCTTTTCGATAATTTCAAAACTTTTTCCTCCGGAAATTCTTATAACTCCAACCCCTCCGGTTCCTAATGGGGTAGATATTGCTGCTATTGTTTCAAATTCCTGTGATATATTCATATACCTTATTATACTATAAAAATTTCCGTATCCGAAATATTCCCATAAAAAAAAGCTATGCACTGAGGTTCATAGCTGTTGATTAGGGATATGTGTATCTTAGTCTCTAAGGAGTATATTGTTATATTACCACTTTTGTTTTTTTTTAAATCATACAAAATGATGAGATTTTAATAATTATTAGAAATTTGTTAATATATTTGATAAATTAACTAATTTTTGATACAATATCTAGAAAGATGAAAAGAGGGATATAGTATGAATTTATCTAAAAAAGTTTTTGCATTGGGTGTTGTTATTACAGTTACTTGTGGCTTGTGTGCTTATGCAGAAAATATAACAAAATTTTCTTCAAAATTTGTCAAGCATTTCAAAGATTGCGAACCTTACCAAGAAACAATCACTTCCAATTTTGAAGGTAACACTTTTACCACTGATCGTAAAATCTTAGGCTGGTCAAACGGATATTGCAAATATGAAGAAGTTGTAAAAACAACAGATGAAAGTTATAAACTTAATTGCCGTTTTGCAGCATTACAAGTTGATGATTTGTATGATTCTATGAAATCAAAATCAAAAGATATTGATTCATACGGGTTAGAAACTTTTATGGAAAAAACAGATGAGAAAACAGGGAAAACAACATTTGTTTCAAATGGGATAACTACAATCAAAGGAAATGCCGCTTATATTACGTGGGCAAAATATCAAAACAATCCTTATTTCTGTAAACCTGAAAAGTTAAAATAATTTCAATTATATAAAATTTTTCGAAGAACCGTATTACAAATATCATAAATTATCATGTAATATGGTTCTTTGTTTTATACGAGGTACAATATTTCCGTTATTCAAACTCAATACACCTGATTCTATAGCAGTTCTGCCATTATGATTACCTGTTGAAGATATCATTTTTTGGAAAGTTCTGTTTAAATAATCATATTCCAAATAACTAAAACCATTAACTTTTACGGGTGCACTTCCTTTTTTATCTCCTTGAGCATAATAAGAAATGCGTTTTATGTGTTTTATAAGATTTTTACCACCATCATATAAACGCTCAAGAAATCTTGTTTTTATTACATTATCTCCATCTCGAGTTTGTGTTTCGATTTCATCATATCTGGTACAAAGAGTTCTGCCCTTCTTTTTGGTAATCGGGTCATAAATATATTTTGTTTTTAGGTGATGAAATAGTCCATCTTCTCCCAATTTTGCAAATTCCGTTGCTTTACCTTTTTTAGAATCAAATATTGCAATATCACCACGCACTCCATGCAATCTTGTGCCGAAAGTTTTTCGAGCTTTTGCAAATACAGGATTTGAAGTTTCACTCAATTTGCCTACTGGGGTTAATTTTGCAAATCTTTCACCTAAATACCTTCCAAGATTTATTCCAAACATGATTTTTGCCTTTCGTTACTAATTATCTTTTTCGTTATAAAACAATGAAAAATAAAAATTTGTTATTTTGATAGAACTTGTAAACTTAAATTTTACATATAATATTAAAACTCATACCTTGCATAGAATCGCTAAAAGTCTTATAATATATATATGCAAATCAGAAGATTAACATATTTTGATTATCCTAAACTCAAAAAAATGGTTTCATATTTATGCAATGACGAAAATGACAAAACTGCAAAATCACTTATTAATGCACCTGTCAGTTTTATTAATGCAATGTTGCCACTAAATTTAAAGTTTCAGCCGGAATCTTTTATTCTGATTGAAAATAATGAAATATTAGGACTTATCACAATTGCTCAAACTCAAGGCAATCCATATAAAATAAATATTACTAAACTGATATTTAAAGATAATATGTACGAAGTCGGACAGCAATTAGTGAATTTTGTAGTACAAAAACTTGGCGGAAAAGGTGCTAATTCATTTTATGTCACAATAGATGAATGCCACGATGAATTATTTAACCTGTTTATAAAAGGCTGCGGATTTAGACAATGTGCTTCTGAAAAATTATGGAAAATAGATAAACCAACTCCACAAAAAAATAACGATTATCATTGGCGTTATGCTCAAAATTCGGATGCCGAAGCGATATCAGAATTGTATAATTCAGAACTAATTAACATTTATAAACCCTCTTTAATCAGAAATAAAAAAGAATTTCAAGAAGTCTTTTTTTCAGGACTTACAGAAGGCTACAAAATAAGATATGTACTTGAAGATGATAATAATCTTTTAGGTTACTTTACAATATCAACAAGCGATAACTTGAATTACATACTGGAATTGACAACCTGCAGCGGATATGATTTTGACTACGAAAAAATTATCAACATTATGCTCTGCGAAATTGCCAAGAAAAAACACGCATTCTACCCTATTATTAAACAAAAAACTTATACAAAAAAATCCGAACAATTTGAAGTGTATTTAACTTCTAAAAATTATACCCCAATCCAAACAAGACAAATTTTAGTTAAGGATTTTTATAAACCAATTGCAGAACCCGCAGAAGGTTGGAAAGTCTTTTTATTTGGGGAAAACCAAATTACAACAAACTAAAAATCAATCCAAAATATTTCACTTCCATAAAAAGAAAATCTTTAACCAGAATAATTTCTTCGTGATAAAATAAACTTAAACGAGGGAAAAGAGGTTATTAAATATGGAAGATATTAAAATTTACCTTGATAAAGATATTAATCAAGACTTAATTAAATCTAAAAAAATTGCGATTATAGGTTTTGGCTCACAAGGCTACGGACAATCAATGAATTTGAAAGACTCAGGATGCGACGTTGTGCTGGGATTAAGATTAGGTGGAAATTCTGATAAAAAAGCACAACAATATGGCTTTAAAACAATGACAATAGAAGATGCCGTAAAACAAGCCGATATTGTTCAAATCTTAATTCCTGATGAAATTCAAGCAGAAGTTTATGAAAAACAAATTAAACCTAATATGCACGCAGGACAATATTTAATGTTTTCTCACGGGTTTAACATTCACTATAAAAAAATTAATCCGGACAAAGATATAAATGTTATTATGGTTGCACCAAAAGGTCCGGGACATACTGTAAGAAGTCAATACACTGAAGGTAAAGGTGTTCCTTGTTTAATCGCTGTTGAAAATGATGCAACAGGAGATTCCAAAGAAGTTGCGCTATCATACGCTTCTGCTATTGGCGCAGGTAGAGCAGGAATTATAGAAACAACGTTTAAAGAAGAAACAGAAACAGATTTATTTGGAGAACAAGCCGTTATCTGCGGTGGTGTTGCAGCACTTATGAAAGCCGGTTTTGATGTTCTTGTGGAAGCTGGATACTCAAAATATATGGCATACTTTGAAGTTTTACACGAAATGAAATTAATCATTGACCTTGTTCATCAAGGCGGAATTTCTGATATGCACTACTCTATTTCAAATACCGCTGAATACGGTGATTTAACAAGAGGTCCAAGAGTAATTGGTGAAGCCTCTAAAAACGCAATGAGAGAAATTTTAAAAGAAATTCAATCAGGAAAATTTGCGGATGAATTCACAAATGAAATGAAATCAGGATGCAAAAACTTCAACAAACTAAGACAAGAAAATGCAAATCACCCTGTTGAAAAAGTCGGCGAACAAATTCGTTCCTCTTTCATTTGGGGCAACGATAATAAAATTATTAACAGAAACAAGAATTAGATTAGATAAAAAAGGAATACAAATGTTTAATACAGAAGATACATACGAAGTTGTTATATTTTCAATAGGCGATACAAAAGCCGGAACCAAAATGGGGAAACTTCAGTTAAAAAACACCGTTGATGATTCGATTTTGAATTGTATATTATGGGAAGAAACACTGAACAGATTTGATAATAAACTTTTTAGAACTGGTAATTTGGTGAGAATAGTTTCAGGAAGTTTCAATGAAAAATTTAACAACTGCCTTGTTTCAGCTCTTGAATTGATTAAAGAAGCAAAATTAGGCCTTGAAGAAAAAGATATTGAAAAATATTACGAAAAACTTCAAAGTTACATAAATAGAATTAAAGATGATAAATTAAGAGAATTTGTATCAACACAATTTGAGCAACATCCTGAATTTAAGATAATGCCTGCTGCAAAACTTATGCACCACAATTATATTGGAGGATTGCTTGTTCACACTGTTGAATGTTTGGAATTTGCACAACTTAATATGGAACATTTTACATATCAAGCCAATCCTGATGAAATTTTTGCAGCGTGCTTATTGCACGATTTTGGCAAAATTTTTGAATATACTATTGATACAGAAACAGGTTTAATTGATTATGCTCCGGGATTTAGAGAAGAATGGATTTCTCACTCTCAATACGGATTTTCAACTTGTATGAACGCCGGATTTAAACGAGTTGCTAAAATGATAGCCGCTCACCACGGAAGAGCCGATTGGGGCGCAATTATTGATTTAGACCAAAAAGATTTGGAGCCTGAATTGTATTTAATCCACTTCATTGACAATTTGTCTGCAAAATTTGGAAAAATAAATACACGACTCTTAGAAGATTAATTTATAAAAATAATCTAATAAAAATCAAGCCTTTTGGCGCAAATGTTAATAAAATAAATAAAAATTTACGTTGCGAAACATTTTGAGTCATGGGGCATGGTTTATGATAAATTAGTCTTATTAAAGGATATATTTAGGAATAGTTTTTGTAAGGAGATAATGAATGTCTGAATACTTGACCAAAGAAGAGATAAAACAGTGGAGAAGTTCTTTAGAAAAAATTACATTAGAAGAATTTGCAGCGAGATTAGGGAAAAAAGTTGAAGAAAAAAAAGAAACTAATGACCTAATTGATATTGTTTTGCACGGAAAACCTGTTGTTTCAAATGAATCAGATTGGAAATCGACTAAAGTTGAACGTCTTAGTGCTATCGCTGATAGAGCCTATGAAAAGGAAAAAGAACTTTATATATCTCCTTTCTCCGCTCAAAATTTAAAAATGGACGCTGAAGAATCTAAAAAAGAAGTTAAACAAGCAAAACCTAAAACTCCTATTACTCATAAAAAAGAAGTTGAAAAATCAATAGTTCCAACTACTAAAAAAGTAGAAAAAAAGAAAAAAACAATTACTAAAGCGGCAGAAAAAGCTCACGCAACTTTGAACGAAAAATCTCATAATGAACTTAGAAACGAAGTAAGAATAGTTCTTAAAAAATCTCTAACGGAAAGAGAACAAAAAGTTTTTGATTACTTTGCTGCTAATAAAAATAAAGTTGTTTACGCAAAAGACTTAGCAAGTTTGCTTGATTTGCCTAGAGATTATATTTACAAATATATTAAAAACCTTAGAGCAAAAATCGATGGTGATGCACTTAAAAACGCTGAAAAAGGTGGATTTATTCTCACTATCTAAATGATATTTAAAATTTAGTTAAAACGGCGGCGAATAAATAAATATTTATTCGCCGCCGTTTTATTTAACAATATAAAAGGAGATGAATTTAATAAAATTCATCTCCTTTTATAAATATTTTACACATTGTCTTATTTATTTTATTTCCAACTTAGCGCCTACAAATTCTAATGCTGCTTTATTTATATCTGCCTCTTTGTCTGATATATTAGAAAGTATTGCAGTTGGAACATTATTTACCATATTCTGTGCCGTTGGCAAATCAATACCCATAATCTGTCTTAATGTTGCAATAACTGTTGCTTTATTGTTTCCTGCATCAAGAAGAACTAATGATTTGTTACCTGTGGATTTTTTTATACCTACAGAATCATTAACTTTTTTTTTACCGGGAAAAATTTTCTTAAATATTGAAACTATAACTGTATCCATATTAAAATTGAACACTTTTCTTGCTACAAATAGTACCAAAAATAATACAAATACGATTACTGCTAAAAATAAATAATCAAAATCAATATATGATAATGCTTTTAACATTTAGAAACCTCCTACTTCTTCGCAGGTACATAATAACATATTAGATAACAAAAATCAAACAAAAAGGACAGCCAATTGACTGTCCTTTTTTACTTCCGATAAACTGTTAAAACTACTTGATTTCAACAGTAGCACCAGCTGCTTCAAGAGTTTTCTTGATAGCTTCTGCTTCATCTTTTTTGATGTTTTCTTTAACTGCTTTAGGTGCTGCTTCAACTAAATCTTTAGCTTCTTTCAAACCTAAACCTGTTAAAGTTCTAACTTCTTTTAATACAGCGATTTTCTTATCAGCTGGAACAGATGCTAAGATTACAGAAACTTCAGCATCAGCGTCATCAGCAGGAGCTGCTGCTGCAGGAGCTGCTGCAACTGCTACAGGTGCTGCTGCAGAAACACCAAATTTTTCTTCCATAGCTTTTACTAATTCTGCTGCTTCTAATAATGTTAATTTTTCAATTGATTCTAAAATTGATTCTACACTCATTGTTTTTCTCCTTTTATTTTATTTTTTTTGTTTTCTAATACATTGTGTTAAGCACATAGACTTAACTTATACTGCTTGATTAAGCAGCCTTTTGGTCGCGAACTGCAGCCATTGCTCTTGTAAGTTGAGAAAGAACTGCATTGATAGAGTTTGCGATTCCTGATGCCGGTGAATTGATTGATCCAAGCATTTTTGCATAAAGTTCGTCTTTTGTTGGAAGTTCTGCCAATGCTTTTGTTTCTGCTTCTGTTAACAATTTACCGTCTAATACAGCACCTACGATAGCACCTTTTTTAGATTCTTTGATAAATTTAGCAACAGCTTTTGCAGGAGTAACTGGATCTTCAAAACCAAATGCCAATGCAATTGGTCCGCTCATTTTTTCAGTTAATGCTTCATATTCGGTTCCTTTAACAGCAATTTTTGCCAATGTATTTTTTGTAACCATATAGTCACCACCGGCTTTTTGAATTTCACGTCTTAGTTTTGTGATATCTTCTACTGTTAATCCTTGGTATTCAGTAATAACTGCTACTTGAGCTTTTTCAATTTTCGCCTTTATCGCATCTATTTTTTCTGATTTAAATGCTTTTGTTGCCATTTTCAGCTCCTTTAATGTTTGCTTGCGATTGCCTTCTTAGCAATCTTTATTTTTATCGACCTTAAAACTAAAAAAGACTTTGCTTTTTAGTTTTAATCGCAAAATCTTACACATAAATCGTATTTAATTTATTTTGTACTTTAACGTTTTTACGCTATTTATTCGTACTTTGTGTAATCTCGATTAGCTAATTTCTTATTTAATCCTAATTACTTAGGAACTAATTGTCTGCGATTATGTGTTCATAATATAGGAAAGATAAATTTTTTGCAAGTAAAATTTTAAATTTTGTATCGTGAAGTAATATTTATTTACACTTGGTAGCAATTTTTCACTGTACAATGTTTTTATATAAGTATGGTAGTAGAAATCGACAATCCGGCAAACAGGGCGATGCACTATGGCTCTGACAGAATACTTGTTCAATCTATTGAACTTCCTGAAAGACTGCCGCAAAAGGTAGTATATTCAAATCATGAAGCAGATTTAGCATACAAAAGAATTGAACAAGATATTTATGATGGTCAGAGGAAAGCCAAACCGCGCTCTAATACAAAATTCCCGACAGTTTTGAAAATCATTGGCGGGGCGATTGCTCTTGCTGCAGTTGCGTTTAAAGGAAAAACCATTCTTAAATTTATAAAAAACATCTTTAAAAAATAATTTTTACAATTCTTTTTCGTCTTTTACCGCAAATTCTCTTAACTGGGTATAAATTATCGGTGAAAATTCTTTTGTTGTAACAATATCAATAATTTTATAAGATTGCGGTATCGTTAACATTGATGGAGAATTTATATAATATACACCATTTTGCATTGTTTCCTCATTAACATGGAAATGTCCTGACAGAATTGCTAATACATTTGTGTGTTTAGCAAGCATTTTTTGGTATTCTTCCACCTTATAGGTTTTATGAGTTTTAACTCTGGATTCTGCTTCTTTTGGGTAGACTATAGGGAAATGTTGAAATATGACAACATCTTTCTTTTTATACTTGGTTAGCATTTTGTCAAGCCAATCTAATGTATCTTGACGGTAATAACCGATAGTTCCGGGTACAACTTCTTTTGCTCCATCTACGACAATGAAAACAAAACCGTTCTTCTTAAAAACACAATTGGGAGATTTTTGTCCGCGCAAAAATGAATATTCCCTCACAACTTCATAATAGCGCACCTTTGATAATCCATTTGATTTATAGACATCTTCATTTCCCAATGCTATATAATAAGGAACCTTTAACTTCTTAACAACATCCATAAATGCCCTTAAATTTTCTTCTCGGGGATTTGCGATATTATCACCGGTAAAAACAACAAATGCGATTTCCGGCTGATTATTAATATCGTCAACTGCACTTTCTAAAACCCTTGAAGTATAAGGATTTGATGCTGCCAAATGGGTATCCGTAATCTGCGCAAATTTAATATTTTCGGCAAATGCTTGCATATTAAAGCCAATAAGCAAAAACATTAAACTAAAAAATACAACTAAAAACTTCTTCATAGACTACGCATTCTCCCTTAATGTGATTATAACACGAAATTAAATTCTGTGTTAGAATTAAGATATGAGATTAGATAAGTTTTTAAAAGTTTCAAGATTGATAAAACGCAGAACTGTTGCCAATGAAGTTTCTGATACCGGCAGAGTTTTAATAAATGACAATCCCGCTAAACCTGCTAAACAAGTTAAAGAAAACGATATAATTACTATTGAATACGCCAATAGAACTGTTAAAGCAAAAATATTGAAAGTCCCAACAGGAAACGTAAGCGTACAAGAAGCGCCATCTTTGTATGAACTTTTAGATTAACTTTTTCAATCAATAATCTGTATTAACGCATTATATAAACAATGCGTCTGTTGTCGTGCTTGATTTTATAAAAATTATGTAAAGTTTTGTAAATAAATACAAAAGATATAGCAATTATATACTTCAAAAATACTTTATAAACATGTAAGCGTTAAGCGAACAATAAAAAAGAATTAAATAAACACGAGACATAAATTACACACTACCTACTACACACTAACCTTCTACACGAGGAATTGTAAAAGATTCCAAACTCTTTCTTAAGAAAGGGTTTTTTTTTGCGCATTTTTTGACCTTTTACGGACTTCGTTAATATTTGTTAATAAAATAAGTAAATTTCTAAAGATTAAAATCTCAACAGCCGATATAAAGTTTGTAATCAGAAATCTAACGGAGTAAAATTAAAAATGCTAAAGAAGATAACAACACCATCTAATAACAGATCAGAATGTGTTGAATTAATATTAAGAGGAGCCAAAAAGCGTCGTACATTAGCTTATTCAAACGCTAATATGATTAATTCTGACGCAGGGATAAAGGCTAATATAAGAGTTGTAAAATAAAAGCCTATCAGAGTATGAAAAAGATAATAAGAAGAATAGAGAGTATGAATAAAGCCGGTTTTTAAAAAACCGGCATTTTTATTGGTTTATAACACATATATTTTATAAACTTAGAAAGATAACAATACTTTAAGAGTTTCTCTTTCTTTATTTTTTTCAAATGCTTCAATCGCCCTATCAATAGGATAAGTTGCTGAAATAAGCGGTGAAAAATCAACTCTGCCTGATTTTAATAACCTCAATGCAGCAGGAAATTGTCCGCAGCGAGAACCCAAAACAGTAATTTCATCGATTACGATAGGTGCAAGGTTAAATTCTTTTGATGCTGCAACCGTACTTTTCAGAACTAAAACACCGCGAGGTTTTGTTAGGGCTAATGCTGTTTCAAAACCTGAAATTGAACCTGTTGCTTCTACTACAACATCATATTTTTTCTCAATTGCAAAATCATTTAACAATGAAGTTTCAACACCTTGAGCCTTTGCAATATCTAATTTATTCTGATGTTTTCCAACAAGAATTACATCAATATTTTGGGCATTTAAAGCAAGTGCTGTAATTAACCCCAACTTGCCATCACCTAAAACAACAACCTTTTCAAATGGTTTTATGTGATGTTGTTCTGTTATTTCAAGAGCCGCAGCAAGTGGTTCAACAAATACTGCCTGAGTATCGGGAACATTTTCAGGAACTTCAAACAATACTTCAACAGGCATTGTAAAATATTGAGCAAAAACACCATCCTTATGGAATATTCCTAATGTATGACGGTTTGGGCAATGACGATATAATTTTTCTGCACACCAAGGGCAAGATGGGTCTTTGCAACCATAACTAATTTCCGGAACTACTCGTTTACCTATTAGTGATTTATCAGCCCCATTTACATCTTCGACAATCCCAATGGCTTCATGACCTAAAATTCCAACATATCCCATATAACCTTTTGTTATTTCATAATCGGTATTACAAATTCCTGCAAGCGTAACTCTTACAAGTGCTTCACCTTCTTTTGGTATCGGCTTTTCATAATCATTTACAAGTTTCAATTCTTTATCAAATACAACTGCTTTCATATTTCTTCTCCTATTCTTCAATACTTTTCCAATCTTTTGAGGCTTTTTCTAACTCTGTTTTTATATCTACTTTGCCAATTAAAATCTTTTGAACAACCTGATTGATTATATTATTTATATCCTTTTGACCCTTCTGCGTTCTATATACCGGCTGTATTTTATGCAATTGAGAGGCACTTATTACCCTTGCTTTTGCTATGATATCATCCTGGGCATATTTTGTATAAAATTCATCGTTCAAGGTTTCTTTGTTCACTGCCAATATATTTGTTAATTTAGCCAATTCCAATTGATTTTGTTCATTTGTCAAAAATAGCGCAAATTTTAGGGCTTCTTGTTTATGCTTTGCTTTTTGTGGGATTACAAAATTCATCAAAGAAAAATCATTCTGACCATATTCACCGGTAATTTGAGGTGCTACATCTGTTTTTTGATAGGTTGACGGGGCGTTTTCTTTTATCATATTTAAGAAATTTGCACCTGCTGTTATCAAAACAATATTACCTGACATATATTTTTCTAAGGATTCTTGCAAGGTTATTGTAACTGTTTCTTTTGGAATTAGGTTTTTGTCATACAAATCTTTGAATATAGAAAATACTTCCACTGATTTGGGAGAACTTAATGAAGTTGATGTTGCTACTCCATATTTATTTAAAATCTTCAACATTGTATCGTTTTCAGTAATATTTGGAATCATAATATATGCCGAAGTTTTATCTTTTACAACCTGAGCTTTTTGAGGTAATTCATCGTATGTTTTCGGAAGTTTTATTCCTGATTTGTGAAGTAATTCCTTATTATATATTGTTATAGCGCTTGTTGCATACCAAGGAATAGAATAAATCTTACCTTTATAAGTAAGAGCATCAATTATCTCAGGTGAAAATTGAACAGTATTGTTTTTCGGAATTTCTGATAACGCACCTTTTTGTGCTAAGGTCGCTGAAAAATCCGGGTTTAAATTGACCAAATCAGGCGGGGTATCGCTTAGGACAGATGCTAAAGTACGCTTTTCACCTTCTGAAAAAGGTACATCAATCCATTTTATTTTTACATTTGGATTTTCTTTTTCAAATTCAGAGATAACATTATTTATATATGGTTCAAAATCTGACATTTGAAGTGTCCAAAAGACTACTTCGTCTCCATTTTTTTGTGGCTTTTTAAAAACAAAAAAAGTACCTGTTATTAAAACAATTGTTGTTATTATGATTAGTAACAGTTTTTTATTCATAAAACTCTCCGATTTATCCCTGTGTTATAATTATACTATGAATAATTTATTTACGGAACTTGAAAATATTAATAAACAAATTCCTCTTGCGGAGGTTCTGCGCCCTAAAACTTTAGATGAATTTTTAGGACAAAGTAATGTTATATCTTCGCGCAGTCCTCTTTTGAATTTGTTAAAAACAAACAGATTATTTTCACTAATTCTCTGGGGCCCTCCGGGATGCGGAAAAACAACATTAGCAAGGCTTATTGCTAAAAAAACAGAGGCTTTGTTTATTGAAATTTCTGCTGTTACATCAGGCGTTAAGGATATTAAAAATGCCGTTGATAGAGCAAAAGAAGCTCTAAGAGTCGGACAAAAAACCATTTTATTCATTGATGAAATTCATAGATACTCAAAAACTCAACAAGATGCACTTTTGCCTCATCTTGAAAACGGAACTATATTTTTGATAGGTTCCACTACAGAAAATCCTTCTTTTCAAGTTGTTCCGGCACTTCTATCAAGATTGCAGGTTATTAGACTTGACGCTATTGATGATGAAAGTATGGCAAGAATTATTAAAAAAGGATTTTCTTATCTTGCTAATAGTTATTCTCCTATGGAGTGCGAAAGCGGAGTTTTAGACTTTATCATAAACTTGGCAAGAGGTGATGCAAGATATGCACTGAATGTCACTGAAAACGTTTATTTTGCAAGCGACTTAAAGGATAACAAAAGATATTTAACCGTTAAAACTATTGAAGAAATTTGCCAGCAAAGAAATACCAGATATTCAAGACAAGAACATTATGATTGTGCTTCAGCGTTTCAAAAAAGCCTTAGAGGAAGTGATCCTGATGCTGCTATCTATTACCTTGCTAAAATGATTACAGCAGGAGAAGATCCAAGATTTATTGCCAGAAGACTAATCACTTGTGCTGCGGAAGATGTCGGGAATGCAGATATTAATGCTTTAAGAATTGCACTTGATGCCTATAGAGCAGTTGAAATCTTAGGTTTGCCCGAAGGTAGAATTCCACTTGCCCAAGCCGTAATTTATGTTGCTCGAGCTAAAAAATCAAATGAAACAATTTGTGCTATTGATGAGGCACTATCTGATATTGCATCAGGAAAAGATTACCCGCCACCTATGCACCTACGAGATGCTCACTATAAAGACACCGCTAAATATGGATTTGGGAATGGTTATATATATTCTCATAATGCTCCTGACGTTAAACAGCAATTCATGCCAGATGAATTGCTGAATAAAACATATACCAGAAAAAACTCTATTTAATTAAATCTTTTTAACTTTGGAACATTGTAAATGTTTTTTCTATATTCTTCGATATTAAACTCTTAACAGTTTCATATTCTGTTGATAATGATGAAATTTCTGCATCTAATTGTTTTGTTTTTATATCAATTTTATCCTCTTTATAAGTTAATTCGGCTTTCTTTGCGTTGAACTCTGCTTCTGCTCTTGCTATTGCATCTTCGTCTGATACTTCTGCTATATATCCTGTTTCATTATATCTTGTTTGATAGTAATAACCATCTAACATATTTAATGATGTCATAGAATATGTACCATTTTTTATACAATTTTCAAGATATTCGCTATCATCAATAGATACATCTTCTCTCCAACCATTTTCTATAATATTGTTGTATAAAATATCATAAAAATCTGCAACTTTTTCACTCATTGAATATGTTTCTTCTTTAAGATTTCCAAGATATACATAAGATGCATCTTCTGTCACATATTTAGACGTTTCAACAGTTTCACCAACAACATAAGGTGAATCTGCTCCTTGCAATCCGTTATCATAATATGTTAAAAACGCTGATAACATATTGCTTAAACTTATAGCATAATTCTTATTTCCGCTGCCGGAATTTGTTGTACCAATAGCGTTATATTCCTCAGCATTTTTATATGCGGCGTTATCTATCATTGAGGTAGCACTACTATTTCCACCTATTTTTGCTATTCTACCAGTGTTTAAATAGCGCTTCATAATCATATTATATGCAAATGATAACGCGCTTGCTGCCTGTTCATCAACATTTAAACCTATACCTGAAACCGTTGTTCCATCTGTATAACCTAATGTTTGAACCATTTTATCAAATAACTTGGTAACAACCTGTATAAATTCGGATAATGAAAAATCATCACTACTTATTAACGTTATATTTCCGGTTAACACATCTGCAATGTCTACATCTGTAATATCATCACCATTAAGTGCTATACCGTTACTTAAAACAGTCAATGCTTTGCCATCATCATTTATATTATTACTATCTCTATTAAACCCTATTTGAGAGTCTGAAGGGGCAACACTATCAATTGAAACTTGAGTCTTGACAATATTTCCATTTTCGTCCACAGTATCTTTATATTTGTTTTGATAATTTTCTTGATCTGCTTTTAATTGAGACACAATAAGTGACCAAGCCTTATCCTGAGTAACAGGATTGTTTTGATATTTTATAGGATTTCCATTACTTACAATATACCCGTTTTCATCAACATTATTATAATTTTGAGCCAACAACATAATTGATTCATATTCATCAGCTTTACCAGCATCATATCCATCTTTTGATATATAATTATAATAATCCATATTTAACTGACCAATTACTTGGCTTGTAAAATTTCTACTTTGCGCAGACGAAATCATTTCTTTATAAGATTCCATTTGTGACTCATATTCAACATCAGTAACTTGTCCCTCTTTCAATAATACTTGAGCCCAATCAACTTTTGTTGTACCGATATCACTCAGGCATAATTCTGACAAGGTAAAATCATCTGCTGCATACTTTTCTTTCGGTTCATCACCCATACCTGCTATAGTATTCCAAGGAATACCATTTGTTGGGGTAACATTACCGAAAACTATTTGTCCTGCTTCTTTTGTTGCATCCTCATCTACTGAATAGAAATTACTTGTTATTGTTTTGGCAGTTTCTTCAGTAATAATTCCTTGTGATGATAATGCTGAAATAAATTTATCCCTTGACTCTTGAGATCCAAAACCTCCGGCTTTTGAAATACCTGCAGCTTTGGCTGCAGCAGCATAGGTTGAATTTAATACAATTGCTCCTGAACTCGTTGATAACATATATGGATTGTAATCATTTGCCGCTGATGGAGACATCAATAAAGCATAATCCACCGGACAAGCACTGCTTACATTCATATTATCCCATACCAATTTTGTCGAATTCAATGCATTCGAATACTCATTGGAAATGTCTGACAACTGATTTGTTATCTCAAGTTTCTGCTGAGCCAAATCTGTTGATTTGTATTCACAATCAGCTTTACGCGCCGTTATACATAAAAATCTTGCTTGTGAAGCAGCCAATCCCATTTTTCGTATCCTTTCAAAATTTGCTTACCTATTTATACGGCACTTTTCTGCTTAATCTTTAATTAAAGCAATTAAATTCGTTACAAATCGTTACAATAAGTAAAGTTTCAAAACCAGCAATTTTGAAAGGTTTGATATTTATAAATTTTTTACTTTTTATTAATTGAAAATCTATTTACTTGTTAATACATAACCTTTAATAGTTTCACCAAAAGTTAATTGTACATCAATACCCTTATCCTGCATACCTGAAGGCAACGGCTCAAATGGTACTGATTTTTTTATCGCTTCGGATGCGGCATTATCAAACTCTTTATTTCCGGAAGTTCTAAATTCACTTAACGTTACTAATGTACCCTCTTTAGCAATACTAAAAACTAACGAAACCTTTAAGGATTTATCTACATCAGGACGAACCCAATTGGATGAAATCTTTTTTTGCAAATTCTTCATATAATTATCAAGTTCTGCGGGACTAACAGTTTTTGCCACAGGTTTTGGCTGCTCTGTTCTAATTGCAGGAGCATTTGGGTCTATCTCAGTAAAAGATAATTTATCAGAAGTTTTAGGTTTTGCTTCAACAGTTTTTGCAGGATGTGATTCTACCTTTTCATTATTGGTATTTGACTTAACCTTACATACTAATTCTAAATAATCTTCTGCAATACTTTGCGGCGGAATACTGTGCCACCCGCTCAATGCCGTAGAATCATCTGTAATTAAATTATTATTTAAGCCATACATTAAAACTTCTTCTATTTTAAATTTTCTGGAAGAACAGTCTATACTGTAATGAACTAAATCATACCAAACTTTTTGAGAATATTTCATCTCCGCTATAACAAAATCATTACCGCCATCATTTAATTCCTTTGTCCAAAACGAATATACAGAACCGCTTTGACCAGTACGCATAATACCTGACACATCAAGATAAATTTTATCATTTATTTTTTGCCAATTTGCAGCATAGGCACATAAGCCAATTGCAACAACAACTACTGATATTAAAATTTTTTTCATAACACTTACCCCAACCTATCTAATATAAATTTTCCAATCTTCCCTTCTCGAAAATCTCTTAATATATAAACAGAAGTTCTTTCCCTATCAGTACTTCCACCTGTTTGCATCCAATTTCTTTCTATCGAAATATTGTCTATATTTAATTCTTTATCCCCTGAAAGTTTGTAATATTGTCTGAATGCTTCTGCTTGTTCTTCATCTAACATATCCAAAAGTTCTTGAGCAACAATTTCATTTGAATAAGCATTTTCTGATATTGAATTTACAAATGCCAATTTTCTTGCTTTCTCTTGATCCTCCTGCCTCATTGGAATAATTCCGGGTGTATCAAGAAGTTCCAACTGAGGATTAATTCTTACCCACTGCTGCTGACGAGTTACTCCGGCTTTGGCTCCAATCTTTGTCTTGGATGATCGGGTTAATTTGTTAATTATACTCGATTTCCCCACATTTGGCATACCTACAACCATAACTCTTGCAGGACGTCGTAATAATCCTTTTGCCATTATAGCCTGAATTCTTGGTTCCGACAACTCAACTACTTTTTTTACAATAGTTTGTATATCCTTCATATTTTTGGAATCAGTCACCATTACCGGACAACCTGTCTGCGCTTTCAGATATTCTATAAATCTGTCAAGTTCAGCCCTGTTTACTAAATCCGACTTGTTGAGTAATATTAAACGAGGCTTTTGATTTAAAAGCCTCGTAATATTTTCATAACGACTTGATAATGGTAATCTCGCATCTAATACTTCAATCACAGCATCTACCAAAGACAACTGCTCTTGCAATTTTCTTTCCGCCTTTGCAATATGCCCCGGATACCAGTGAATATGTGTCTTATCTTTTTTCAATTTTTTCCTTAATACGAGTTGCCTTACCTGAACGTTCTCTCAAGTAGTATAATTTAGCACGTTTTACATCACCACGTCTTAATACGTTGATTTTGTCTATTCTTGGAGAATTTACTAAGAATACACGTTCAACACCTACTCCTTGGAATACCTTTCTTACTGTTATAGTTTTGTTTAATCCAGAACCATGCTTTTTAATAATTGTTCCTTCAAATGCCTGAATTCTTTCTTTGTTTCCTTCTACAATCTTTACAAATACTTTTACAGTATCTCCGGCATTTAGTTCAGGAAGTTCTTTTCCCATATAACTTTTTTCTAATTCATCAATAATCGGATTATTCATCTTTGCTTTCCTTTATATTTCTAATCTATTACTAAAATGTGTAATTCCTTTATCGGTGTGTAATATCCACTTTTCCACACAAAGTACACCGACGCACGTTCGTATCCTAATACTATTATAAAGAATGATATTTTGCAAGTAATCAAATTTTTAAATATCTTTAGTGTAAACTTTTGTTTACATTATAACAAATTTAATTTTGGCCGACTTTATAATATTATAAATTTATTAGAGGATTACTATGAATAGCATTAATGAGTTTCACAATAACAACCTAAATTTCACGGCAAAAATGAATATACTTACAAACGAAGTCAACACTGAACGTTTGCAAAAAATTGCCCAAAAGTTTGAAGCAAAAACAGCGAAATACCCAAATGATACTTTTGAAATAAACGGAACAAAAAAACACGGCTTTCAAATTTACCATTTTGACAACGATTTAGATGAAGAAAATTGTTGTGATATTACAAATAATCAATGGAACAATCTTTTTAAAAATTCTAATGATTTTATTGCTGATAAATTTATAAAACTGTTTGAAATTTTCAAACATAAAAACATTGAATATAATAATGCTAAAAAATATATTAACTCTGTGAGAAAAAATGACCAATATAATGACCCTACAGATTTTGAACAAAAATTTTGGGATATATTTACAGCAAAAACCATGAAAGAAAGAGATCTCACTATCGCAAAAGATTCAACTCTTAAAAATTTTGAGATATACTAATTGCTATATATATTAATAGATTAAATAAATTATTGCTATGGGACAAGACTATAAAAAACTACTAAAGAAAAAAAAGAAAAAATACTGTGATATCAACACTATGGGTGTTAATATTGATAAAAATGAGTATTATGAAATAATATTATCTAATTCCGCTCATCCTGAAAATATTCAAAGTAAAAATTAATGTTTAAATTGGCTACTCTTTACAGATTTCAATTTGTGTATTATAATCTGTCTATACTTTATAGGTATCAATTTATAAGAAAAGATGAGGAAGTAGCAATGAAAAAATTATTAGCGAGTTTATTGGTAGGTGGGTTTATTGCTTTAAGCACTATGCCTGCATTTGCTTACCAAGGCATCAATGATGTTAGCCAAGATTACTGGGCTCAAACAGAAATCTCCAGCGTTGTTAATGATTCAGTTATGACATTGAATGCTGGTAACTTCAATCCTGAAGGTAGAATTACAAGAGTTGATTTTGTTAAAGCCTTACTTAAAGTTTTAGGTAATGAAAATTTGGAAGTTAACACCACTGTTAAGTTCTCTGATGTTGCAAAATCATCAGACATTTATGCTCCTATTGCGAGATCTCAACAATTAGGTTTAGTTTACGGTTATCCTGATGGAACTTTCAAGCCAAATGCTGCTGTATTAAGAGATGAAGCACAATCAGTTATCAGCCATATTACAATTGATGGTTCTGTTGATTCTGCAGTTTTATCAAAGTTCTCTGATGCTAAAACTGTTCCGGCATGGGCTAAAAATGTTTACACTAAAACACTATCTTACGGTATTTATGTAAACCATCCTGATGAAATGGCATTAAGACCTAACGATACTCTTACAAGAGCAGAAGCTGCCGTTTTATTATATAAATTGAGACAAAGATTAGATTTAGTTAAATCTCAATACAAACAAGAAACAGTTCTTGGTACTGAACACTTAAACGTTTCTAAAAAAGCAGAATGTAATGAAGTTACTATAACTAATCTTAGAAATATCGTTAAAGAAGGTAACGTATTAGAAGTATCATTCAATGAAGCATTCAAATCTAAATTACACGCAGCAGGTGATGCTGTAACATTTAAGAATGCAGAAGATATCGTTACTGAAGAAGGAACTTTATTATTCCCTGCAGGATCTGTATTCTCAGGTAAAGTTTTAGAAATTCAAGACCCTCAATGGTTTAACAAAAACGCAAGAGTTTACCTTCAAATCGACAAAGTTGCAACTCCTGACGGTAAAACTGTTGATATGAACGCTAAACCTTTCTACAAAGACTATGCGTTAAAAGAAGGTCCTTGGATGACTGCAGGTAAAGTTGCATTATACACTGTTGGTGGTACTGCAGTAGGTACTGGTGCAGGTGTTGGTTTCTCATTCATACCTTCTCCTGACAAAGTAGGTACCGGTATTGCTATTGGTACTCCGGTAGGTGCTGCTGTTGGTTTAATTACAGGTTTAGTTACTCCTGGTTTAAACTATAGTGCTAAAGAAGGCGAAGAAATTCAAGTTATCTTATTAGATGATGCAAGCATCGCTAAATAGAATTTGAATTTGCAAATGTTAAAAAAGACTTGATAAGAATTTTATCAAGTCTTTTTTTATTCATAAATTTCTACAATAAAATTGACCTATCTGGCTAACAAAAAATGGTATATCAAACAAACCATTAGGATATAGTAATACCAATTAAAAATTATAAAATAAATAATGTAGTCGATAGGTTTAACCAAGTTAAATATAGGAGATTTTATGAAAAAGGTATTAACAACACTAGGAATATTCGCAGTTTTAGCGATTCCAACACAAAGTTTTGCATGGACATATGAAGGTCCAAATAGTTTAAATCCATTTACAGGCTTCAGACAATGTAACGCTTGCCAAAAAGTTGAAAAATGTCAGTGCAAATGCAAATGTAAAAAACCTAAATTGACAAAATGCGAAAAATTAAACGGAGTAAAAATTCAAAAAGGAGCAGTTTGCGGGTGTGCTGCACCTATACAATATGAAAACCCTTGCCCAACTTGTGTTAAAGCATTTTAATACACCCTTTTACTTCCTTATAGAAAAGCCGGTATCAAACCGGCTTTTTTTAACAAACTATTGATCTTAAAGTTTTAAATATTTTATCTGTAATTTCTTGAATATATTCTTGACTTACAAGACCGTTTATTACGGCATCTGAGATTTGATATGTAGGTCTTATATATTGTTGTGCTGTATGGTTTACATCAGCAAATTGCAAATCTGCCGCTTTGCCGGTTTTTCCACGTTCTTTTGCTCTTTTATACCAACGTTCTTTTATTACTTCAAGAGGTGTAAACACATAAACTTTTACATCCATAATATCTCTTACACCTTCGTTAAGCACATACAATCCTTCGGTCAATATAACTTTTGCAGGTTTTTTCTCATCTCCATCAGGATCAGATTCACAAGTTACGAAATTATAACGAGGAGATTTAACACTTAAACCCTCTTTTAAGGCTACAAGATGACTCTTCATCAAGTCTAAATCTATTGCATCCGGAGTATCAAAACTAAAACCTGTTTTAAACAATGCCTCATAACTTCCGGCTTCTTTTAATTCTTTAGATGTATCTTTATAATAATCATCACATCTTATTACAGTATAAATTCCTTCTGTTTTGTCTTTTACACAAGCTTTTATAGTATTATCCACAAAAACTGTCTTTCCTGAAGCACTTTCGCCTGTTATTCCTATCAAGAAAGTACGTTTTTTTTCTTGAACAACCTTTCTTGCTATATTTAAAATAAGATTGTCTGATATCTTCAAAAATAACGGATGCTCTTGCTTACTATCTTCTTCCAATATTTGTTTTAAACTGTCAACAATATTGGATATTACCTCCATATCCCTGCGGCTTGAATAATAATCGTAACCAGTTAAATCGTAATCCTTCAACATTCAAACTTCCTTTTTTAAAACTTGTCACCATTTTACTTTAAAACTATTTAAAACTCCACTAAAAATGAAATTTTGTAACAAAATTTTCACTATTATTAAAGTTTAATTATCTCTTAACCGTAAACAAGTTTGTTAAGATTTGAAGGAGTATAGATTTATGTATCATGATGAAATTTTCGAACAAGCACTAAAAGAAGCACGTGAAGAAAATTACCGAGAATTGAGAGCGGAAGTTAAAACAATTGAAAATTTAATTGAAAAAATGTTAACTGAATTTTTAGAATGCACTACTGCTATTGCAGAACGAGATTTTAATGTCTGCGGACTTTAAATAAAATAAAAGGAGCCAAATTTTTGACTCCTTTTGTTTTTATTCAAGTATTTTTGACTATGCACTGTATCCAAATCTGCCATTTTGATAAAATAGGTTATCATAATTAGGATTTGTAGTATTTTGAGTTGTAAAATTATACTGCATATTCCCTGTGGCAAACGGATTGGACATTCCTGTTGTCGGCATACCCAAATTACTCAATAACAAGTTGTAATATGTATCTGTTGAATAAGGATTTGAATATACATTTGAATTATAATAATTTGATTGCGCAAATCCTGTTGTTGGATATGGAAGTTGGAATGGCTCTATATAATCTGAATTACCATTTGGAGAATATACATTTGATAATGCCGGAGTATTAACAGGTGTTGCAGCACCACCATTTTTGATATTGTTGATTAATGCAACAGCATCACTGTATGAATAGCCTAGACTTTGCATCATTTGTATATCTTCATCTGTAAAACCATATTGCCTTAATGAATCAACTTCCTCTAAACTGTATTGTTGATTTTGATTGAATTGTGGATCTAAGCCGCTTTCTGGAGCATTTTGAGATACAACAGGCTGTTGTGTGGTTGTTTGTTCTGCTTGTTGCTTATCTGATGGTTGTTCAACTTGTTTTTGTTGATTTGCTGCAGGTTGTGTCGCAATTTGTTCTTGTGCATTTTCAACCGCGTCTTTTACTCCATTATAAATATCATCAAAAGAATAACCTTGTGCTTTTAATTGATTAATATCTTCTTCTTTATAACCACATTCTTCCAAGAAATCTTTTTTATCAGTATATGATTTGCCTGTTAACTTGCCAAGCAACCATTCACCTGCCATATATCCCAAAACACCGCCAACCGGACCGCCAACAAATGTTCCTAAAACAGCACCTGCTGCACCTCCGGCTAAACGAACTGCTGCTTTTCCTGTCTCTTTTAAGGCTGTTCCAAGACCTTCATTTTTACCTGCATTCCAAATATTTGGGATCTCAAATGCTACAGTAACTAATGAACCTATCAAAGGCATCTTTTTACCAACTGCCTTGAAAAAGCCCTTTACTCCACCCAAAACTGAACTTTTTCCTGCTATTTTTGCTGCCCTTGCTCCTGCTTTGGTACCTTGTTTAAGCGCTGATGGAAGAGTTTTCACTCCATTATATAGACGTTTGAAGAAATTACCGCCTACTTTTGATGCTTTTTCGGAATCTTTTACTACTGCTTTTGCTCCCGCTTTCACTTTGGTAAATATAGAACCCTTTGTTGATTTCATCGCATTTGCTGCGATTTCACTATTTGTACCAAAAATAAAATCAGGTGCGGCTTTTACGACCCTCTTGGCTTTACTTAAAGCACTTGATACAGATGAACCTGAAACTGCCTTCACTGCAGACTTAGCAATTTTGGCTACTGCTGAAAATAATCCCATTTTCCTTTCCCCTTTCACCTATAATCTGTTTAATATCCTGTATATTATTATTAAAAAATTTTTTATCTTAAAATTGACTATATATTAACAAATATTACAAAAGCGGCGCGACCTTTTATTTGGTCGCGCCGCTTTCCTTTTTATTATTCATTAACCCATCATATTTAGTTTTAAATTATTCATCATTATATCATCTGCATATGGATTGTTAAAACCGTTATTATAATAGTTTCCGTTCATCATATCATATGGACTTTGGTAAGGTACAAATGGATTTGTTACTGGAGAAGCACCGTATGGATTTTGAGGATTAATAGCATTTGGATTGAATTCTTGAGCACCTGCTCCTTGTGCGTTTTGTGAAGGAACCATACCCATTTGCTCTGCCATTGCTATTGCTTCTTGTTGTTTTTGAGCAAGTTCTTCTTGTTTTTCGGTGTATGATTTACCAACTACTTTACTTGCTAACCATTCACCTGCAATCCATCCTACTACACTACCTATACCAGGTAATATTGCTGTTCCGATTGCTGAACCTAATGCGCCACCTGCTAATCTGCCGCCTGCTTTTGCAACTTCTGCAACTCCTTGTCCAATACCTTCTTCTTTTGTTGCTTTAAATATATTTGGTAATTCAAATGCGATAAGAAGAATGTTACCTAATAAAGGCATTTTCTTTCCTACACCTTTGAAGAATCCTTTTACTCCCCCTAATACTGAACTTTTTCCTGCTATTTTCGCTGCTCTTGCTCCTGCTTTGGTTGTTGTTGTTAATGTTGACGGAATTGATTTTATAGCTTTCCATGCTTGAGTTAAGAAATTACCATTCTTGGCTACATTTTTGGCAACTGAGGCTTCTACTGCTTTTCCACCTGTTTTGATACCTGACCAGATTGAAGATGCCCAAGATTTATTTCCCTTCACTGCCTCTCTTGCTGCTTGTCCTGCGCTATGTACAAATACATCTGCACCCTTTCCAAATATTACATCTGGTGCAACTTTTACTGCTCTTTTTCCATAATTAATTGCCTTTGCTCCATAATTGATTATCTTTGAGCCAATACTTGTAATTAAACCCATACTACTACCACCTTTACCAATATAAATATTTTTACCTACACTTACCTAAAAAAATATTTTTTGAAGAAATTGCGAGTTATAGGTTAAATTTTTACAAAACTTAAAATATTTATTGCTTCAATATCTATATATTTAATCACTGAAGTTTAACAATAATAGCGTTTTCAACAACCATTTCTTTAAAATTATGATTATAGAAAATTAAAAATGAACAATTTTGAAAGCCGTTTCGTTATACAAATATAAGGGAAAGGTTAAAGAGTAAGAGAAAGAAAATGGAGGTGCATTATGAAAAAATTTATAGCAGCAGTTTTATGCTTAGGATTTTTAACTACACCAAGTTTCGCTTGTGGAAGACACGACAAGCATTGTGGACATAAAGGTCCAAAGCACCAACCTCCAAGAATTGAAAAGCATTATTATGGATGCAATTGTCATCATAAATGCAACCACAGCACAACCGCTCTTGCTACAGTTGCAGGAATTGCAGGTTTGGCTGCAATAATTACGGCAGTTGCTGACTAACTCCCACCATCCTTAATCTACATAATCTATTCATCCTGAAGTAACCATTTTGGTTACTTTTTATTTTACTTTAATTATTTGTAACAAATTCTTAATATATTAACAAAGAAATTAAAGTTTTGTCCTGCTACTACCGATATTAATAATGTGAAAAATAAATTTCCTCCTTTTTCCCCTACTACTACAAATGACTACCTACAATACGGAACCCAATAAAGGTTCCTTTTTTATTGCTAAAAAGCGGAATGAAAAATTTTTCATTCCGCTTTTTACTTACTTCTGGTTTAATAATATTAAACTTAGTATGAACCTGATGCACCACCTGCAATAATTGCACCAATCATTCCTAATATCATTACCCCATATAACAATACTAATAATATTGCTATTATCATAATTGCAATATATACATAACCAAGCCAGTTGATACGTTCATATAATTCAGAACCGTCTGCATGTTTATATTTTCCAAGCGCAATAGTAAAACCATCTACCAATGACCAAATTGCACTTATCGGTGCTGTTATTCCTAATACTGTTAAAGCAACCATAGCCCATGCCGAATTAGTCTTGCCTGTATAAAAACGATGCCCGCCATACATACCTAATGTCCAACATAACATTAAGGTTGCCACCCAGTTTTTTCCTTTTACTTGTTCCAATTCCATCCTGATAATCTCCTTTCTTACCTGTTTTTTTATTATGAAGATGCACTACTAAAAGCAATAAAAGCCCATAATACCGCAAATACAAAACTAAATCCGAAAAATATTAATACAATAAGTCCACACCCGGGATTTGGCTCATCTAAATCATTACCTTTAGAATCCGTGTACTTATTTAAAGCAATAGAAATCACGTCCACTAATGCCCATAATGCTGAAATTGGAGCTGTTATACCTAAAAGAGTGCAAACTAATTGTGCAACACCAATTCCGACATATCCTGTGTAAAATCTATGTGCCCCAAAACCGCCAAGAAAAAACGCCAGCAACAAAGTCACAATATATGAACTTTTGCCTTGGTTTTCGGTGGACAAATTAATATTATTTTCATCCATATTAATATTTTCTCCATTTATAACAAAAAACCATAGTCATTCTATATCTAACTATGGTTTTTGTAATCATCTGTTTAATGTAATAAAAATTATTTACCGGTGGAACCAAAACCTCCTGCACCTCGTACAGTTTCAGTTAATTGCGCAACAACTTCAATATCAGCCTGTTCAACTCTTGCAATTACCATTTGTGCTATTCTTTCTTGCGGCTGAATTGTGTATGCTTCATTAGAAATATTCACAACTGCAACACAAACTTCACCTCTATAATCTTCATCTATCGTACCAACACAATTTATTAAGGTAATACCATGTTTGATTGACATTCCTGAGCGTGGTCTAATTTGAGCTTCATATCCGTGTTCCAATTCTATTTTTAATCCTGTTGGAATCAATGTTCTTTCTAACGGTTTTAATTCAATAGGTTCTTCTATTGCTGCACACAAGTCCATTCCTGCAGCACCCTCGGTCTTATATTCAGGTAAAACCTTGTTGTGTGGCAATTTTTCAATCTTTAATACTGTCATTTCACATATCCTTTCATAAAAAATAATCCTCACACCTATAGTAAAGCATGAAGATTATTTTGTAAATTTATTAAGTTTTAATTACGAAAAGAAGTCCTGCAAAGGATCTGAAAACGGTACTTGCTCTTCTTTTATAAAGACATCATTAACTTGTAAATCTTTAGGATTTCTATATGTCATTTTGTCGTAAAAATACTTATTCAAGTCATCTACACTTGACATTTTTAAATTGGAACCGTTTGGTGATATCTTTCTTGATTTGTTAATTTGTGCCCATTCTGACATTGTCTTTCCGAAGAAACCTTTGTCAAATGAATCTAAACAGTTAATTTTAATTGCCATATATTTTCTCCATTTCTTGTTATGTAAATATTAAAACCCCGCAAAAAATTTTTTGCGGGGTTTATACGATTTATTTTATTTAAACTTTTACTAATGATGATTTTAATTCATCTTCTACTTTTGCAAGTATTTCATCTAATTTTGCAGAATCTTTAATTCCGCCTTGGGCAAAGTTTGGTCGTCCGCCACCATTTGCGCCTGTTGCTCTTGAAATTTCTCCAACAATTTTGCCGGCATTCACACCATTTTTCACAAAATTGTCTGAAACTTTTACTGCAACTGTCGTTTCACCTGCCAAGACAATTATACTATTGCCAAGTTTATTTGATAAAAATTCTAATCCTATTTTTATTGCAACAGGTTTTAAGTCAACAACTTTTGTTATAAATAATTTGCCACCTTCTATATCCTGTGCTTTTGACAAGAATGTCGCAAATTTATGTCTTGCATTTTCTTCTTGTAATTTTTCTACTTGCTTTTGAAGTTCTTTATTTTCTGATTGAAGTTTTTCTACTCTGTCATATACTTCGTAGTAATGTGACTTGAATTTTGAAGATAATTTATCAATTTCATCAGATTTTGCGTTCAAATATTCAATTGCCGCTTTTGATACAACAACTTCTATACGTCTTGTACCCGCTGCTATTGCACTTTCTGAAACTATCTTTGCAAGTCTTAAATCTTTTAAGTTTCTTGCATGTGTTCCCGCACAAAATTCTTTTGAAATACAACCATCTTTATTTTCAATAGAAACTACTCTGACTTCATCTCCGTATTTCTCACCAAATAATGCAGTTGCACCTGTCAATTCGGCTTCTTTTATTCCCATTACTTGAGTATTAATTTTATAATCTTCACCAATCCATCTGTTCATTAGATCTTCGGTCTTTCTAATCTCATCAGGAGTCATCGCTCTTGAGAATGTAAAGTCAAATCTCATACGATTTTCTTCAACAAATGAACCTGCCTGTTTAACTTCATCTCCCACAACCTTGATTAAGGCTGCTTGTAACAAGTGTGCTGAAGTGTGATGAAGTCTTATTTCTTCTCTTTTGGCAACATCAATTTTTGCACTTACAACATCACCAATTTCAACTTCACCATTTAAAACAGTGCATCTGTGAACATACAAATCATTCACCTTGAAAGTCGTTAAAACTTCGGCTTTCAATTTGGCACTTTCAATAATTCCGCTATCACCAATTTGTCCGCCGCATTCAGCATAAAATGGGGTCTTGTTTAGCACAATATCAGTATAGCCGTCACCCTCAACTTGTGCAAGAATTACAGCATCAGAAGTTTCATTTTCGGTATATCCGATAAATTCTGTTGAACCAACTTCCTTTTCGATTTTGGCATATTTCATATCGCCTGTTACACTGATTTTTTCAGTCGCTGCTTTGGCTCTGTCCTTTTGTTCTTGCATTGCAGCCTTAAATCCTGCTTCATCAACATTCAAGCCGCTTTCTTGTGCTATTTCTTTGGTCAATTCATAAGGAAATCCAAAGGTATCATATAGTTTGAAAGCACTTTCGCCATCTATATCTTTCTTTTGGGCGATAAATTCATCTAATAATTTGTATCCTCTATCAAGAGTTTTGGCAAATCTTTCTTCTTCCTTCTTAATTGTATCAATTACTTTTTGTTTATTGGCAACTAACTCAGGGTACGCTTCTCCATAGTATTGAACAATTGTGTCTACTAATTTATACAAGAATGGTAATTCCATTCCTAAAATTTTTCCGTGACGAAGTGCTCTACGTAAAATCATTCTTAATACATAACTTCTGCCTTCATTACCAGGAATTACACCGTCTGAAATTAAGAAAGTTACACATCTTGCATGGTCTGTAATAATCCTCAAAGAAATATCTGTTTTTTCAGATTGTTTATAAGGCACACCGCTCATTTCAGAAACCTTATCCATAATAGGTTTTAAAAGGTCAGTTTCAAAAGTTGATGCAACCCCTTGGCATACCATTGCAATACGTTCAAGTCCCATTCCTGTATCAACGTTCTTCTTGCCCAAAGGAGATTGATTACCTTCTTCATCTTGATATAATTCTGTAAATACCAAGTTCCAAATTTCAACCCATCTGTCGCATTCACAAGTATCAATTCCACAACCTCTTGGATCATCACATTTGTATTGTTCACCTAAATCGTAGTGAATTTCTGAACATGGTCCGCAAGAACCTGATGCTCCCGGAGGTCCCCAGAAATTGTCTTTTTTACCTTTACGCTTGATTCGTTCATCAGGAACTCCAACACTTCTCCAAATTTCGTAAGCCTCATCATCTGTTTCAAAAATAGTAATCCATAATCTGTCTTTATCTAATTTCAAAACTTCGGTTACAAATTCCCATGCCCAAGGAATAACTTCTTTTTTGTAATAATCTCCAAATGAAAAATTACCTAACATTTCAAAGAAGGTATGGTGACGAGGAGTTCTTCCTACATTTTCAATATCTGAATCTTTTCCGCCTGCTCTGGCACATTTTTGACAAGATGTTGCTCTTGCCGGATTATATGGACATTCTTGAATTCCCAAAAATATCGGCAAAAATTGTAACATGCCGGCTGTTGTTAATAGTACTGTCGGATTGTCTGGTACTAAACTTGAACTTTTTACTACCGTATGTTCTCGCTTATTTTTAAAATAGTCTAAATATAATTTTCTAATCTCGTTTCCTGTTAACATAAATTAATTCCCTCTAGTTGTCTGTTTCTGATACAAAAATTATACAATAAACATACTTGTTATTACAAAATACAAAGGTTTTTATATTTATGTTATAATTTTTTCAGGAGAATATTAACTATGACACTACGTAATGAAAGAGTTAGAAAAGAATTAATGCGCGATATTTCTGAAATCTTAAGAAAAGAAATCAGAGGTCTTGAAGGAGTTGTTTCAATTGTTGACGTTGAAGTTTCTCATGATAATTCTTTTGCAAAAGTAATATACAGTGTTCTTGGCTCAGAAGAACAAATCGCTAAAACTAGAGAGGTTATTGAAAAAAGTACCCCAAATATCAGATATCACGTTGGCAAAATGCTTAGATTAAGATTAACTCCTGAATTAAGATTTGTTTATTCCAACGGTCTTGAAGAAGGTTCAAGAGTTACCGAATTAATCAATAAAATTTCCCGCGGGGAGATAAAGTAATTGTTCGGGTTTCTAAATGTTTTTAAACCGAAAGGAATAACATCGCATGATGTTGTTTCTATTCTTCGCAAAGTTACAAAAATAAAACAAATAGGTCATACAGGTACCCTTGACCCTTTTGCTCAAGGTGTTTTGCCTGTTTGTATAGGAAAAGCAACCAGACTCATTGAATATCTTAAAGACGACAAAGAATATATTGCTCAAATTCAGTTTGGACAAAATACCGATACTTACGATATTGAAGGCCAAATAACCGAAAGTTTTGATAAGAAAATTACATCTGACGATTTGAATAACATTTTACCTGAATTTAGAGGAGAAATCTCTCAGTTTCCTCCTATTTATTCGGCTATTAAAGTAAACGGGAAAAAACTTTATGATTACGCAAGAAAAGGTGAAGATGTTGAAATTAAACCAAGAAAAGTTACCATTTCTAAATTAGAATTGCTGGATTTTGACATAGAAAACCAAATTGCAAAAATAATTGTCGGATGTTCAAAAGGCACTTATATTCGCTCTTTAGCCTTTGACATAGGCAAAAAACTCGGTTGTGGAGCGTTTTTATCAGAACTCACAAGAACTAAAGCCGGGACTTTTTATGTTGACAACGCAATTTCTCTTGATAATTTAAAAACAAAAGATGATGTTAAAAATAACCTTATAAACCCTATCGATGTTCTTGAACTACCTATTTATGAACTATCAGAACTTGAGAAAGAAAAAGTTTCTCACGGAATGAGCATTCAAAATACTACAAATGTCGGAGATTTACATATTGTAATTTTAATTTATAGTGGTAATATATATGCAGTAGGTGAAATAGAGTCGAATAAGATTATTATAAGGAAAGTGTTCGGAGAGTTATGAAGAAGTTATTAGTATTTCTGAGTATAATTTTTCTTTCATCAGGATCTGTTTCCTTTGCTGCATGTGATTACAGTTGCACAACTCCTTATGATAAAAATTCCAAATTCAGAACTTTTGTCGGTGCTGTGACAGGCGTTAATACAATTACCGAAATTGCGGCGGAAAAAGCCCTTAGAAAAGAAGTTTTGAAATATGGCAGCGCCCAAAAACTTGATGTAAATATTGACTCTTTTAGTTCTAAAGACTTGAAAAACGGAATATTTAAATCTGCCCAAATACAAGCAGAAAATGCTCAAGTCAAAGGAATATATGCTACCGCTATCAACTTAAAAACGTTGTGTGATTTTAATTATCTGAAAAAAGTTGATAAAGATATAGTTATTGTTGAAGATTTGCCAATGTCTTTTAATATAGAACTTACGGCAAATGATATTAATAAGACAATGGAGCATCCTAATTACAAAAGAATTATAGATGACTTGAATAAACTCGGTGCCACATACGGGTACGGAATTAAAATAGCATCTACCGTTGCTTCTGTAAAAAATAGTAAATTTTACTATGTTATAAAATTTGAAATCCCATTTATCAGAAAACTTCAAAAGATAGTTCTTGAAGCAGATGTTAATGTAAAAAATGGAGAAATAATTTATACTAATACAAAATTAGTTTCCGGATTTATCAGTTTGGACACTAAAAAATTAGATTTTATCTTAGATTATTTGAACCCTCTGGACTTTTCGGTTAATATAATCGATAATAAAGAGGCAAATATAAAGGTTAAAACTGTGAAAATTAAAGATAACAAAATTTTTGCAGATGGCGTAGTCGTTATTCCTAAAGATTAAAGGTATAAAAATGAACAAAAATCAAAAAATTCTATTATTATTTATAGGTTTCTGTATGATAGTTGTGATAGGTATAGTTGCATTTAATGCATTTATGCCAAAACCTGAAATTGAACCGGAAGATGTTCAAGTTTCAGAACGCTCTGTAGCGGAAGAAGTTATGGGGGATGTTAAACCTGTAGAAAAAGAAAAACAATATATAAATATTTACTTTATTGGGAAAAATGAAAATAACGAAGAAGTTTATAAAGCCGTTAAACGTGTTTATAACAAAGATGTTGACGGTTCTAAAATCAGATTTGCAGTGAACTCCTTGATTAAAGGACCTAGAAACGAAGAAAGAGCCAAAGGTGTTTACACTGAAATTCCTATGGATTCTGAGGTTATTAATATTTCAGAACTTCCTGATAAGGTTGTCGTAAACTTAAACTCTGCCTTTGTTAACGGTGGTGGAACTGACAGTTTATACAAAAGACTTTACCAGTTGATTAAAACTGCAAAATTAAACTCTAATTTGCCTGTCTATCTGTTTATAGACGGACAAAGAGCCGATGTTATCGGCGGGGAAGGTATTATGCTTTCTCAACCATTAAGTAATTCTTCATTGGATAATTAAGAAAAAATGGAACCCAAAAAAGATTTAGATTATTATTTAAACTTAAATTGGACATTGATAGAAGGTCAAGATCTTGATTTTGAAGGCAGACCTTACTATTATATCGAAATAAAAGAAATTCCGAGCTTTACATTCTGTGCTAATACTCTGGCTCGGGCAAGAGAGAACTACAAAAGACAATTAAAATTGTCCTTGCAAGTAATGCTGGAACGCGGTGAACATATTGTTGAACCCGGGGAAGAACCCAATGAATTTGATTGGGATAATTATTAACTTTGTGAAAAACTTTTTTCTTTTCACTAGCAAAAAAATAATTTCTCGTGTATTATATGTTTCATAGCAAGGTCAAAGAAAGAATATGCAAGTGCTATCAGGAAAAGAATTAAACTCAAATGACAAAATATATAAACCGGATTTCAACACTCGCTCCGGAAGAGAATTGTTGGCGTTCTACCTGCAAACGAAATTCAGACAATTATACTTGTATGATCAAAAGCAAGATGCTCCGGTTTTAAATAGAGTTAATCCAAGTTTTGTTGATAGATTTGCCAGAAGATTAATAAACAATCCTTCTCGAAAATTTTTAATAGGAATTACAGGAGAGTCTGCTTCAGGAAAATCTACAATCTGT
This sequence comes from uncultured bacterium, assembly GCA_949288725.1. Taxonomy (GTDB): domain Bacteria; phylum Cyanobacteriota; class Vampirovibrionia; order Gastranaerophilales; family Gastranaerophilaceae; genus Zag111. The sequence continues at coordinate 57,552 of CASELF010000012.1, forward strand.
AATGAAATTAAAAATGTTATTGAACAGTTTTCAATGCCGGTTTCTGTATTAAGTACAGATAACTATTTTAATGATATTTCCGCACTTATCCAAAAATACGGCTCTTTTGATAAACTTCGTGATAACGGATATGATGTAGATGCTCCATCAAGTTTCCAACTGGACACATTACGCACTGATTTGGAAGATTTGGCAGATGGACTTGATATTATGGCTCCTATGTATTTGCCTAACGGAACAGGGGTTTCTGTTCCTAAGGCGCTTGAAATTAAAGCTAGAAAAATTATTGTTGTTGAAGGTATTGCTACTATGTATCAAAATATCCAAGATATTTTTGATATAAAAATTTATGTAGAAACAGAAAATGAATTAAGAAAAAACAGATTTATGACACGTGCGGTTGAAGAAAGAAACCAAAGTGTGGAAAATGCCCTCAAACATTGGAATTATATAGCAGAAGCAGGCGAAAAATATGTTAAGCCTTTTAGAAGTGAAGCGGATTTGGTTCTGAACGGAAATTCGGACCTTAAATATTTTGCAGAAGTTCTTGAGTATATTTATAATATTACTAATAATTTTCAGGCTTAACAGGAAATTAATATAAAATCTGAACATTAACTTGTCTTGAGCGAGGTTTGTTATCAAAATCAATCAATACAACCTGTTGCCACTGTCCCATTTGCAAAACCCCGTCGATTAATGGTAAATGTAAAGAATTTCCAATTATTGAAGCTCTTACATGGGAATATCCGTTCCCATGGTGCCACATTTCATCATGATGATAATTTTTGTCTATTGGTGCTATATTATCTAATGCCTCCGGCAAATCAACTAATAATCCAGGTTCAAACTCGATATTAGTAAGCGAAACGGTACTGCCTTTTGCATATACAAAAACTACCGCATTTTGCAACTGTTGGCTATATACAATATTTCTTATTTGCGGACTGATATCAATTACATCAGTATTACCTTTTGTATTTACAGTGAAAACTTCATTTATTATTGCCATTACCCCTATACCCCTTTTTTCATAATGATATATCTTAAATTTTGGATTTCAATAACTCAATAATAAATAAGTAGATTTGTTACAAACGTTATTTTTTTCTTATTATAATGAGGTTTCTGTCAATCTTTTCTTCTAGTGGCAATTCATACTCTATTACTTCAACAATTTCTGATTTGTATTTCTTTAATACACTTGAAGCATCTTCTATTTCCTCTTTAAATTTTTTAGATTTATACGCAACAAAAAAGCCATTAGATTTGAGTTTAGGCAAGGCATATTCACATATGGTTTTGAGTGAAGAAACTGCTCTTGAGGTTACAATATCAAATTTTCCATCTAAATTTTCTACCCTGCTGCATATTGGTTCCAAATTTTTTATACCAAGTTTTTCTTTTATTGTCTCAATCGCCCTTATTTTCTTTGCAATACTATCTACTGCAACAACTTTTATATCAGGATAAGTTAATGCAATAGGAACAGAAGGGAAACCTCCTCCGGTACCAATATCAAGAATTGTTGAAACTTTTGGTTTATATTTTTCAAAAAACAATGAAATTGACAATGAATCATATATATGTTTTTCCCATAAATATTTTTCATCATTTTTGGATATTAAATTTACTTTAGAATTTTCTTCTAAAAAACATTCCATATAATGTTTATAAAAATCTTTATCTTCCATATTTTGCCTGATATCTCATTAAATCTGCTACTGTTATTCGTTTACGCAACTCTTCCAAACGTGAAACTATTTTGTCTAAATTATCCTGTGTTAATGTCGTTTTTGCAAGTCTATATGCCTCTATTAAATTCTTATATGCAAATTCAAAATTACGTCTTAATGAATAGTAATCCGCAAGTTCTAAGTGCGTACTTACAATATAAAAAGGTTCATTCAACTTTTTAGCATATAATAACGCCTTGTTATAATATTCCATCGCTTTATTTTCATCAGTTGCAGAATATATTTCCGCCAAATGTGATGAAGAAACATATAAGCCGTTATAATTTTTCAAAGTTAAATCAATACTAATACTTTCATTATAGTATTTTATAGCCTGAGGAGTTGAACCGATTTCCGCATACAAATCGGCCAAATTAGATAATGCCATTGATAAATACGGATTTTGTTTTGGATTATTACCAATTTCTATACATTTCAGATAGAATTGTGCAGCGGTTCTCAATTCTCCGTATTCACTGCTTAGAACTGCGTGTTTGTAATACAGTTCTGATTTTATAACTTTATCTGTTTTTATATCAACAAGAGGAATTGATTTTTTATAATATTGATATTCCTTTGCCGGATCATCTGAAAGTTTTGCCAATGCTAAATTTACTTTTATTTTCATTTCATTTGACAATGTGTCAACCTTCTCTAACTCTGACAGAATATATTTTGCATTATCGTTTTTATACATTGCATAATAGATATTGGCTATTTCAAGTTTCATTTCATACACTTTGTCAAAATTAGAGGCATTATAATAAAAATCATGCGCTTGAGTATAATATTCCATTGCATTATATAAATCTGATAAGTGCTGATATGCTTGGGCAAGTTTTATATAAATTGACGGCAAAAATTTATAAAAATTCTCATCAGAGGTTTTAGTCAGCGCAGTTTGATAAAGTTGCACTACCTGTTTGTAGTTATAATTATTTTCTTCGGTACGTGCTAGATTTAAAATTTGCTGCAAATTCATTAATGATGTTTCTTTTTCAATTTGGGTTGCTTGATTTGTCGTTGTAATATATGAATTTATTGAATCTGCAATATTATCAAGCATAGATTCATCTTCAATAATGAAACTGATTTTATTAATCTTTTCTTCTTTTGTTTCTTCTTTCACCTCTGGTGCTTGTGGCTTTGTATCATCTTCTACTACCTGAGTATTCTCTATTGGAGGAAGTTGTTTTGGAGGCTCCACTGGTTCTTTTTTCGCAGGTTTTGGAGAAATTACAGGACGTTTTGGAATAAACATACTATGATATTCAATTTCATTACGCATTGTTTGTCGGGATAATAACAAATCTCTTTCTGCCGGTTTTAGCGGTAATTGAGTGTTATATAAATCTATGCAGGCGGCATGTAATTTTATCATTACATTATCAGGGATTTGATTTTCTATAACATTTCTCAAATCTTCCTTCAAATATATGCAATTACCCTCGTATGATAATATAGAATTTTGAATAAAATATATAATCTGCTCTTCATTATACAAATGCAAAGTTTTTAATAGATTTATGTGAATCGGAATTCTCATTACCGTAAGTAATCTGAACAAATGTGCACTGACAGGATCTACAAATGATAATAACTCCCTCACTATAAATTCAGAATATGACATATAACTTTGGGTATAATTTTCCAAAAATTTTACCAATGTTAAATTTCGCAATTTGATAACATTTACTGCAAATTCTACATTCTTATAATACCCTTTGGAAATTTTATACAATTCATTTGAAAATACCCCAATATTTTTAATACCATTATCCTTTAAATATTTTTCAAATAATTTATGAGACAAAGGTAATATCGTAACAGTTTCATAATCAAATTCTTCAAAATTCTCAAGTTTGAAAGAAGATGATATTATTACAATTTTGACATTCGGAAACTTGCTCAAATGTTTTAAGAAATCAAGAATACCCTCTCTGTTTTCTCTAACCACAGCCTCATAAGAATCTATTACAATCATTATCGGGTTTAAAACATGATTAAAGTATGAATTTATCATCTGTGTAAAATTTTCAACTTTAACTTTAGGCTGAGCAATTAATCCCTTTAAAACAAAATTTCTGAATTTTTCATAAAAACTCAACAACATATCATCCAGAATTGTTGTTTCAAAACAGGTATAATGCAAAATTAAAACATCATCTTTTACATTACGAGTAACAAAATTAACAACATCAGATTTCCCGCTTCCTTTAAATCCGCTTACAAGTGCAAGTTTTTTTTCGTTCATTAAAAACATGCTCAACTGCTTAATCTGCTTTTCATTGTTTTCGATTAATGCAGGCACTACCGGATAATCTTTCGGTAAATCTTTTGTGTTTATAAGTGAGTCTAGAAATTCATTCATATATCAGTTTCTTATCAATTAACCCTGTTTCTGCCGTTTTCTTTTGCATTATATAATCTTTTGTCTGCTGATTCAATAATTTCTGAAGGTGTAACACCATCTTCTCCGATAGAAGCAACTCCTAAACTGATTGTTACATTGCTTTCTCTGGAATTTGTCAACTTGAATTTCTTGGATGAAATCAGCAAGCAAAGTTTCTTTGCAATATTTACTGCTTCCTCATATTTGGTATTAGGTAGAATTATACTCATTTCTTCTCCGCCATACCTGCATACTATATCGGTTAATCTTACATTTTTCTTTAATGTCATCGCAACTTGTCTTAACACCGCATCTCCGGATTGATGACCATATTTGTCATTAAAGCGTTTGAAAAAGTCTATATCTATTATTATTAATGATACCGGATTTCCATAACGCTGTGAATGATTTACCTGAACTTGCAATTGTTCTTGGAAGTATCTATGATTATACAATTCTGTTAAACCGTCTGTTGTTGCCAATTTGTACTGCTGATCAAAATCTCTTGATTTTATCAAATATTTTATAATTACAGTGACGATAAACGCAAATAAAACAAAAATTAATGGATACACTACCTCAAACCATAAGTTCTTAAATTGCATTGCATAGTATGTAAACATTACATAAGCAGTGTAAACAGTTACTGATAAACCAAATGCTACCGGCATTGATGAAATTCTGAACACACTCAGCACTGTAATTCCGGCTAATAACAAAGATATTAAAAGATTAATCCCAAAAGAAACCTTATGGATTAAAGAACCGTCAAGCAAATTATTTACATAAGTAGCCTGCACCTCAACTCCGGGATAAACCTTATCAACAGGAACTGTTTTTATATCAAACAAACTGGATGCTGTTGCTCCAAAATATACTATTTTGTTATTGAAATTGTAATCAAGTCTTTCTTTACCTTCTGCGGCTTTTATAAGTTTATATAAAGGAATATTTTCAAATGTTTCTGCCGGCCCGTACCAATTTAGAATTACACTTGCCTCTTTGTCTGGACGAATATTTGACAAACCTTTTTCACCACTTAAATCTTTTGCTAAAAGATAACCCAATTGCGGATAATATTTGCCTTGATATTTCAAATATAAAGGCATTCTTCGCAAAACACCGTCATTTGACCTTGATACGTTTATCAACCCAATATTTGATGTCGCATCTAAAATCCCTTGCAATATTATTCTGCAATTTGAATATTCAACTGTATCATCTGTATTTGGATAAGGTTTTATCGGAGCAAGTGAAAGTTTTGGAGGAACTCGCAAATCTTCAGGTTGGTTATCCAAATTCATTGCAGTATAAACATTGTCATACTTCTTGAAAATATTTACCAAGGCATTATCTGAGGCTTCATCACTTTTCATTGAACGGACAAACATCAAATCAAATGCTATACTTTTTGGATTTTGCGCCTCTATATAGTCAACAATTTTTGCATAAACATCTCTTCTTAAAGGCCACTCTCCATAATTATCCAAAACATATTCATAACTTGCATCATCAATTGCTGCAATTACAATATTAGGATTATGCTTTCTATGATGAGAATTGGCAATAACGTTTTGGCGAATATCAAATGTTCTATTTTCCATAGAATCTAAAAAGGTTAACAAGCCACCATTTTTTATTCCTAAAAACATTAGTATTAAAAATACTGATATCCACAGAACATATAAAAATCTCTTTAGCATAATACCAACCTTCGCCATACGTCATTAATCAAATACAAACGAATTTTAGTACCGGATTAAAGACATTTAGTAACGTTATTCACCCCTTCAGTATAATTTAACATTGATACATTGGCAAGAATATTTTTTACGACAAATCTATGCTCTAAAATGCTATTAGTCAATTTTAGAATTTCTGTATTATAAGACAATTCATCAGGATGTGTTAAATAACGTAGCAAACATTGTTCGTGCATATTCATAATAAAAAAAATCCCTCCAAAGGTGATAACATTTTTATTATTTCAAATTAGTATTAAAATTAAATCAACCTTTTATAGAATTTGAATATACAAATCTAATATGAATATATTATTTTAGATTTTTATACCATTTTAGAAAAATATTAGCCATGTTTCTAATGTTCAACCAACGTTTTTGTATTATACAATATGAGCATAATTATTACTTATGTAATACACGGGGTTAGTTAAACATGATTAAGTTTAAAAATGCAACAATCACTGTTGTCATTATTTTTGCATTGTTTGTAATTGCAACATCAGCAACGGTTATTCACAATTTCGCAATTTTCGCAAATTCAGAATATTTCTATCTAGCAACTGTTCTTGCAATTGTTATTGGTTTAAGACAAGCAGATCTCAGCAGGATAAGAAAATTAAACAAAAACTTTGTCACTCAATATTCCCAGATGGACTCAATGATAAACAATTCACCTTTTATAATTTTTCTAAAAGACAGTAATGGAAAAATACTTCTGGCAAACAAACAACTAGCAAAAGTTCTGAACACAAAAACCGATAAAATTATTGGTAAAAGTATTTATAAGATTTATGCCAATGCACAAACTGATATTGAAGAGGATAAAAAAATTTTAGCAACCGGAAACAGCACATCTTCTGAACGACAAGTTGAAATAAATAATAACAAATATTGGTTTAAAATTACTAAAATCCCGATCAAAGATACATTAGGTAAAGTCGTCAAAATTGTTGTTATCCTCGTAAATACAGATATAGAAAAAGAAATTGAAGGCAGCAAATCTTCATACATTGCAACCCTTACCCACGACTTAAAAACACCTACAAATGCACAACTTCAAGCAGCAGATTTGTTATTATCAGGAATTTTAGGAGATTTGAGCGAAGAACAAAAAGAAATAATTACCCAAATGAAATGCTCTTGCAACTACATGAATGAACTAATTTTCACAATCTTGGATTCTTACCTGTATGAAAATGGACAGACTAAAATTAATTCTGAAAAATTTGATATTGTCGAATTGGTTAATACTATCGTTGCAGGATTGTCAAATCTTCTATCCGTAAAAAATCAGCAAATACGAATTTATCCAGAGAAAAAAGAAATTTTTATTGTTGCAGACAAATTCCAAATAAAAAGAGTAATAGTAAACTTTTTGGGAAATGCTATAAACTATGGATTTAAAAATTCCATTATAAATATAAGTATTAAAGAAAAATTTTCTACAATAAACTTCAATGTCAGAAACAAAAGTGAATATATACCCGAAGAGAAAATAAAAGAAATATTCAAAAAATATAAACACAATCCGGATGCTAAATATCAAAAAACAGCCACAGGTCTTGGATTATATTTATCAAAGCAAATAATAGATGCACATAAAGGTTCCGTTTATGCCAAAAGCGATAAAGACCAAACTTGTGATTTTGGGTTTGAACTTCCTAAAAAAAGTACCCCAATGGCATATCCGGAAAAATTGCCTGAACATAAAACAATCTCACCTAATAAAATTCTGAAATTTATTCATTAATAAAAATTTTTCTCTTGTGAGAATTTCAACAAAAAGTTTAATAAGTAAAATTACCTGTTCACCTGTTTAATGTCTTTTTTATGAATATATTATTTAATATTCATTGATAATAAAAAGGAGGAACAAATGTTTTATAATGTTTTAAAAGCAAAGGATCTTATTGAATTTGAGACAAAAGATTTTGATAAAAAAGTTCTATTACAAGACGGCGATAACAAATTAACCATTATTGCACTGAAAAAAGATGAAATTATCAACACTCACGTATCAGTAAAAGATGCAGCAGTATTGGTATTGGATGGAGAAATCGAAATTCATTTTAATGCAGAAAAATTCAATTTAGATAAAAATGAAATCATAATGTTCGAAAAAGAAAAAGAGCATTCTGTCAGAGCACTAAAAGACAGCAAATTTTTATTAGTAAATATTTAAAAATAAAAGACCTCTCATTGGGGTCTTTTATACTATTTACAAATAAATTCTCACTCCCTGATTTGCATATTGAAAATAATCTTATTTATGATAAACTCACAAATAAGAGAGGGATATATGTACCAGATTAGATTATTTTTGGCTATTATTTTGGGGATTATGCTTTTGAGTGCGCCTGTTTTTGCAGAAGGCGTTTATGTTGTTCCTGCTGAACAAACAGAAACTGAGCAACCTAATGTCACTGTTAATAACAGAATCCATAGAGAATTAAAAAATGCAATCTCAAATGTTTACGGCAAAGAAAATGCTGACGAAATTTATAATAAAGTTATTGAAATAGCAAATAAAGCAGTTCAAGCAAGACCGAAAGAACTTGTACAACAAGACAAAACAAGGACTGATGATTGGTACAAACGTGAAATTATTTATATGTTTTATGTTGACCAATTTGGCGTTGTTAGAAGCAATCAAGAAAACACCTTTAAAGAAACTGCGCTGATGTTTGACTATCTTCAAGATTTAGGAGTTACCACATTATACCTTTTACCTTTTGCGGACAGCCCTATGCAAGATGCAGGGTTTGACGTTAAAAATCCGCAAAGAGTAAGACCTGATTTAGGCGGGAATGCTGCATTTATTCCGTTCATCAAAGAAGCCAAAAAAAGAGGCTTCAAAATTAAAGCGGACCTGGTTTTGAACCATTTTTCCGATGAACACGAATGGTTTAAAAGATTGGAAGCAGGAGATGAATCTGCACTTGATTATTTCATTTACACCGATAAAAAACCTGAATACACAAAATATCAAGATGAAAAACTTGGTACTGTTATTGAATACAAAGAACCTGACGGCAAAATTTCAAAACGTCGTCTTATATTCCCTGAAAATACCGAAGATCATTACAGACACATAGTTGTTAACGGAAAAGACTACTATTTATATCATACCTTCTATCCGTTCCAACTTGACATAAATTGGGAAAATCCTGAAGTCTTGTATTACGTTCTGGATACAATTACGCATTGGGCAAACTTAGGAATTGATATTTTTAGAATGGATGCAATACCTTATCTTTCAAAAGAACCTGGTACGGATGCTGAAAATGAGCCTAAAACTCACTCTGTTATGACAATTATAAGTGATTATCTTCAATTAACATCCCCGTCAACAGTCATTCAAGTTGAAGCATGCCAGACCCCAAAAGATATTTTGCCATACTTTGGGAAAGAAAGAGAAGTAAAAATAAAAGTTGACGGAGAAGATAAAATCCTAAAAAGAACAAGTGAAGCCCAAATTGCATATCACTTTCCATACATGCCTGCACTTTGGGCAAGTTTGATTACTGAAGACAAGAATTATTTTATAGAAGCATACAAAAAGACTCCGCAAATACCTAAATCTGCAGTATGGGGAATCTTTTTAAGAGTACATGATGAATTAACTTTAGAAATGGTAACACCTGAAGTTCGTGAGGTTGTATTTAATGAACTTGTACCAAAAGGAGCAAGTTTTAGAAACGGCTTTGGAGTAAGCGGAAGACTTGCAAACTTCTTAGAAAAAGATCCTGACAGAATAGAAGGAGCATTTTCATTATTGCTATCTTTACCTGGAATTCCTATTATCTATTATGGTGATGAGGTTGGAGTTACAAATAACTTTGAGAATGCTAAAAAAGCAGCTTTAAAAAGAAAAAAAGAAAGCAAAAAAGGCGAATTGCTATCACCTTTTGATTCCAGAGATATTCACAGAGGCGATGTACCTCAAAAATTGTTCTATGGCTCATTAAGAGGCTATTACAAATTTAATTCCAAAGTTTATGGTAAAGTTAAAAACTTAATCGCTTTGAGAAAATCTTTACCGGTTATGTCTGATGGAGATTTTGAGATTTTGAAGACATCATCTAAAAGCAATTTCTCCTATATAAGAAAAAATGCAAACCAACAAATTTTAGTAATCAATAATTTATCATCAGATAAACTTGTGGCTGAAATTGAATTGCCTAAGAGCATTATATTGAAAAACGAAGGACATATATCAAGTCTTAAAAATTTAATAAACGGAGATAATATTAAGGTTGATATTTCTCTACAGAATAAAGTTATGCATTTAAAACTGGCGCCATATCAAACTCTATGGCTTGAATTATAGAAGGGATAAGTATTATGGAAGAGCAACAACAACCCAAAAAGAAAACAAAAATTTTAAACTATATAAATGTATTTAGAGGACTTGCAATATTATTGATTATTATGGGACATACAATGCAGTTTGGAGATTCCAAAAGTCTTGCAAATATAATTAACTGTGAAATGATTTGCGGAGGAACGGCTTTGTTCATTTTCATTTCAGGCTTTTTATTCCAACATTTGGCTTATAAGTTTGAATATAAAAATTATCTTTCAAAAAAATGGACAAATGTTGTTATGCCATACTTAATTACTGCAATTCCAGGACTTTTGTTTTGTATATATCTTCCTATTGCATATAAAAACTCATTTTATGGATTAAGTCTTTATTTACAAATTCCGATGTTACTATCTATCGGGCGTGTTCATAACACTCCGACTTGGTTCATTCCAATGATAGTTATCTTCTTCATTTTCTCTGCGTTATTCTTGCTATTAGAAAAAAAGAACATTTTATATAAACTTTTACCTATATTACTTTTACTGACATTATTCTTGCCTCGCGGAGTTGCAGAATACGAAACCACATTAGGTCTTAGTTATGCCGCAAAGTATATGGTTTATGTAAAATATATTTTATGTAATTTTGTACATTTCTTGTCTTTGTATGTATTTGGGATGTACTGCAGTGCAAATAAACCAATAATTGACAAATTTTATGATAAAAGGTTATGGATATGGATTGGAATGCTATTAACAGCAGCACTGGATGTATTTGCGATGTTCAAATTCCAGTATTCAAACTATACCGTATCTAAAATATTTTTAACAATGCTTGTTTTGGCTTATCTAAAACATTATGATGAGTTTATTATTTCTCACAAAAAGACTAATAAAACTCTTGATTTTATTGCAAAATACAGTTTTGGTCTTTTCTTTGTACACTGGTATTGGTTTTTCGTATATAACCAAATTTTCCACCTGCCGACAGTAATGCCGATTATTGACGGAAGTTATGCTCTGACATTTGGAGCAATATTACTAAGATTTGCATTTGTTACAGTAACTTCTCTAGGTTCATTATTTATCGGGAAATTTATTCTTCAAAAAATTAATCCTGAAATTAATACAAGAAAATACCTTGGTATATAAAGGAATATAAGGGGCAAATATGTATTTTAATGATATAATTGTTGAATTTATTTGTTTATTTTTATTAGTTGTTGCAATATTTTTAATCATAACAACTTCTATTATCTTTCCAATATGGTATAAAAAGACAAAACGTAAGAAGTTATTGATGATTTATGCCGGAATAATTGTGGGTTCTTTATTTGTAATGTCATTATATACCCCTTGGTTTTTCAAAAATAAAGCAGATAAATCGTCTAATCCGGAAGATATCATTAAATATGATTCTTATGCGGTAAAAACAGCATTACTTCCTCCGGTAAGAGGTTTTATGTATTCAAGATTATCGGATGATTACTTAAATTTCAAAAAGGATATTAACAAGGGCATAAATTATTTGGAATTAGGGTATAAATACGGCAAAGAACCTAATGCACTATACAGTTTGTCTTATTTATACGAACTCAAAGGTGATTATGATAAAGCACTTGAAACTGTTAACAAAGCAGGCGGGCGTCCTTCAAGAAAAGCCAAAATTTATTTTCTAAAAGGTGATACAAAAACAGCCCTTAAAATCCTTAATCAAGCAATCGAAGGCTCTAATGGAGGAATTTGGGAATATTTGTATAGAGGAAATATCTACGATAATATGGGCAAGAAAGATTTGGCACAAAAAGATTATGAAAAGGCGCTCAAATTAGATTCCCACGCAAAAGAATATCCCGCTATCGAAAAAATAATGAATAACAAAAATTACTTCAAAGATAGAATAAATGAAGAAAAAAAGTATTTTGGAATTAAATAATTTCATCAGCCATTGCAAGAAAATCCAATAAACTTATGACTTTTGTTTTTTTGCCCAAAAGTCCTTTGGTTAAACCTAAAATACATGCAGGACATGTTGTAATCACATAATCTACATTAGCATTCATGATATTCTGAGCCTTTTGGCTGATTAAAGTTTGAGATATTTTAGAATTCTTAATAACAAAAGTCCCGGCAAGCCCGCAACATGAATCATAATCTTTCATTTTTATATATTCAACATTGTCGCAATTTTTCATAATGTCTTCAAAAAATGCATCGTTTTCAAGATGACAAGGTTTGTGAAACGTTACCTTTAACGGCTTCTTAAATCTAAATTTTATATTTTCTTTTGCAATAAAATCACCCCAATTTACACTCTTATTCAATAAGGGTTCAACATCTTTCAAATACTTTGGGTAAGAAGAAATCGTATCAGCACAACTTGCACAGTCTGTAATCAAATAATCATAATTCAATTTGCGCAATTCATCAGTATTATGTTTGCAAACTTGAATAAACCGTTCCAAATTTCCCTCTGACAAAAAAGGTAATCCGCAACATTCAAAAGAAGGCTCAACTATTTTAACAGGATGATGTTTTAATATTTTAAAAAGAGATTTATCAGTATTCGGAAAAATTCTATTTACGCAACCTTTAAAATACACAACAACAGGTAAGTTTGAGTTTAAATGCTTGTATCTTGGACGAAACGGAGCACTCAAAAATTCTCCAATTTTAATAATATTATTAAAAATCAATCTGCTTTGTATAAAATTTATAAATTTCGCTGATAATTTATTTTTCATATATTCATGCTTAGCAGATGCTAAAATTTCGCAAATATCAATTCCACTGGGACAAAATCCCTTACATTTTCCGCACTTTAAACACAAATCAATATATTTATTTATCGTTTTTGATAACTTCAAATCCCCGTCAATAACGCCATTCAGCATAATAAATTTGCCTTTACTTGCAACACAATCATTCGGATCTATTTTAAACAAAGGGCAAATACTCTCACACAATCCGCATTTTGAACATTTATTAACTTCGTTTTTGTAATCTTTTAATTCCTTCATACTCAAATGATAACACAATCGCCCATAATAAAAACTTTTACATTTGTTAATATTTACGGCTAAAAATTAAATTTTTCAAACAAACAGCCGATAACAATAATAATCTTAGTTTTAAAAAGGATATAGAGAAATGGCAGAATCAAATTTTACATTTAACCGCCCGTTCAAACCGTTTGGAATGAATGTAAGAGTTCCGGAAAGGACACTGCAACAAGCAGGCGAAACTCTTGAGGATATAATAAAAGCCCCGGCAACCCCATTATTTGAATACTTGGAAGAAAATGAACCTGTATTCAACGGAAATGTTGCGTTTGAAATAACTAAAACTTCTGCACAGAACTTTACAATCGGTTCTGCGATGAGAATTGAAGATGAGAAAGTTAACGGGAAAACGCCAAGTTTTGATATGCATTTTTAAAAAAATGATTTATATATAAAAAAGGCGAAGGCTCATATGAGCCTTCGCCTTTTTGTATTGTCTAAAATTCTCCCGAATACTCATAATCTTCAAATAATTTGCTTCGATTTTTAGCCATTTCGGCTTCCGTTGAAGATTCAAAGTTCTTTAAACTTTCACGAAATGTACCATCTGCTTTTGGAAATAATTTAAATAAAAATCCTAAATCAAATAAGCAAAAACTAATTTCTGGCATACTCATATCTCCTTATTAACTTCACTTATATATAAAAACATTTGAGATAAGAGAATTTCACAAAACGCTCAAATTTTAAGTTATGTAAAATCAATATTTTTTAAGCCACATTCTGAATGTAACAACTAAAAGCCCCAATAACCCCACCACAAAAAGAATAACAGATACAATCTGCGCAATAGGGACATTTCCAACATTCAATGCGCTATCAACACGTATTTGTTCAATAAAAAAACGAATTATTGAATAAAAAACAAGATATGAAAAGAAGGCAACCCCCTTCTTATGGCTAAATTTAAAATATATATACGATAACACCCCAAAAGAAAACAAATCCAAAACACTTTCATACAAAAAAGTCGGATGATACAAACTATACTGCATAAATTCTGGCAAACGACGACTTTCAGGGATTAAAACACCCCAATTTTGATTCTTTACAGGCATTCCATAGGCTTCTGAATTAAAATAATTTCCCCATCTTCCTATTGCTTGCCCTAATATTGTTCCTACAGAAATTGCATCCAAATATTTCAACAATGAAATTCTTGTTTTGAGAGAAACGAAAAACAAACAGATAACTCCCCCCAAAATCGCACCGTGAATTGATAAACCGCCCTGTCTTATGTCAAGAATTTCTAATGGTCTTGCTATATAATAATGAAAATTAAGAAGACAATAGTACAATCTTGCACCTAATATTCCTGAAAAAATTATATAAATTGAATGCTCTATAATAGAATCCTTGAACTGCAATGGATTATTCTTATTAAAATAAGAATTTGAAACAATAATAGCAACAAAAATAGAGCATGCCATTATTATCCCATACATATATATAGGGATTCCAAACAAATCAAATGCAACAGTTGATGGTGTGGGCAAGATAAACATTATTGAACTAACAGATTTTCCTCTTTTTCTTGTTGTTCTTCCGGAGGATTTTGATATCTTTTTATTCGTTCAATTGTTTCCTTAACCTCATCTTTATCCTCGGCATTAGGGTTTAGTTCTAAATATTTTTCGTAATTTTGAATTGCAGAATCATACAATTCCATCATCAAAGACTTGTCCTTTTCAGATAATTCAGATGATTGTTCTTCTTCTGAACCGGCTGGAACCACTGAACCATCTTCGTTAAGTCTGTAATTACCTCGGCTAATTGCAATAGCCAAATTGTTTTCTGCAGTCGCCAATGAGTAATAAGAATCCGCTAAATCAGGCTTCATTGAAATAACAGTCTTATATTCATTTATCGCATTAACATAATCTTCTGCTTTCGTATAAACTATTGCAAGGTTATAATGAGTTTCAAACACAGACGGATCAAGATCAATACTTGATTTTAACCTCTCGATAGCCTGAGTATAATCGCCTTTATCAGCATAGGCCTTTGCTTTATTGTTCAAATCTTGTACCGCTAAATTGTTAATACAAGCAGTAGAAATTACTGCAACAGTCAATATACTTGCAATTAAAAGAACTTTCTTCATATATACCCCTCTTCAATTATGTTAAGTTGATGTTAAAGTAATTATAATTTAAGCATAAAAATATAGCAAATTTCATGAATTTAAGTTACAATAAACAAGTAAAAGGAGAATTTATATGTCAGACGAAAAAGTAGTAAGCCTAGGTGCAAAGAAAAAATCTCTGACTGAAGAAAAACATCAGCAAGAAGATAATAATACATCTCAAGACCTTGTATATTGCAGTTTTTGCGGAAGACCAAACACTCAAGTAATAAAAATGGTTAAAGGTCCGGGGGTTAATATTTGCTCCGAATGTGCTATGATTGCTGTGCAATATCTTATATTGCAAGACAGAATGCCATCAGCAGAAGCTCAACATATATTAGATGCTTTTTGGGGAAAGGTTAGATAAATATTGCAATGCCAAATTCTAACTTTAAACAACTAAGCCCTTTTGAGATGAAATTTGCAATTACGGAATTGTTAAAAAAAATCAATTCTGTTAATGATATTCAAAATTGTCTTGCCGATTTTGAAATGCTAGAGGCACAAAAAGACAAAAAAGTACTCTCAAAAATATTGTTTAAAGAACTTACAAATGCTCAACCTGCAAAAATTCCAATAATATGTTTTCTTTTAGAGCACTATCTTCCAAAAGAAGAATTGATTAACAAACTATGGTCGGCATTGAAAATTCAAAATCTGCAAACTGAAGTTAAAATAACAATCCTTAACCTTTTAAGAGATTTAGACTCTGATTGGTCATACGAAACTTGCGAAGAATACCTTGAAGATGATGCCAAAAGTTTGCTTGATGAAAATACAAAACATCTTTTAAATACTGCAGTTATCAATCCAGAAGTACAAATTGACTTTTTAGACTTTATGGCAACCATCAGAACCAATGACAAAATTACACTTTTAAATTCTCTTGGAGATGATTTTTCTTCTGATGCAATGGCAAATATTTTAATTCCTGTATTTATGTCAGAACCAAATTCACCTGAAGGAATTGAGGCTCTGAAACTTCTTGGGCAAACAAAATCTCAACTTGCACTGCATACTCTTGAAGAAGCAAAAACCTTTGCGTCAGGTGAAATTCTTCAAGAAATAAAAAGAAGTCTTTCGACTCTGAAACTTTCAGGAATGAGAGTTGATAACACCAAAGAATTTTACAAGAAAATATTATCAAACAGCACTCCGCACAAATTCTATGTAACATATCCTGACGGATACGGCGATATTGCTATGATATTCACTAGACTTACAGAAAACAAAAAAATTCGATTTGTTTCTATCGTTGCAAATATTAAAACGGGCATAAAAGATTGTTTCGGATTTTTTGAAATCTCTGAATTTGAATATAGCAAAATTCTTGAACGATTTTTAAGAGATGAAAAAACAGTAGAAATTACCCCTGATGCATTTAGAACAATTTTATATAATGCAGAACTTGCAACAATTAAAAAATCAGACTCAAATTGGAAATTTCCTTATGAATACATTTGCTGGAGAAACCTTCTTATTGATATTGACTATGAAGCAAAATCTATCGAAGAAATCCTCAAAGAAAAAGTTTCCCCTAAAAAAATCAATGGTAACATCAGTTCTAAACTTTCTGAACTTAGAATTTCTTCACGCTGGTTTTTGGATGCTAATTACAGTGATGAATTTATCAATTTGTTAAAACAATTAAAAAATTCTGATAATCTTGACAACTTGATTGAAGAAAACCTAAACAAAGTGTTTGATAAAGAAGAAAAAGAAGAGTGGAAAAAGAAGATTTTAACTTCTGCCTACATAAAATACGCTATCGGCAAACCCGATGAAGCAGAAATTGTATATGGTATAATATTTTCTGATGATGAACAGAAAGAACTATTCAAAGATATATTGAAACGAAGCATTTATGAATATCTAATGGTCATAAAATATGATAAAAACGTCAATTCATACGACTTGACGCACGAAGAAATAAACGATAAAATCAAATATATTGAAGAAAAGTGGGTAGATAATGTATAAAGTTATGGCACTTGATGTAGGTACAAAAAGAATAGGCATAGCACTAAGCGATTATCTTCTCATGCTTTCAAACGGGCATTCATATATTCCAAGAGAACCCGAGGACAAGGCTCTTGAAACTATTTATAAAATAGCCAAAGAAAATAATGTAAAAAAAATTGTAATCGGTTTACCGCTTAATATGGATGGCACAAAAGGATTTCAGGCTGAAAATTGTGAAGAATTTGCCTCTAAAATAAAAGATTATGAAATAATATTCGAAGATGAAAGACTTACTTCTGATACGGCAGAAGAAAATCTTCGAAATAAAAAAATAGATTTTAAAAAAGATAAAGGTTTAGTTGATATTGAAAGTGCTTGTATTATACTGGAACAATACTTAGCACGAAAAAAATAGGAGAAAAGACATGGCAATCGAAGAAGAAAACAACAATATTATTGAAGTAACTGATGAAGACGGCAGCGTTATCAGATGTGAATTATATGATATTATTGAATATGAAGGTAAACAATATGCTTTATTAGTTGAAGTTGACGCTGAAGAATCAGAAGAAGAACCTGAATTAGTTCTTATGAGATTAATTGAAAACGGTGACAGCGACGAAGTATTCTTTGAAACTATAGATGATGACGATGAATTTGAAAAAGTTCAAGCATATATCGAAAGTTTACCTGATGAAGATTTAGAAGACGAAGAATAAGGATTGATGTTTTGTTTGAAAAGTTCACTGAAAAAGCAATTAATGTAATAGTAGAAGCACAAAATATTGCAATATATGATCACTCTGATAAAGTATTGTCAGAACATTTATTGTTAGCATTAATAAAAGAAACAAAAGGATTTTGCGCCAAAATATTCAAAAATTACAACATAACTTATGAAAGATTGGCAAAAGAAATCTACATGAGTATAAATATTGAAGAAGCCGATATGAATTCTTCAATACCATTCAGTGACGATTTCAAAAGGATATTAACCGAAACAATGGATTTGCTGGACAAATCAGGAAATTCCACCGTTCACTATGAGCATTTAGTTTTAGCCGCAATTAGTGATAAACAATCAAGAATACCGCAATATTTGGAAAATCTTGGATTTGATATCGAAAAATCTAAACCGCTTATTGAAAAACTTGTGCAAAGAAAAGTCAAAAAAGATCTTCACCCTGAACTTGATGAAAATAAAGAGCAGGAAGTAAATTTAACCAAAGAAACAGATACACTTTTTGACAATGAAAAATCTTCACAAGTTTTTCAAAGATCAGTTGCAAAACTGTCTGCTTCAAACTATGAAATTCTAGGAACAGAACAAATAGTTTCTTCAATTTTGGAAGATAAAAATTCGGATCTAACAAAAATACTTGCTCAATACGGAATAACAAGTGAAATTTTTGATGAAAAATTATCACATGTAAATACAAGAACCCCAGAATATGAAGGTCGTCAAATAGTATTTACACCGAGTGCATTTATGGCAATGAGTTTGGCACTTCAAACGGCAAAAGAACTTGGGTCATCTGAAGTTTTGCCGGAACACATGATTTTAGGGCTGTTAAAAACTAAAAAAGGACTTGCTTATAACATATTTAAAGAATTACATATAAACGACGATGATTTAGCCCACGGTATTATTAAACCAATAGAAAAACAAATGCCGGAGACTCTTACGATTTTACGCCTTGCAAAACAAGAAGCAAGAAGAATCGGCAGAGGAGTCGTTGGAACCGAAATGTTCCTGCTTGGAATTATCAGCGAAGGAACAGGCGTAGGTGCAATTGTTTTAAAAGAACTTGAAATAAATATTAAAGACGCAAGAATTATGGTCGAAAAAATTATCGGCTACGGAAATGAATACTTTGACAGTGAAGTCGTATTCACCAAAAGAGCAAAACGAGTTCTTGAAACTGCTTGGGAATATGCGAAAAAACAAAATAAAACTAAAATTGAATCCTCCGATTTGTTATGGGCAATAACAACAGAACCGGAATCACTTGCGATGCAGGCTCTTGAATTATTAGGAACAGATGTTGTTGAAATTAGAGAAGGTATAAAAAAACACCTTAAAAAAGTTTAATTACTATGAATAAAATTTGCGAGGAAATTAAATCTTTTTTGACAAAATATGACTTAAACCACGAAAAACTTATATACTTGATAGGTTTTTCAGGCGGTTATGATTCAATGTGTCTTGCTGATGTTTTAAAAAAAATCTCTCCTAAAAACAAAATTATTGCACTTCACCTAAACCATTGCTGGCGAGGAGAAGAAAGTGACAGAGAAGAACAAAATTGCATAAAATTTTGTAAGGATAAAGGAATTGAAATTTATTGCGAAAAATTATCAAATTCAGTTCCACATACAGAAACAGCGGCACGAGATGCAAGATATAACTTTTTTAAAAAATGCAGCGAAAAATTTAACACTAATATTATCTTTACAGCCCACAACAAAAACGATAATGTAGAAACTTTATTATATAGAATTTGCACAGGGACAGGAATTTGCGGACTTAGAGGAATTTGCGAAAATCGAGAGATTTACTATCGTCCATTACTGAATATTTCAAGAGATGAAATTGAAAAATATTGCAAAGACAATAAACTTACCCCCAATGTTGACAGTTCAAATTCAAATATTGAATATAAAAGAAATTATATTAGGGCTAAAATACTTCCTGAATTAAAAAAGATTAACCCTAATGCGCTAGATAAAATCAATTCACTTTCTGAAATTGCAAAAGAAGAAAATGAAATTGTAGAAGAATATTTGACCAAAATTCTTGAAAAAATTACAGAAAATGGGCAAATTCAAACAAAAAAATTCTTTAAACAATCAACCTCTATACAAAAAAGAATAATCTATAAATTGTTTTTAAATAATAATCTTGAATATGACAAAAATAGGATTTTATATATTCAAGACTTTTTGAAAGAAAATGCCAACTCAAAATCCGGCAAAACCTGTTCGCTCACCGAAAACTTATGGATATTTATAAACAGTGAATTTATCGAAATTATTAACAATGAAAAGCAAGAACTTCCATATTTTCACATTCTAAAAGAGGGAAAATATGAAAACAAAAATTATATCTTTGAAATAGAAAAATTCGACAAAGTTGTTAGAAAATTTCCTAAAGAATATGAAAATACAGCCTATGTAGATTTAAAAAATATCCCGTTTGAATTTGAAATACGAACTCGAAAAGATGGCGATATAATACAACCTTTCGGTTTAGACGGCACTCAGAAATTAAAAAAATATCTTAATGCAAAAAAAGTTCCAAACCACAAAAAAGATTCCCTACTGTTTTTGGCTCAGGGAAATGAAATCCTTTGGGCAATTAATTTAGGTATTAGTGATAAAATAAAAACAAGACAAAAACCAACTCATGTGCTAAAGTTTTATAAGAAGGAGCAGTAAAATGATAACAGCAGTAAACGATTTAAAAATATTGCTTACAGATGAGCAAATTCAAACCAGAATAAAATCACTCGCTGATGAAATAAATAAAGATTACAAAGGTGAAGAAATTGTACTTATCTGTGTTTTAAAAGGTGCTGTTATGTTTGCTGTTGATTTATCAAAACATTTGAATATGCCGTTAAAAATGGAATTTATAAAGTTATCCAGTTATGGCAACGGAATGACATCATCAGGCAAAGTTCAATCTTTTGGTGCGCATCTTGAAGAAATTAACGGTAAAAATGTCTTAATCGTTGAAGATATCATTGATACAGGGTTAACTGCAGAATTTTTAATAAATTATATTAAGGAAACTTATCATCCAAAAACACTTAAATTTTGTTCGCTTCTTAACAAAAAAGAAACTAGAAAAAGTTCCGTTCAACCTGATTATTACGGGTTTGAAATCGGCAATAAATTTGTTGTCGGCTACGGACTTGATGATGAGGGATATAACAGAAACCTTAACTATATAGGATATAAGGAACTTTAATAATTCAAAGGTATTTGATGCTGGAAAAGGTTTTGCAAAATATAAATAAATTCTACAAACAAGATTTCAAAACACTTGAACAAATTTATAAAATTTTTGAAATCATTAACGAAGTTATAGAATTTGATTTCGGTGCAATATTTTACCTTGTGCCTAATGAATTGCAATTAAAATTTCAAACCGGCAATATTTTTGAAAAGTCATATAAAATAGATGATAAATTAACAAATATTCTATACAATCCGGCAAATAATGATATTTCAACAAAGATAAAAGATTTATTCCATATTAAAAATCATTTAATTACAAAAAGATTAATAATAAAAGGTACTGTTCTTGGTATTCTTTGCCTTGAACGAAAAAATAAACCCTTTACGCAAAATGAACAAATCATTTTGGAAACATACTCAAATATAATCGCAAACACAATAAAAGATATTGAACTTGCTCAAATACTATCACAGCAAACCCAAACACTTGAAAAAGGGCTTAAAGAAACACACCAGGCATACGAAACAATAAAACAGCAGAATAAAAAAATCAAAGAGAATGAAAAACTACAAAATCAATTTCTTGCGAATATCTCACACGATTTGAGAACTCCGCTTAATTCAATAATAGGTTTTTCTGAAATTCTTTCCAATAAAATATTTGGCGACCTTAATGAAAAACAACTGGAATACATTGAAGACATAAGGATTTCAGGCATACGCCTGCTTGGGATGATAAATGAGGTTCTTGATATTACAAAACTGGAATCAAATACTGTCAAATTAAACAAAATAAACATAGATCTTAATATCTTGTTAAATGAAGTCTTAAATATTCTAAAACCTATATACAACAAAAAAAATATAAAAATCAAATACGAAATTCCAAAAGATTTGACTATACTTGGAGATTATATAAAACTTCAACAAGTTCTTTTTAATATTATCGGGAATGCAATAAAATTTTCCCCGGAAAATTCAACTATAGAAATAAATATCCTTCAAACAGATAAAACTACAGTAATAAGCATAAAAGATTATGGTATAGGAATTGCCAAAACAAATCAGAAAAAAATATTCAAAAAATTTTACCAAGTGGAAAACACCCTTTCTAAATCAGGGATATCAACAGGACTTGGGTTAACAATAGCAAAAGAATTTGTTAAACTCCATAAAGGGGAAATCGAAGTTAATAGCGAACTTCAAAAAGGCACAACTTTTACAATAAAACTACCTATTATGAACGATTGATAAAATAACTTGTTTAGTATAGAATAAAGCAAAAAGGAGAGCCAAAATGGATCAAGAAACATATATGAAAATAATGGGTTATGTTCCAACCGTTATTGAAGCATCTTCACGTGGAGAACGTTCATTTGATATCTTTTCAAGACTATTAAGAGAAAGAATTATCTTTTTAGGAACAGAAATTGATGATGATGTAGCAAATTCTGTAGTTGCACAATTGTTGTTATTAGACAGTGAAAATTCAGAAAAAGACATTATGTTATACATAAATAGCCCCGGTGGTGTTATCACAGCAGGAATGGCAATATATGATACAATGCAATTAATAAAATCAGATGTTTCAACTATATGTTTGGGTGAAGCAGCATCAATGGGAGCATTTTTGCTATCAGCAGGCGCGAAAGGTAAAAGAATGGCACTTCCTAGCGCAAGAATAATGATTCACCAACCATTAGGCGGTGCTAAAGGTCAAGCAACAGATATTGAACTTGAAGCAAAAGAAATTCTAAGAATGAAAGATATGTTAATCGGAATTATGGCAGAAAATTCAGGTCAAAGTTTCGAAAAAGTAAAAGAAGATTGTGAAAGAGATCACTATCTATCAGCATTTGAAGCAAAAGAATATGGTTTGATTGATAAAGTTGTTGAAAGACAACATTCATAATAAATCTAAAATAAAAGAGGGCCAAGGCATAAAATGCCTTGGCCCTCTTTTATTTGTTCCTTATATAATCTGAAATTAAGACTTTTTATTAAGAAATGTTAACAAAACAAATCTAAACATGCAATTCAGCGCCGCAACATGTTTTTATATATATGAAGGTTAAAATTAAAGGTTAGTTATAAAAGGTTAAAAAGGTAGGGTTAAAATGGGTATTTTCACATTTACCGCTCGAGTACACGCATTGATGTACCAAAAGAGCAACATTGAGTATCGTCTAATGCAACTGACGAAAAAATTACAAAGTTTACAACAATACTCAGCATTAATCGCAAATGGAGGCGTTTCAATCGGCGATTTATTAAGTTCTCCTGGGGTTAATATGGGTAGAATGATGAATTACTTGGCTTGGGCACACAACAATTCATTATTGTATATGCAACAAAATGCACCTCAAGCAATTTCTTGGTACCAAAGCCAAATGGGTAATTCTCAAAACGCAGCAAATAATCAACAAATGCAAAGATGGATAATGCTACAGTTATACCAACAAGGTCGTGATAGAGCAATGCAAATTGAAACTCGTAACTTAAAAGTTGAAGAAGATAAAATTGCTCAAGAAAAAGAAAGACTTGAAGCACAAGGTAAATCTGTAGAAGCTGAATTGAAATCAGCAAGAGAAGGCAGAGATCAAGCCATTAAAGATATGGCTCCGAGATACACATTTAATGCTTAATTCTTTAACCCCTTATAATTTAACTAACCAATATAAAGTCCTGCAACAGCAGGACTTTTAACCGTTTAAGAAGTTTTTATTACAATATCAACAGGAATATCAAAAATCTCTGTCGGTATTTTATCAACAACAAGACACTCCGGTAATGCGCAAATTGTTTTCACATTTTTATTCTGGCTAAGAAATCTATCATAAAACCCACCGCCATAGCCTAGTCTATTGCCATTACAATCAACCAATAACGCAGGAACTATAACTAAATCCAGCAATGAAGAAGAACAAGGGCTTGAACAAGGTTCATAAATACCTAATGATGATTTTTCCAGTTTTTCACCCTCTGAATATGGGCAAATCAACATATCTTGACCGTTCACTCTTGGAAAATAAAAATTTTTATCATCACGAAGCAACCCAAGATAATTCATTTCATATTTTAACGGGTAATACAACAAAACATTTTTTGCCGATTGGTAAGTTTCATTATTTTGAATTAATCTGGTAAGTTTTTTGGAAAAGTCGTCTGTATCAAGAGTTTTCCTAATTTCTTTTGCTTTTGCGCGTAATTCATCTTTCATAATAAAAATATATACCAAAACCTGATAAATCACAAAACAATAAAGCCGTAATTTTATAATTACGGCAAATTAATAAATAAACACGAGAAATTAAATTGAGATTTTTAACAAATGTAGCAGGATAACAATGCTTCTCCTGACATTTTCATCTTTTTTAATGCTCTTAATTCTGTTTGTCTTATACATTCTTTGGTAACACCATAAATATTACCAATTTCTTCAAGAGTATGTTTCTCATTATCATCCAGCCCATAACGCATTTTAACAACTTCTTGTTCTCTTTCTTTTAATGTTGAAATAACATTTCGTATATCATCTTTTAAATCTTGATACTCCATATTTACAGAAACTAAAGAAGTGTTATCGGCAAGAATATCTGCAACATTTAATTCTTTGCCGTCACCACGATCAAATCCGTTTTCTATAGAAATAGTTTTAGTGTAGGCAGATAAAAACATTTCAATTTTATCAGGCGCAATATTTATTTTTTTTGCAACATCTTCATTTTTTACAACATCATTAACTTCTTGCTCCATCATAGTTTTTACTTTAGAAAACTTTGACAAAGTTTCTTGAATATACACAGGGATTTTCATACAGTGTGACTGCTCAGAAATTGCCTTGAACATTGCTTGCTTTACCCACCAAGAAGCATAAGTGGAAAATCTATATCCAAATTTGTAATTGTATTTTTCTACAGCCACCATCAAGCCAACATTTCCCTCTTGAATTAAGTCGATAATAGGAAGTGATGACATGTGAATAGATTTTCTTGCTATTGCAACTACTAATTTCAAATTTGCACGAATTAATTCTTGCTTTGCCTCTAAATCACCTTGTTCTATACGTTTTGCAAGTTCTGTTTCTTCTTCTTGTGATAATTGCGGATAATTAGATATTTCTCTTAAATATGCCTTTAACACACTATCTGAAGAATTTTCATCTTCTCTGTTTTGCTTTTCAAATTTTTTTGGCTCAACTTTCATTTCGATTAGTGACTCTCTTTTCATAAATTAAACTCCTTATTTTGCAACAGAAATTATTGCAGCGGACACTGCTAGGGGATAAACAACACGATATATACTTTGTATATACCCAATTATATACAATGAGTTACATTTGATTAAGAATTATTAAGGTAAACTTTTGTAAAGACCCGACAGCGGCTCATGTTCGTAATATAATAAGAAAGGAGAGACGAGGGGAAATAAAGGAGACTCTAAAAAAAATGAGCAAAAAGAAACTTATTTCAATAATTACATTAGTTGTACTTGTAATCGGACTCGGACTTGCCGGTGCATTTGAATACAAACATGTTAAACAAGTTAAAGCACGAAAACTTGCACAGCAACAACAATCTTTACCGGCCGGTAAAAAGCCTTCTGATTATAAAGTAGGTAAAGATTATAACGAGGCCGTTAAAACTTCAAAACCGGTACTTGTATTATTCTATGCTGACTGGTGCAGATATTGTATTAGATTTATGCCAATATATGAACAAGCAGCAAAAAAATATGCAAAAGATTTAGAATTTGCTAAGGTTAATGTGGAAGACAGGAAATATGAAAAACTTGTACAAGATTCCAGAATTAGCGGATTTCCAACAGTCATGATAATTGATAAAAAATATGACAACAAAGTTATTATTCCAAATTCAAGTCTAGGTACAATTGATGATATCAGTGCGGAAATAGACAGGTTTACAAGAATAAGAAAACTTTTAGATAAATAAATTTCTAAATAGCAGTAATCGTTATGATTACTGCTATTTAAGCATAAAAGGAAGATGACAAAAAGGATTTAACATTGATTAACATTTCTTAATATTTATCTTAAAAAGAGCAATTTTTTATAATTTTTGCATTCATGTATATAGAAGGTCATAGTAGGTGGAAAATGAGTATTGAAAAGATTAAAGCCAAAATTGAAAGCGGCTCCTATCCCAAAATCAAGAAGGGATATTCTACTGGAAGTCAAGCATATTTAACCGCTGAAAAAGACAGTGTAAATTTCACAGGCGCAACCGCAGCCGCTACAACTACAGTCGCTAAACCGCTTGAAAAATACTTACTGGAAAAAATGCCTTGGATTGCCAGAGCAATGGTAAAATTGCACGAAGGGATGGGCGAAGTACAAAACCAATTAATAAACGCATTTGGTACAGGATTAGTAGCACCTATTTTCATCATGTATAACCCTCTATCAGATAAAGATCAAGATACTAAAACATATACCGCAATGAGACAACCAATTTCTGCAATTCTTGCAGTTGGCACACAAGCAGCAATTGTTGTACCATTTAATGCAATGATTAAACATGATGCTGACATTGGTTATCTTCCAATGCAATACAATAGAACATTATTCCCTTCAGATGATTATATTGAAAAACTTGTAAAAAAAGAAAATCCGGAAAGAAAATTTAAGAAAACAAAAGATGTAGATGAATTAAAAGATGCTATTGCAGCATATAAAAAAGAACATTACGAAAAACCACTTATAAAAATGATTGAAAATGATCAAATCATATTCAATACAACAGATGGCAAAAATAAATCTACATTAGAAATGCCTAAAGAAAAATTCACCGAATTATTTAAAGAAACAATAGATGAAATAATAAAAGAAGAAGAAAATGAAAAACTAAATGCAATTAACAAAAAATTGCCAAAGAAGGTTGAGCGTGGAATCTTTTATCATACAAACGCCGAACAAGCAATGGATATTATGCGCCGTTTGCATAAACATGTAGATTTTGGTGAACTTAACTTTGAAAATAACCCATTAGCAATAGAAAATGCGCATAAGAATTTTGACAAAGAATGTAACACTATAATAAAAGAATTAAAGAAAGAAAACGGCAAATTCCCAGAGAAAAAGGTTGTAAATTCTGAATTTATCAAAATTCTAAAAGAATTAAAAAGATGGAACAACGGAAAAGATGAACCATCATTAAGAGTATTACAAGATAAAATCATAAAACAAATTGACCTAATCAAAAGAATGCATAGCATGGAATCTACAAAAGCCATTGTTAGTTATGTAGAAGGAGCAGTATTCCGCAGAACAGATGCTATTGACGGAACAATAAAAACATTACGTACAATTCAATCAAGACTTGAAGGTGACGGAATTTCAGTAAAAGAAGCACAAGCAATTATAGATGAAGAAATTGCAAGGTCTAAAAAACAAGTTCAACAAATATTAAAAACCAGAAATCCTGGAAAGATAGATATAAAAACGGCCCCTGAATGGATTGAAAGCAGTGGCGCAAGACTTTCTGAAAAAGCAAAAAGTATTGCAAAATGTATCGCTAAAAGGGCAGAAAAACACGCAACCTCATACATTGATGGCTTAAAACGCTGGACAGGTTTAGGAGTATCACTTGCAATTCTTCCACTAACCTGCTGGCTATTAAATAGAATTTATCCTTGGGTAATGGATAGAGTATTCCCAAGTTTATCAAAGCCAAAAGCAAAAGAAAATAATACTGAAAAGAAAGTTGAGGTGGCATAATGACTGCAATCAACACAATAACAAAACCAGTACACAGCGTAATCAAATGGTTTGCAAAAACCAGAATACCTCAACATGCCGGCGCCAAAGTATTAAACAATGACAGAAAATTTATTGATGGTTTAGGAGTTGCATCTATCGTTGCAAAAGACGGGTTAGGGTGCTACTTATACGTAACTCAAAGTTTAAATAACAAAGATATTCCTGAAGATAAAAGAAGATTCGTTGCATCCTTAGACCTTACTAACGGTTTATTGATGATTGCTCTTCAAATCTTAATGTTCAAAACAGTTTCAAATAAAGTTACACAAACCAAAATGTTTGAGAAAATCTTTGGTAAAATATTTGACAGACCTCTTAAGAAATTCTATAGAGCGAATACAAAACTTAGACCTGAATATAGTAATCTTACAGATATTGATTATTCAAAATGCTTTACTTCAATCAGAAACAAAGTTCGTGATGCCTTTGGCGGTTTAGTATCACTTGCAGCAGCAACAATTGTCGGAAAAAGAATGCTTGTTCCATTCATCGCAACACCATTAGCAGGAACAGTTGAAAAGCAAATGCTTAAACGAAACGAAAAGAAAGCCGCAACAAATAATAATCAATCAGATGAAAAACAAAATGTTTCTATGCAAGGCAAGTTAAACATAGTTTCAACACCGGAAACATACACAAACCCTGCTTGGCAAAAAACAGGTCCTAACTTCCTTGAAAAATACGGCAAATAAAAAACATCTACATATAAATAACAAGTTTGAAATACAACTTGTTATTTTTTATAGTGATGAATCAAGTGAATTGACTAATTCCTGAATATAAACATTAACCGCTTGGGTTATTAACAAATCAGGTTCTGAAGTTGCGAATTCATCTAATATAAAAATAGCCTTTTTTACATCACCACTTTTTTCATAAAGTAACGCCAATGTTATTTTATCTAAACTGGATTTCTTTTTGGTTTTATATTCAGCAAGTTTTGAAGATATTTTCCCTAATCTGGCATAGCAATCAACAAGATTTTTGTAATATTCAAAATTTAAAGGATACTGCTTTAATGCATTTTGAAAACAATCCAATGCCAATTGCGGATATCCTATTATCATATATACTCTGCCTAAATTGTTAAAATATGTGGCTGTTGCTTGAGTTTTGGGATTAAGACTAATTGCAATCTTAAATTCTTCAATTGCACCATAATAATTTTTCTCTTCAATATACATCACGCCCAAATTATTGTGATGATAAGCATTTTTCTCAGGATCAATAACGTAAGTAGCAACAGTTCCCGCCGCAAATACAGGCTGAAACAGTAACAATAAAATAAAAAATATCAATCCAATCTTCTTCATAATACATACTATATTATAATTATTTTTTCAAATACATCAAGCAAAATTATAATATAGGAATCTCCATACCTTCATGCGGAAGATAAACATTTTTGTTAGAAGATGTATAATATTCCTTTAATCTTGATAACCTTGTATCATCATAAGACGGATCATAATGGAAAAATGCCAGTTTTTTGGCCTTTGCCTGCTTCATAACCTCTATAGCCATATCAAATGTAGAATGCCCATAACCTTGTTTTGGGGAACAAGGATTTAGGTAATCTTCTGTTGTATATTGAGCGTCATGAATTAACATATCACAATTCTTAGCAAATTTAATAAACTTTCTATCACCGCCAAAATAACATTCCTTATCCGTTGCATAAACAAGAGATTTATTCTTATATGAAATTTTATATATCATTACCCCATCTTGCGGATGAACGTATGACTTATAAAACGTTACCAAAACATCATCATCTTCTTGTACAACATCCTCAAGATTTACAAGTTGAGGTTTTGAATTATTCTTAATCAAAATCGCCTGAGTGTCAGAAATCCCTTGAATTTCAAGTTTACAAGAAATCTCCTCTAAATCTACCGGAAAAGTTTTACCAAACAAAAGTTCAGAAAGACTTTCCGATAAAGTCTTATTAACTTGTTTGGGTCCAAAAACCATAATTTTTGTAGAATTCAGATGTAGCGGTTTGAAAAATGTAAGCCCTAAAATATGATCATGATGAATGTGAGAAAGCAAAACTGTTGATTTAATTGGTTTTCTATCTTCAGGATTGACAGAAGATGATATTGATTTTTCCATCAAATCATCACCAATATCAACAATACCAGTTCCTGCATCAAGAATTATTAAATGACCGCCAACATTAACTTCAACACAAGAGGTATTTCCGCCGTAATTATAAAACTCTTTCTTTGCAACAGGAAAACTTCCTCTAACACCTCTAAATTTTACACTAAACTCACTCATCTTAATCCTCAATATTATTTCTTTATTTCATAAGTTCCAATTTGGTCGTGTTTTTCACCCGTATAAATGATACTTCCAAACACCAACATTTTAGCCATTCTTTGAATTTCTACCTCTCTTGTTTCTCTCCATTCAAAATCAAACACAACTTTATCCTTGTAATTTGTAACATTAACAATTCTAAAAGCATTCGGATATGAAACAAGTGCCGGTGAACTTACATATAAAACATTATCGTGCTGAGTAATTTTTGCTGCATGATAATGCCCCTGAAAAACGCCTATCGGATTATCATAACTTTCTATCAAAGCCTTCACTGCAGCCGCATTCCTAAGTTTATGACTAGGACTTGCAAACGGCTCAATTACCGGAACATGCATAAAAATTAATACTACATCATTCTTAGAAGAATCCAACTCCTTTTTTAGCCATTTAAACTGAACTTCATCAACATATCCGTTAGAAGTTATTTCATCCGTAATTATATTATCTAATACTATAACTTTAAAATTCTTCTTTGGCTTGAATGAATAGTAAGGTTTTTTGTATTTGAAATCAGGATTAGAATTCTTTAACATCTCCATATATACAGAAGTGGTTAAATACCCTCCAACGCATCTGTCATGATTACCAAAAGCAAAATACCAAGGAGCCTCTATCTTTTCTACATGAGGCAGCGCGGCTCTCAATTCTTTTTCAAATGACTTATCAATCAAGTCACCTGTGAGCATTACAAAATCCAAATCCTTTACTTCATTTATTTGTTCAACAGCATCATCAAGAAGTTGAGGTGATTTGCCAGTCATTTTGTATGTTGTATTTGCACCATTTTCTAAAAAGTGAACATCACTTAACTGAACAAACTTAAGACTTGTAGAACCTGCAACAGAATATGCCTGCAACCCCCACAACATTCCGGCGGTTAACAACAAGGTTATAAAACCATTTACTATACTGGCAAAAAAGCCTTCTTTTTTCTTTTCTTTTTTATTATTCTGTCTTTTGTACTTGCTCATTTGGATTACTTTCCAGTAATTTCTTTATTTCATTATATTTATTTTCCAAATATAAGTCATCATCAGATAATATGAGAGCTTTGTCAATATTCATCAACGCACTCATATAATCTTTCATTTCTAAATCACAATATCCCATATATTCATATATTTTGGAAGTTTGAATATATGGTAGAAGTTCTTTGAACAATGTTTTGGCCTGCTCAAAATTTCCGTTTTTATAAAGAATTTTTGCCTTATCAAACTGATATTCAGGACAATTGTTCAATTTTATTGCAGTTTCATTATCAGCCTGTGCCGCCTCAAGTTGTCCGAGTTCAAACTCCGCACGGGACTTTATTGCATAGGCTAAATCATCTTTTGAATCAAAGGTTAAATATTTATCTATAGGATTGATAACAGCCTCATATCTGCCTACATCAAACAGTGTTAAGGCTATTGCAAGGTAGGCTTGCGCAAAATCGGGTTTGGCTGAAACTGATCCATTATATGCATCAAGTGCTTTCATATAATCATTTCTGTCTCTAAAATAATTTCCAAGAAAATAATACGCTATATATGAATTATTCGCCTTTGTAGCCCGCAACAAAGCCTCATATTCCATTTTATCATTTCCGCTTTGTTTATATTCCATTGCTTCTTTTATCCCGGGATTTATTGCGGTCACATAGGATTTTTTATCCTGACTTATCACATGCAATAGCCCCATTCTTAAATCGGATGCTTGCTTGCTATTTGGATTTCTTTCCAATATTTTATCCAAATATACCAAAGCAGAATTATAATCACCTATAACGCAATAATTCGCAGCAATATCCAGATAATCTTCTTCAAGTTCATCTGCCCTAACCGGCAATGCCATACATAATCCCAGTATCATGAATAATAAAGATAGAATAAACTTTTTCATAAAACAATTATAGCATAAATATTTAACATTATATAAAGAGTTATTAACTTAGTAACAAACAGGTAAATACATAATAAATACAACTAATTTAACTAAGAAAAAAGAGCCCGAATTTCTTCGGACTCTTCTTTTTTATTATTAAAGTTATCTACTTCAACAATTCGCCAACTGCTTTGTAAACAGCCATACGTTTTGCAGCATCTTCTTCTGCTTGAGCATAAAGTTCTGCAGCATGTTCAGGATTTGTTTTCATCAAAGATTTGTAACGACCTTCTGATTTGATGAAATCCTGATAATTTCCACTAGGATCTTTTGCATCCCAAGTGAATGGTTGTTCATTAGCAGGGTTGTATCTGTACAATGGATAGTAACCTGCTTCTACTGCACGTTTTTGTTCGGTTTGAGTTTTGCTCATATCGATACCGTGAGCGATACAAGGTGCATAAGCGAAGATTATTGATGGTCCGTTGTAACTTTCAGCTTCTTGGAATGCTTTTAGAGTTTGTGCTCTATCAGCACCTAATGCAACTGATGCTACATAAACATATCCATAAGACATGCTCATCAAGCCCATGTTCTTCTTATATGTACGTTTACCGCCTGTAGCGAATTTTGCAACCGCACCGGTTGGAGTAGATTTAGATGCTTGACCACCTGTATTTGAATATACTTCTGTATCCAAAACTAAAACATTAACATTTTTGTTTTGTGCAAGTACATGGTCAATACCACCGTATCCGATATCATTTGCCCAACCGTCACCACCGATAATCCATATTGATTTATCTGTGAAGTAATCTTGAAGTTCTCTTACTTTTGCTAAATCCGGGCATCCGCAATCTGCATATTTTGCAATAACTTCTTTTGCTTTATTTTGTGCAGCAACTGCTTCTTCTGTTTTTGAATTATCCCAGTGTGACATAGCTTCTGTAAGTGCATCTTTTAGATCTGCAGGTGTTTTTTCATTTGCAAGAACTTTTTCAACATAAGTTTTCAAAGTATCTCTGTTTTGGTCAACTGCTAATCTCATACCATAACCAAATTCAGCGTTATCTTCAAATAATGAGTTAGCCCATGCCGGACCTCTGCCTTCTTTAGTTTTTGTATATGGAATTGTTGGGAATGTTCCTGAATAAATTGATGAACATCCTGTTGCGTTTGCTACAATAGCATTTTCACCAAACAATTGTGAAACAAGTTTTACATAAGGTGTTTCACCGCAACCTGCGCAAGCGCCTGAAAATTCAAATAATGGTTTTCTTAACATTGCACCTTTAATTGTTTTGGTTGTATTTTTACCCATTACATTGTCAGGTAATGCATCAAAGAATTTTTCATTTTCAAGTTGGCAATCATCAATTTCTTTTTCAAGAGTTGACCAAGTTAGAGGTGCCTTTTCAGGGTTCTTAGACATTGGACATTGATCTAAGCATACACCGCAACCTGTACAATCGTTGCAATATACTTGAACTTTGAATTTTTCACCATTTGCATTTGGTTTTGCATCTATTGTATTGAATGATGCAGGAGCATCTTTCAAGTTGTCTGCTTCAATCAATTTAGTTCTGATTGCTGCATGAGGACATGCTGATGCACAAATTCCGCATTGAATACAATATTCTGAATTCCAATGTGGAACTCTTGGTGCAATACCACGTTTTTCAAGGCATGCTGTTCCTGTTGGAATTACACCGTCAACGCTCATTGCTGATACTGGAATATCATCACCTTTTTGTCTCATTGATGGTTCAATGATTTTCTTAGCAAATTCATCCGCATTATCAGGAACAAGTTTAACATCCTCAACACAGGTAACGCCATCTAATGATGCAGGAACTTTAACTTCCTGGCAAGCATCAACAGCCGCGTCAATCAATGCAAGGTTCATATTAACAACATCGTCGCCTTTTTTCTTAAAGGTTTTCTTAGTCATTTCTCTCATACCTTCCAATGCTTGTTCAAAAGGTATAATGCCTGAAACTTTGAAGTATGCAACCATCATAACGGTGTTTGCACCTTTTCCGCGAAGTCCAGGTTGTTTTTCAATAAGAGCTTCAGCATCGATATTATAGAATTTGATTTTCTTATCTATAATTGTTTTCTGCATATCTCTGGTTAAATGAGAGAATGCTTCATCAGCAGACCAAGGGCTGTTGAGTAAGAAAGTACCGCCTTCTTTGATACCTTTTAATAAATCATATCTGCCGATATAAGCATGAGCAGAACAAGATACAAAATCAGGTGCGGTAATCAAATATGTAGATTTAATCGGTTTGTCGCCGAATCTCAAGTGAGAAACTGTTACACCGAAAGATTTTTTAGAGTCATAAGCAAAGTATGCCTGAGCATCTTTATCAGTGTATTGACCGATAATTTTGATTGAGTTTTTGTTAGCACCAACTGTACCATCAGAACCCAGACCCCAGAACATACAATTTGTAGTACCTTCAGGTTCTGTTACGATGTGTTCGTCAACTTTCAAAGAAAGATGCGTTACATCATCTTCGATACCAACGGTAAATCCGTGAAAGCCTTTATTTTCAGAATGTTTGTAAACAGCAAGAACCATAGACGGAGTAAATTCTTTTGAAGATAAACCGTAACGTCCGCCGATTACTCTGATATCTTTATTTTCTAATGCTGCAACTACATCAAGATACAACGGTTCGCCGATAGAACCAGGTTCTTTAGTTCTGTCAAGAACAACAATTCTTTGAGTAGATTTAGGCAGTGCAGCATTAAATCTTTTAACATCGAACGGTCTGTATAATCTGACTTTAACCAAACCGTATTTAGTACCTCTTTTAGCATTGAGGTATTCGATTGTTTCTTCAATAGTTTCGCAGCCTGAACCCATAGCAACGATAACATCGGTAGCATCAGGAGCACCGACATAATCGAACGGATGATATTGTCTGCCGGTTATAGCAGCAACTTTATCCATATATTCCTGAACGATATCAGGAACAGCCTGATAGTATTTGTTAACCGTTTCACGACCCTGGAAGTAAACATCGGTGTTTTGAGCACCGACTTTACATACAGGTGCTTCCGGTCTTAGAGCTCTTTGTCTGAATTCTTCAATGTATTTCGGTTCAACTAATTTAGCGATATCTTCATAAGAAATTTCTTCAATTTTATGAACTTCGTGAGAGGTTCTGAAACCGTCAAAGAATTGAAGGAACGGAACTTTTGCTTTATAAGTTGACAAATGAGCAACTAAAGCCATATCCATTTCTTCCTGAACTGAATTAGCTGCTAACATTGCAAATCCGGTGTTACGGCAGCCCATAACATCAGTATGATCACCAAAAATTGATAATGACTGAGCTGCTAATGCTCTTGCTGCAACATGGAATACTGTAGGGAGCATTTCACCGGCAATTTTATGCATAACAGGAATCATTAATAATAAACCCTGAGAAGCTGTATATGTAGAAGTCAAAGAACCTGCAGCCAAAGAACCGTGTACGGCACCAGCAGCACCTGCTTCTGATTGCATTTCGGCAACTCTCACTTCTTTTCCCCAGATGTTTTGTTTGTGTTGTGATGACCACTCATCTATCCATTCACCCATTGTAGAAGAAGGTGTAATAGGATAAATAGCCGAAACTTCACTCAATGCATAAGCAATGTGAGCCGCGGCATAGTTGCCATCAACTGTAATTGTTTTTTTAGGCATGAATAATCCTCCTTATACTTAACCAACGTTATTCACTGTACCCCCTCATGATAATACAAACAAATAAAATTTTCATATAACAAATA
>CASELF010000013.1 GCA_949288725.1 uncultured bacterium
AAAAATGTACGAAAAATTTGATAAGCAAGGTATGACAATAAGCCAAATCAGCCGTTGTCTTGATATTCTTATGAGTGAGTATAGGCATTAGTATTTTGGATATTTATTATATTCACTTTCAGGTATAGGAATATATCTTACTGTTGAAAATCGTTTATCAGCTTGTGTAATATCTCTGATTTTTGTAGGAGCCGCAATTGTAGCATACCTTACTTCTGTATTTGAACCTTTAAGACGACCAACAATTAGATAAGTTTTATGTCCGGGAGGGCAAACAGATTTTTTAATAGGTGTAACAGCAGTATTTGTATTACCAGCATTTTGTTTTGGGCTGCTTGTCATTTTAAAAGTATTGCCATTACTCAAATAAATATGCATTGCTTTGGGATTTTCGAGTAGAAATTTCTGTTTTACACTTTCACCTTTATTATTAAGTATTGCTTGACGATAAGTCATTGCAAAAGCTGCAAGACTAGATGTACCAGCTCCAAGTTGATATACTTTTAAATAACTTTCAGCCGCTTTGTTATACTGATTAAGCATAACTTCTGAATAACCTTTTATAAAATATGTACCAA
Organism: uncultured bacterium; assembly: GCA_949288725.1. Lineage (GTDB taxonomy): Bacteria > Cyanobacteriota > Vampirovibrionia > Gastranaerophilales > Gastranaerophilaceae > Zag111. The sequence continues at coordinate 579 of CASELF010000013.1, forward strand.
CTAAATCTTTTTTTAGACCTAAAGAGATAGCTTTGTTAATATCGTATAATGTTCCTAAATAGTCACAAAGTTGATGCTTTGCGCATGCCCTTGATTTCCAGCATTTTGCTTCTGTGGGTAAATAATTAATAGCTGTTGTATATTCTTCTACGGCTTTTTCGTAGTCTTTTTGTTGCATATAATAATCACCCATGTTGCAATGTAGCATACCTTTGGTTTTGGAATCTGTGACTTTTCCGCTTTTTATTAAATCTTCAGTTTGTGATAAAGCTATTTGTGCTTCTTTTTTTATTATTGTGAAATTATCAATTTCTCTTATAAGTTCGGGTGAATACAGGGTTGCTAAGGTTTTAGGCATATTTGTATGTATTGATGAGGGAACAATAATTTTTATATTATTTGCCTGTGCATAAGAAGACATATCTTCAAAAATTTTATTCATAATTTTTGCGTTGATATCAAAACTATCCGCCATTGTTTTATATGTGTCTAAAACATTTCTTTCTTCTAACATATATGCATGATGTACATTAAAGCTGTTTAAATCTCTGGAAGCTTCTGCGTATAAATTTGAAAGCAACTTATAATTGTATGCAATTACTGTAAATTCATCGTGGTTAATATTGATATTTGGTTTAAGATACTGTTCATGTAATGCTAAAATCCCTATGGTACTTAATATAGCACTGTTGGACGGAAAAAAGTTTTGATTACTGCTTAATCCCAAATTTGCCATTTTTTCATTCACTAAGGCTTCATTTAGTACTGCTGGCTTTTCTATATTTAATAATTTTATGTATTGATTTGTATTGGTTGTCAATATAATATCTGCATGCTTAACCAAAGCAAAGATTTTACCTAACCAGCGAGTTATTTCATCACTGGTAAAATTATCTAATGAGGGTAAATTAGATTTATATTGTATTGTAGGAAATGGTTCAGCCTGTACGGAAACATGAAAACCGATAATTAATAAAATAGTAATAGTTAAAAAAATTTTTTTTAACATGTTGTTCTCCTTGGTTAGAATTATCAAAATTTATTTGTAAAACAACAAAAATAAATAATTTTTTATACGTTTCACTACTTTATTATACGCATAACGATTAATAAGACATCATATTTATACAGTAGACTGTATTCTTGTGTGACAGTTTGTCCGATAGCATAAGAGAAAAGGAGCAGTTATGTCATCGGGCAACAAAGTATTCGGAAAACGTATAAAAGAACTCAGGGAGAGAAAAAAACTCACACAGGAAAGACTGGCTGAAAAAGTAGGATTGGACTTACAAACAATAAGCCGTATAGAAACAGGGTATTACTTCACGAGTTTTGAAAACCTTGAAAAACTGGCAAACGCTCTTGATGTCACAATGGCTGATTTATTCAACTTCGGACACTTAAAGACAAAAGAAGAATTGATAAAAGAAATCAACACAGAACTTTCAACCTCATCAGAAAAAGATGTTCAAAGAATACACAAG
>CASELF010000014.1 GCA_949288725.1 uncultured bacterium
CAATGCTTCTGCGTCTTTAATACCTTTTCCTCTGCGTGTATCACTGTATTGATAGCCCCATTTATTTTCAAAAACGTTAATTACACGCATATAAGCAGTACTTGAAGTATCGTCTGCATTTTCCCATAAAAAAATATTAAAATCTTTGGAATTAATATCCTGTTTTATTTTTTCTATAGGTAATAAATTTAATCTTTTATCCGGTGCTTTAGATGAATATTCATCAATTTCATTACTAATAACAGTACCCAAAATATCTTTTGCGAGTGAATTTAACTCATAAGCATTTGGTAGTTGATAGCCCCAATCCTGACAAGCTTTCATTGCACCAGCCCAGCTATCACGTTGATAATAACACTGCGATATGCCGTAAGAATTTACTTCTGCACATGCCGGTTTTTCTCTTAAATATGTTGTCCAACCACCTGTACAGTCATAATAATGCATTGGTACTGCTTTAAAAAGTTGAGTAGTAAAGCAAACTCCGTCAGATGTTTCGTAAACACAATTCGGTTTTGGTGCTACTGGTTTTTGCACTTCTTGCGGTTCTTCTGTATATGCGGTTGTTTCTTCATCTGTATTTGTATCTTCCACAACCTCATTGTTCACATTATTGTTTGATGTATTTGCAGACGAATTATTTTGTGTTGCAAGAATACATGTCCCAAAGACAAGAGCGATAGCCGCAATAGAAATTACAAGCCATTTAATGTTAATAATTTCCTGCATATCGCTTTCGCCAATCTTTGCTCCGCATTCACTGCAAAATTTTTGGTTTTCGTTTAGTTCTTTTCCACACTTCGGACAGTTCATTATATTTATTTTACCTCTAATATTTTTAAATCTAATCCAACAGATAGTATTTGAGCCATTTGTTCTGCTTCCTCAAATGTAAAATCGTTTGTTATTTGCACAAACCCACCTGTTATAGGTTCCCTTATTATTGGTGCTATAATTAACTCATTGTCAAAAAATATTCCCAATGGCTTGCCTGTCTGCTCTTTGGTTAATTGAGCAAATTTTTCTTTGCCTTCTTTTGTAAATTCTAAACTAATACACCATTCACTTGTACTGGTAGTTACTTGTGCTTTTTTTACATATTTTTCATTTAAATCGGTATTAATCCATGAATTATTTTCTTGTTTTTTGAATTCTAATCTAGGACTGGATAAATATGAAATTATATCGTTCGGATTAATATTACTTTCTGCATATATTATTGCTTTATCACTATATATCTTTGAAATAAATACCTCTCCCTGGTATTTATCTGCTAATTTTTTATTTAGAAAGTGATATGCTCCGTTAAGTTTTTCTTTACGCACGTTTTGAACTAATATCTTTTGACCGTCAAAATCTTTGCTGTTCATTGCATTATTGATTTGTACGAAATTATACAGCTTTAAAGTAGATATTGTTGTTATAACAATCAGCAAAAGTAATAATATTTTTTGCCAATGATTAGAACAACAATTTAGTACTTTTTCTGGTAATGTCGGTCCTTTATGTACTTTGTAGCCGCAGTTGGTGCAAAATTTTTGATTTCCGTTTAATTCACTTCCGCATTTTGGACAATTCATAGTTATCCTCTCTTGTTAATCATTTCTTGTGTCTCAATAATTCGTCTTTCTATACGATTAAATTTAAATACACTCCAAATTGCTAAAGCGACTAATAACCCACCTAATATTGCAATTATATAAAACACTCTAACAAAATATATATTTGTGTTTTCGCCTAAATAATATAATTGTTGAAAAATAGTTTCTGCATTATTAATGGTTTCAGCCGTATGTTCTGGAGGTATTACTTTGTCCCATATTTGTATATTACATACTAGCCAAGCAGCAAGAGAACAAAAAATAAAATATATTATTTCTAATATATAAGGATATACTATGGGGCTTTTAAACTTATTAACATTTGTTTGGCTTTTTGGTGAAATTATTAAACTATTTCCACATTCTTGACAAAATTTGTCATCGGTACTGTTTTCGGTTTCGCACTTTGGACATTTGATTGTTTTCTGTTCCTCTGTCATAATTTACAAATCCTTTCTATTTTCGTGACAACTTTTCTATTTTTCCTGTAATTTCAGTTTGTCTACTTAAAATAATCTCTGCATAAATAACAATTATCCACAAAATAATAATCATAAATGCAGCGATACCGAAAATAAAGAAGTTACTAGCTATGGCATTTTTTAAAAGAACATATTCAATTCCATAGTCTGTAACCGTTTCTTTTGAATTGAAAAGCAAATTATATCCTAGATAAAGTAAATAAACTGGTACACCTGTAAAAAGTACAAATTTTATCAAAAATCCAATAAAAAAGCTAATAAAAAACATATCTCCATTATCAACTGTATTATAATTCGGTTGATTTAAAATATCAGATTTCGTTAATGTATTACCGCATTCTTGACAAAATTTGTCATCGGTACTGTTTTCAGTTCCACATTTTGGACACTTAATTGTTTTTTGTTCTTCTGTCATAACTTGCCACTCCTTTATTTTTTAGTATCACCTGAAATTTGTTTTTTGTCCCCATTGTCAAGCTCCTTGCCCTTAAACCAAAAATATGCGTCAAGCAATCTCATTTTAGGATAAGTTATTTTGTTATTTAATTTTAAACGTTCTTCTTTTAGCCCGTTTGTGAGCTTTTTCAGATTTTCAAAACTATTTTTATTGTAACTTTGAGAAATATGTTTATTGGTTTTGTTATATTCTTTTAATCCGATAACAAAATACCTGTCATACGCAGGAACACAGCCCAAAATACCCATTAAAACTTTTGTAATCAAAGTATCTGTTGGTGTTACACCATTTTTTTGATAATGCGATTTTACAATTTTGTTTGCTTTGTCAAGTTGCTCCCATGTAATATCTTCATTCCATAGGTCAGTACATTTTTTAAGCAAAGTTTGTATAAGTTCGGCATGTATCTTGTAATCTTTTTGCAATAAATTAGACGAACCTCTATACATGCCCCAACTTGCAAGATAAAAAGCTAAGTTTAAACTTGCTAAATCAAGCATTTTATCATCAGCTAAAATCTGTTCACTGTTTTCTTTAAAAAATATGTAG
>CASELF010000015.1 GCA_949288725.1 uncultured bacterium
AAGTTATTCGTGATATGACCAGTGAGTTGATAAAAGAGCGGTTGCAGTTAGATAATCTATCGGTTGCCGAACGATGGACCGTATTGAAAAAACACCTCGACGAGGTACAGGAGTTGCAGAATGCGTTGAGCCATGTCAAGAATGAGTTGTCCGACGAGGTGTATGACGAGTGGGACAAGATCGCTCGGCACTATTTCGGGGACAGGGTGAGCAACAGTATCTCTTTCGGCGGGTATTATCAAATCTTTTGTAACCAACCGATAGAGATTAATATCCATTTTGAATGGGAACCATTAAGAGAAGAGATGCTTTTCACAACCGACCAGCCTTACTATACGATGAACCTCCATGTCGAAAGTGATAAAGACAGCGTGAAGATGGTGCGGGTGATGCGCCTTTTCATCTTGCATGACGAGGCTGCTGACCGGGGTTATGAAATCTTGGGTACAGGAGGCACGGCTCTTTTCAAACGGTATGCTTTGCCGGAAAAGAAATCTTTTTCTCAGTTATCGGAACAAGAGCGGGAAACGTTTTTCTCGAAGGCCTATGGCGATGTGAAAGAATTGATGCGGATAGTGGAAGAGTTTTATCCTTTGTTGGAGAAGGCAGACGAGTGTATTGCCGAACTTGTCTCCGATATGGAAGAGAAGACAAAAGCCCAGTGGTATAAATATAACGGCTGGGATATAGCTCTGTCATTTAACGATGAAACGCATAAAATAGGGATTGAAGGTTCGTTCTCGGTTCGGAAGGATAGGAAGCTGGTCTTCAATAGCTATATTACCGTGTGGTCAAAATCTCAATGGCCTGTTTATGAAGCGGAATTAGAACAGAAATATCCACAGCCGCAGTATTTCTTGGATAAAAATCGAAGGGACGACCGCGTGTATTTACATCTCCCAGTTGTAGAGATAGGTGATAACTTGGATAGCTGGAAGGAAAAGAAGCATCAGGTGGTCGATAGCCTGTATGAAACTTATCGATATATGAGCGATTTGACAAGCCGGGTAGGACGATGAAGATATATGAAAGTTATAGGAATGGTAGTAACTTTGAATTGATATTATGCAAGATATTACTAAAACATTTACAATACAATGGGTTGGTCCTTTCAAAAATATGCAGCAAATGAAGCAATATCTTGGGAAGGAGTCCACATGTGATACTTCACTGTTTAATTTTTATTATTTTTCTGGAAATAAAAAAGGAAGGGCTATTCTTGCTCAAAAATTTATGCATATTTTGGAATACATAAGAAAATTGATGGAATAGATAAACGTCTTAATAATTATCATACCCACTATAAAGATTTTCATGAAAATGGTAATATGAGAATTTGGATTGGAGCTTTTGGAAATGAAAAAGATCAACAAGAAGGAAATATAGAAGATGCAGAAACTCTTTTTATAAGTACATATGGTAATAAGATCTTTACGGAAAATCGGAAAAAGATAAAAGCTAATATACGTGAATCGATTTGCATAATCAATCTCTTTTATAAGACCAATGAGGAACCTTGGATAAGAAAACCGTCTGATATATTTTTTATGGATGATGTTCTTATTCATGAGACGGAAGAAAAGGTTAAGCGTACATTAGTAGCTAAATTGAAAGCTATTAAGTGGAAGCGTTAGAATTGGTTTAAGAAGAATGAAGGTTTTGTAAGAAGACTTTTTACCCAATTCTTTTTGAAATAAACAGCGATGGGAATCGCTATTCTTCAAGAAATATATTACCTTTGTCGCCGATTGGTTCTGAAAGGCCCTCCGGGCCTGGAAGATTAAAAGGGAATCGGGTGAAAATCCCGGACAGTCCCGCTGCTGTGAAGCTCCGCCAACCACTCGAATTCTGTTGACCACTGATTTATGAATTGGGAAGGTCTCGGGTGGGGAGTCAGTCAGAAGACCTGCCATCAGTTTTTGTTTTTAATCGAGCCCGTGGACAGGACGGTTAAATGTACAATGTAAATGCTTTATTATTTTGTTGGGC
>CASELF010000016.1 GCA_949288725.1 uncultured bacterium
AAGCAATGTGAGCCGCGGCATAGTTGCCATCAACTGTAATTGTTTTTTTAGGCATGAATAATCCTCCTTATACTTAACCAACGTTATTCACTGTACCCCCTCATGATAATACAAACAAATAAAATTTTCATATAACAAATACAATCCTTTAAAGTTCGTTGCATAAAACTTATCTTCACTCCTGACGGAGAAAGAGTAGTTGAGATTTTATTCACCAAGCCTGGGATGCAGGTGCAGCCGCATCTTTGTTAAAATTATTCAGTCCCTCACAACTTGTCCAACTATGCGACTCTGAATCAGCTCTGCATACAGGCTCACTCGTCCTCACTTTGTTGCGGCGGTTCGCTTTGTAAAGTTCAGGGTGACAAATGTGGTGCAGTAAATTACACCCAACTAATTTTGCTATGTAACTATAGTAAAATTTCTAGTATTTATTGAATTTATTTATATTTACGATCACATTGCGCAGCGCAAATGCTCACCATAGTCATGACAGAAGGATTATTATTATAGCCATATTTGGCATTACAATTTTGGTAGCACATTCCTCGTAGGTATTCTTTTTCCATTTCTGGTGTCATTTGTTGTGTTTGGTTCATTTGCTGCATTTGCTGTTGTTTTTGTATTTGTAATTGTTGCTGTTGGATATTGTACATTTTGTCAAAATTATTCTGGTAATTATCGTAATAACCATATTGATTTGCCATAACTAAATTTACACTCAATAGAAAAACACTAACTGTAATAATAACTTTCTTCTTCATAATTTATCCTTTCTTTTTATAATTTGAAATCACCAATCTTTAATTCATCATAAGCAGTTTTATTCAATATTTCTATGGAATCATATAGTTTCGAAAGTAATTTAGCATAATTCTCATCATCTGACGAATTTGGAATATTTGAATTTTTCATTTTTAAAATTTCATCACCCATTTGTTTAATCAGCGTTTTTATATTTTCTATTTTTTCATTTAAAGTATCTGACAAGATATATTTAGCCTGAAAAAAAATTGTTTCATTATACTGGCATAAAATTTTATTAAACCGTTCAGGTGAAAATTCATTTTCCATTTTATAGATAGGAAGAAAAATATCAAGTTTCAACTCTTTTATATAATTATTTATTCTCATTAAAATCTCTATTCGCTTATCAAAATACAAATCTTTCCTATCTTGAAGATATTTTTTCTGCTCAAATTCTTGTTTATTTTCATTTTGCCATAATTGTCCAATCGCAAAAAGCATAGCAGCTAATGGTAATAAAAAGTCTTTATAAATAGATAAATTTCTACCAAAAATTAAGGCAATAGTTATTATAAAAAGTAGCCAAAACAAACCCCTGTAAAAATTTTTCATAGTAATATATTTTTTTAGTAATTTTCCTTGCATATTACTCCCAGTATTAGTAATAAATTTTCTGAAATTCCTATTCATACCAATCTATATTGTATTTTACTATGTTATTTATCGATGAGTCAATAATATACCAAATAATATCGTTCTAATGATGTATAAAAAAAGTTATTCTAAAGGTAAGATTATGAACGATATAAAAAAACTGTTAGGAAAAAGAATAAAAGAATTACGAAAAAATCAAGGAATTTCTCAACAACAATTGTCTGAACTTGCAAGTATTGATCAGAGAAATTTAAGTCATATTGAATGTGGAGATACTTTTCCCTCAAGATCATTATTGGATATTGCCAAAGCATTAAATATCGATTTAAGGGATTTGTTCGATTTTCAACATTTAGAGATGACTGCTGAAAACATGAACAAATATATAAAAAATAATATTGATTATTTATCACCAGAACAACTAAAAATAGTATATAGAATTGTTAAAGCTTTACGATAAAGATATTAACAACTTATTTTCAGCACCTTGTTCACAAACACTAACACCACAATCAACAGTTTTAAGGTTATTATTAACCCAATAACCTTCTTCAGGGTAAAAATCTTCTTCCAAAGAAAAATATGTTGAACCTGAACCTGTCATCATTGATGATTTATATTTTTGTTTTATATATTTTAACTTTTCATAATCATCTATTATTGCCCATTCAAGGTCATTTGCATAAAAATCTCTTGACTTTACATCAACATTTTTTTCCATTTTTGAAGAGAATTTTGTATATGCTTCTTTAGCCGAAATTCCTAAACCAATCGGTTTAATCAGGCGAACATCATAACTTTTATATCCGACAGGAACAATAATTTCGCCTCTACCACTTGTTTTTAAGCACCCTCCAGCCAAGCAAACATTCAAATCAGAGCCTAATTTTGCACACAAATTATGCAATTCATTTTCTGAAAAAATTTCACCAAACAATTTGTTTAATCCGTACAAAGTACCTGCCGCATCAGTACTTCCACCAGCTAGTCCTGCTGCAATCGGAATATTTTTTTCTATATCAATACAAACTTTTTGGGTTGGAAGTTTTGTATTACTAAAAAACAATTCTGCAGCCTTATAAACTAAATTCCTGTTATCATAAGGAATTTCAGGATTATTACCGCTTAAAATTATCTCAAAATTTTCTGATTTTTCAACAGATATTGAAAGATAATCATACAAATCTATAGTTTGCATAATACTATCAATATTATGATACCCGTCAGGACGTTTATTAACAACTTTAAGTGTCAAATTTATTTTAGCAGGGCATTGAACTTTTATGGATTGCATTTTTCAGCCTCCAAAAGAGCCTCGGATAATTGTCCGAATTTTTCTATAGATAACTTTTCACCACGAATATTTTCATCTATATTTAATTTCTTAAATGCGTCCATAATATTTTCACGTAAAAATCCACCATTTAATAAGCAATTTTTAAGATTTTTTCTACGCTGAGCAAACCCTGCCTTAACAGTTCTTTTAAAGTGTGAATAATCTGTCAACTTAAGTCTTGGTTCTTTACGGACAACAAGTTTTACGATTGCCGAATTTACTTTTGGCGCAGGATAAAAAGATTTTCTTCCAACTAAACGCATAATTTCAACATCTGCCCAAAATTGAGATAACATTGTTAATAAGCCATATTGCTTTGCAGGAGAATTTTCATTTGCAACCATTCGATTTGCAACTTCTTCCTGAACCATAAGAAGAATATCGCTGATTTTTGCACGATTTTTATTTGCCAAATCATCAATTTCACCCAAAAGATGAGCAATAATCGGACTTGTAATATAGTATGGAATATTTGCAACTACTTTGAACTCCCCTTCTGTTAGGGTTGATAAATCTGTTTTTAAAATATCTCTGTGAATAATTTCCAAATTAGGCGCATTCAATTTTTGCAATTCTTTTATTGCTTCTTCATCAAGTTCGATAGCAATAACTTTTTTCGCATACTTAACCAATTGTTCTGTAACAAAACCAACCCCCGGGCCAATTTCCAAAACGGTATCTTCAGGAGAAATATTTGCATAATCAATAATATCCTGAATCACTTCGCCATCAATCAGAAAATTTTGACCCAAGCGTTTTTTAGTTCTAAAAAATTTTGCTCGTTCGTAATAATTCATCTTACTAAATATAATAACACACTTGGGGAAATGTTTACAAAGTTTTATTTGATATTTTAAATAATGTTATAATAAATAAAAGCAAAGGGGCGGAGCATGCTAAAAACAGAACAAAGAATCGAAAAAAATGACCTTATAGAATTATATACAAAAGGTTATACAAAACCTGAAGATTTCAAAATAGGTATTGAATACGAAAGAATTCCTATCCACTCAGGTTCAATATGTTCTGTTGGATATTGGGAAGAGTATGGAATAAAAAACCTACTAGAAAAATACGCACAAGAAGAAACTTGGGATTATATTACTGACGAAAACAATATTATCGGGTTGAAAAGAGAACATGACACCCTAACTCTTGAACCGGGCAGCCAAATGGAAATCAGTGCAAAACCTGAAAAAACGATTTTTCAATTAAAAGACAAAATAGATAAAATTAATGAAGGGCTTAAATATCTTACAAATAAAAGAGGAATTATTCTATTGGATTATGGAGTTTCGCCTTATTCAACCTACAAAAGCATCCACCTTATTCCCAAAAGAAGATATAAACTTATGGCACGATATTTATGGGGAATATTATCAGACGTAATGATGAGAGAAACTGCAGGAATACAATGTTGTATTGATTTTTCCTCCGAAGAAGATGCAATGAGAAAATATAAACTTGCCAATAAATTATCACCATTTATGACAGCAATGTTTGCCAATTCTCCAATCAGAGGCGGAGTGGATACAGGTTATAAATCATTTAGAGCACTAAGTTGGCTTAATACTGATAATGACAGATGCGGTTTTGCTGGAAAAATCAGCGAAGAATATTCCTTTGAAGAATATATTGATTATGTTCTAAAAGTACCTATGATATTTATAAATAAAGAGAATAATCCAATATACATAAACGGAGATATAACCTTTGAAGAATACTTAAACAAAGGTTGGGAGAATTATTATGCAACTTTAGAAGACTATGAACTACAAGCCAATCTGTGTTTTCCTGAAGTCCGAATGAGAAATTTCATAGAAATAAGAAACCATGACTGCGTAAATCAAGATTTGAAATATTCAATCCTTGCAATATATAAAGGTATTATGTACGGCAAAGGAGCAATGGAGGAATGTGAAGAATTATTCAAACACTTGCAATACAAAGATTTTTCAGAATTAAGATACAACGTTCCGAAAAACACCCTAAACGCAAATATCAAAAATCATAGTGCCGGAGATTATGCAATAGAAATAATAAAAATCGCCGAAAAAGGACTAAAAACATTAAATACAGGCGAAGAAAAATTCTTAGAACCCATAAAAGAATTAACCTACAATAGAAAAACACCTGCCGATATTATTATTCAAAATTGGACAGGTATTTGGAATAAAGATTTGAAAAAACTTATTCAATATCTTGCCGCCAAGTAAACACCTAAAACAAACACAATAAATGAGCGAACTTCTAAATATTGAAGTTTATTTTTGTTTGTTATAAATTAAGTGTGTGTAATATTTTATACGTAAAAGAAGGAGAACTCAAATGAGTGAAAGAAAATTAGTTGGAACAGAAGAAATGTTCAAAAAAGCACTAGCAGGCGGTTATGCTATTGGTGCTTACAATGTAAACAACATGGAAATTTTACAAGGTATTGCTGAAGCAGCAGAAGAAACTCAATCTCCAATTATCTTGCAAGTTTCTGCAGGTGCAAGAAAATACGCAAACCAAACATACTTACTAAAATTGGTTGAAGCAGCTTTGGCAACAACAACAGTTCCTATTGCTCTTCACTTGGATCACGGTGCAGATTTTGAAATCTGTAAAGCATGTATTGATGGCGGATTTTCATCAGTAATGATTGATGGTTCAAGATTTCCATTAGAAGAAAACATTGCATTAACTAAAAAAGTTGTAGAATATGCTCATGCACACGGCGTATCAGTTGAAGCTGAACTTGGTAAATTAGCAGGTGTAGAAGATGATGTAAAAGTTCACGCTAAAGATTCTACATATACAGATCCGGCAGAAGCAGTTAGATTTGTAAAAGAAACTGGTTGCGATTCATTAGCTGTTGCAATCGGAACATCACACGGTGCTTACAAATTCAAAGGTGAAGCTAAATTAGATTTCGAAAGACTTGCAGAAATCAAAAAAGCATTAGAAGATGCAGGATTCCCTAATTATCCGCTAGTTCTTCACGGTTCATCTTCAGTACCAAAAGAATTTGTTGCTAAATGTAATAAATATGGTGGAAACTTACCTGATGCTCAAGGTGTTCCAGAAGATATGCTTAACTATGCATCAAAACACGGTGTTGCAAAAATTAATATCGATACAGATTTAAGACTTGCAATGACTTCAACTATCAGAGAATTCTTTATTGAGCACCCAGAAAAATTCGACCCAAGAGAATATATGGGACCTGGTAGAACAGCCGTTAAAGAAATGGTTATGCACAAAATGAGAGATGTATTAGGTACAGCAGGTCACGCTAAAGACTAATAAAATCTTTTAAAATAAAAACCTTTAAAGGAGCGTCTTTTGTTTTACAAAAGACGCTCCTTTTTTACCAATTCATATTATTAGATTATGCCTTTTTTATTGCAATATGATATCATACGAAAAAAGGATAATAATATGACGAATAAAACTGCAGAAATATACAACTATATTGCAAATTTATATCAAAATGAATTGAAAGATACAGCAGAAAAATTAGAGAAAAAAAGAAAAATCTATTCATTCTCATACCACTTTTTCACAGTATTTGCAATTCTTGTAACGATTGGGATAATTATAGGGCTATTCAATATTCCATACGACAATCCTAACTACCAAATAATTATGTCAGACAATAATACGATGATATTTATCGGAGGAATTGTTTTTTCTGCAGTTTCAATTATTTGGGGAATTAGAACAGCAATATTTAACCATTATGCGCAAGAAGTTAAAAACAAACTTTTTAAAAAACTTTATAAAGCACTTGATAAAAATCTAAACTACATTCCTGGAACATTCAAACTTCCTGTATGCTTCTTTGGAATTGAGCAATTATTTGATTTATTTCCTGACAAAACAGGAACTAAATTCATATTAGAGCAAAACATAAGAAAACTTAAGATTTTACCAAGTTATGACTACATAAAAATTGATGATGTAATCTTAGGCAACTATAACAATCGAGAAGTTCAAATTATCGAATTTAGCCTGATAGAAAAACAAATATACAGAGATTCCAAAGGGCGCAGACACGAAAGATTTGTTGAAGTTTTCCATGGTGCACTATTCCAAACCTCAATGGAGAAAAAAATAAAAACAAATATATTTATCAAACAAAAAGGTTCATCATTGGTCTGCCCTGATAGATTACAAGAAGTAAAACTAGAATCAAATGAATTCGAAAAAATCTATAGTGTTTATAGCAATGATCAAATTGAATCAAGATACTTTTTGACAACCGCAACAATGGACAATTTTATTAAATTGAAAAAATCAGGACTAAAACTTAGCGGCTACATAAGCGGAAATAAACTTAACATTTTGGTTCATGCCTCAAAAGATATGTTTGAACCGGATATAAATAAACCAATAAACAATCCTAATAATTATTTTGATATAATTTTCCAAGCAAAAATGATACTTGATATCATTACAAACCTAAAACTTGAATCAAAAACAGGGTTATAAAACAATATTAGTCAATTTGAGCAATAGGACAAATAGATTTGTAATACTTAACTAATTGCACATCAATCTGAGCATAAACAGCACATTGATCATTTTTAGCATTCGCAAGAACTTCAGATGTAGGGGCAATAATAAGAGAAGTCCCAATTGCACTACCTTCTTTGCCTGCGGTTTTTGTTTGATTGGATGTCACAAGATAAACCTGATTATCGTAAGCCCGTGTACGATTTATAGCTTCCCACATCTCTTGTGCATACTTAAGCGAATTTGCATCATGATATATTTCATTGGGAATAACCCAGGAAGAAGGTTGAACAATAATATCAACTCCCGCCTTAGAAAGATTTTTATACATAAGCGGGAATCTAACATCATGGCTTATAACTAGTCCGATTTTCCCGATATCCAAATTAACAGTAATAAATTTTTCTCCGGGAGTAAAAATTTCTCTCTCATTTCCGCCCATATAATCAAAAAGATGCATTTTTCTGTATTTACCAAGAATTTCGCCACTGCGTCCGATTACAAAAGTTGTATTATAATAATTTATCCCGGACTTTTCCACAACAGAACCTGCAACAATATTTGTATTATATTTTTTTGCAAGTCCTTTAATATATTCAATCACTTCCCCGCCATTTTCATCAACAGAAATTTGCTCGTAATTTTCATAATCATTACCTGTTGCAAAAAATTCAGGCAAAACGACTAAATCAACACTTTTATCAGAATGTTTTTTGATAAAATGTTCAATCTTTTTTAAATTAACCTCCAACTTTCCAAAAGTTGGATTTACTTGTATATTTAATATTCCTATCATTTATTATCCCTTTATTTAGAATTTTATCATACTAAAAGCCAACCCGACAAGTAATACCACTTGCAACATTTTTTAACATTTTGGCAATTTTGCGCTTTATTTATACTTTATATATAAAAGATATAATAGAGGTGAGAAGACGATGCCGGATAATGATAGTATAAAAACAAACAAAACGCCGCAATACCCATATATTATGAAGCAAGACTCAAAACAACAAAACTTCAAAATGGATTGGGACAAGGCACTAAAATCTCCAATTGATTTCAAATTCCCATATGAAGGGAAAAATGATTCAATACATTTCCAATATGTTCAGGATGAAAAAACAATAGGCGATTACTTGAATAAAAAATATTCAGCAAAACCTGATGCATTAAAAGTAGCAAAACCAAATGCAGACATTGAAATTCAAAAAAACAAAAACCCTAAATTAGAATTGAAAGGTACCAAAGTTGTAGTCGTACCTGACGTACCAACTAATTATCCAGCCAGATTTAATGTAACTAAAAACATGTTTAATGGCTCAGTAGAAGACCTTAACAGAAGTCTTAAAGGAACAAAACTGGAAGGTATGGGTCAGATATTTATGGATGCACAAGAAAAATACGGAATAAATGCAATATTTCTAATGGGTATAGTTAGTGAAGAATCTACTTTTGGGGCAGCACCGGCAAAAGAACGCAACGGAAAAGTTCATAAATATAATATAGCAGGACTAAAAACAGGAAAGAAAACACCGGGACACATATATCAAGACAATACAAGTTATCAAGAATGTATTGAAACTTTATGTAAAAACCTTCATAAACACTATATTAGTCGAAATAAAACAACAATACAGTCTATTCAAACAGTATATGCACCAGGCAACAAAAATTGGACAAATAAAATAAGAAAAAAAATGAACGAAATTTCACAAAAAATAATGGAGCCTTATCAACTTCCGGATCAACAGAAAAAAGTAATTATAGACAATTAATTACAAATTTTCTAAAGCCGCGATTTTCATATCTTTAAAATCTGGAGTTCTGCCGGTCCAAATTTCTTCTGCTGCAACTGCTTGATGGATAAACATATCAACACCATTAATAGTTTTATAACCATTTTTCTGCGCTAATTTCAAGAGAACAGTTTTTTTAGGGTTATAAATAACATCATAAACGATTGCACCTTGCGGCAAAGTTTTCAATTCATTTTCTTCAACAGGAGTTAAATCAGCGGCTCTGCCTTGCATACCAATAGGAGTAGTATTAACAAGGATGTTTATATCGGACAAATCTCTGATTCGCTCGATTTGAAACGCATTAAACTCAATTGTTGGAAACTTTGTACGTAAATAATTTAAAAGTTCAATTGAATTAGGAATATTTCTTGTATAAATTTTTATCTGCTTAACTTGTTCAAGAGCAAAAGCCGTAATAGCAGCTCTTGCAGCACCACCTGTTCCCAAAATTCCAATGGTTTTTCCTGCCAGAGTCACCTCTTTTGGAATAGCATTTCGAAAACCTAAAACATCGGTATTATACCCCTTCATTGTTCTATCAGGATTGATAACAACAGTGTTAACAGCCCCAATTAAATCAGCAGAATTATCAATCTCATCCAAAAACATAGTAACAGGAAGTTTCAACGGAATAGTAACATTAAACCCTGCAAAATCATTGTATTTTAAATATTTAATTCTATCCACAAGAGTTTCAGGCGGAGTTTCAAGAATTTCATAAGAATAATTCAACCCCAAACTTCTAAAGCCTGCCTCATGGATATAAACAGATAATGAATGCCCCAAAGGATAACCAATAACACAATATTTTGTCCGCTCAATATTTTTCGGAATTTCATAAACATTTGAACTTTGAGATGTTTCACTTGGTTGTTGTTGAAAAGTATTTGCATGATTAACGGAATTATTAACCTGCTGACCAAACATATTATCATAATTAAAATTAGATGCAAAATTATTAGAATAACTGTTTTGCATAGCCTCATTAACTTCATATTTTGGTAATAGAGGCAATTCATTTGTTTGGTCAATTTGAGTTGAAGGCATTGAAGAATATGTAGTTGACCAATTAGGTAACGGCTGAGAATTGCTATAATCAGAAGGCTGCATAGGTGTTGGCAATGTTAATTGTTCTGCTGAAACACCACTATTTGGGCAAGAAGATGAAGTATTTAAATTTTGTTGAGACAACGCACTAAAGCCTGTCGGCTTGTGTTGTTCAACTTGCACAGGTTGACTTTGCTGAGATTGGCTTTCTTCTGCTTCCATTTGTTTTTTCAATTCCATAAGGGAAATATTAACACCCTCAGATTTTAATTTTTTATATCTAGCAAACAATTCTTCTTTACTTACAGCCATAAAACAACCTTTTTTCTTGAATCCTCTCTCTTATTTTATTATACAAAAATTTTGCAGATTACACAATTCCCCGAAATGAATATTTCAGAGAATTTCAAACAATACAAAAATTTGCCTAAACTTTTTGAGCAGTTTCAGGCGGTTCAAGTTCTTTTTTATAGGAACATTTTATATTAGAACAAGATATCACAGTACCTTTTTTCAATACTTTTTTAACCAAAAGACTGCCACATTCCGGACATTTTTCTCCGGTCGGCTCGTTCCATAATACAAAATCACATTCAGGATATTGATCACAACCGTAAAATATCTTTCCGCTTTTTGATTTACGTTCTACAATAGTACCTTTACCGCATTTTGGACAAGTTACACCTGTTGATTTTCTATAAGGTTTGCGGAATTTACATTCAGGATTTGTACATTCTACATATTTTCCGTAAGGGCCCATTTTAAAAATCATATCAGATCCGCATTTTTCGCATTTCCCGTCATAAACTTCAGGAGCATTTGATTGAGAACCTTCTTCACCGTTTTGTTCGTCACCCATCTCCTGCATTACATTTATTGACATAGCAGTTTTACACTCAGGATACCCGGAACACCCTAAAAACTGAGAACCAGTTTTACTTGTTCTAAGCACCATTGGCTTACCGCAATTAGGGCATTTTATTTTTGTTTCAATAGTAACCCTTTGAACTGTTTTCATCACAGAATTAACTTCATCCATAAAAGGAGTATAAAAATCCTGCAAAACTTTCACCCAATTAACTTCTTTATCAGCAATTTTATCAAGTTTTTCTTCCATCCCTGCCGTAAATTTATAATCCATAATATCGGCAAATTGACTTACCAACTGTTTTGAAACAGTTCTTCCAAGCAAAGTCGGATAAAGCGCTTTGTCTTTTTTCTCAACATATTTTCTTGTTTGAATAACAGTGATAATTGTTGCATAAGTAGACGGACGTCCAATTCCGTATTCTTCCAATGCCTTGACTAATGATGCTTCATTATATCGTGGAGGCGGCTGCGTGAAATGTTGTTTTGGTTCAATTTTCTTACAAACAACTTTATCACCTTTTTCCAAATCAGGAATTTTTGCATCAGAATCTTTATTTTCATCATCTTCAGCATCATTATATAAAGTTAAAAATCCATCAAAAGTAATTTTACTTGTACCTGCTCTGAGCGTATAATCACCGGATGTAATTTCGATTGTTTTGTTTGCAATTTCAGCAGGTGCCATTTGGGAAGACATAAATTTTTCCCAAATCAATTTATACAATTTATACTGATCGTTATCCAAATATTTTTTAATACTTTCAGGAGTTCTTTCAGGATAAGATGGACGGATTGCTTCGTGAGCGTCTTGAACATTTTGTTTTCCTTTTGCATAAACATTTGGTTTTTCCGGATAATATTTTTCACCATAATGCTGCAAAATAAAATCATGCGCCATATTTTGAGCATCGTCAGAAACTCTCACACTATCAGTTCTCATATATGTAATCAAACCGACAGGAGTACCATCAATTTCGATACCTTCATAAAGTTTTTGTGCTACCTGCATTGTTTTTGAAACACCAAAACCCAACTTTGAACTTGCTGCACGTTGCATTGTAGAAGTAATAAAAGGTGCAGTCGGCTTACGTTTTGTCGATTTTTTCGTAACCTTTGAAACTTCATATTCAGTTTGAGGATTAGTCAAATAATCGACAATTTTCTGTGCTTCTTCTTTGTTTTTAATATTTTTTTCTACAGCCTTATTTTTAATTTTTGATAACTCAGCATCAAAAATCTTGCCATCTTTGTCAAGATTTGCATGAATAGACCAATATTCTTGAGGGACAAAAGCCTCAATTTCATCTTCTCGTTCGCATATCATTCTAAGAGCAACAGACTGAACCCTTCCGGCTGATAAATTTCTGTTTCCGATTTGCTTCCACAAAACAGGACTAAGTTTAAATCCAACAAGTTTGTCAAGAATTTGTCTTGTTTGCTGAGCTTGAACCATATCCATATCAATAGAGCGAGGATTTTCGACAGAATACTTAACAGCCTTTGGCGTAATTTCATTAAATACAATCCGACAAATTTTTTCATCAGGAACTTTTAAAACCTGACGAACATGCCAAGCAATCGCTTCTCCCTCACGGTCGGGGTCGGATGCAAGGTATATTTTGTCAACTTTTTTTGCTAAATCATTTAACTTTTTTACAACTTGCTGCTTACCGGGAATAATTTCAAACTTCGGTTCAAAATTTTTATTCACATCAAAACCCAAATTTTGAGTAGCAGAATCTTTTGTCGGCAAATTTCTTATATGTCCGTAACTTGCTTCTATCTGAAAATCATTCCCTAATATTTTTTTTATAGTTTTAGATTTAGCCGGTGACTCGACTATTACTAATGATTTTTCTTTAGTTTTACTCTTTGCTTCTGCCATTTTTATACCTTTTTATATCTATCCCCGTCACACTGTTTTATTATGCCTTTAAGCTCCAGCATTGTCAAGTTCATCAACAAATCATCTAATTCCATTTTAGTCTGATCCATCAATTCATCAATACCTTTTTCTTCAACTTCCAAACATTTATAAATTTTTTCTTCTTCCGCCGTCAGCATTGGAAGTGAAAGTTGTTCTAAAGGCGCAAGCCCCTTAACTTCCCAATTTAGTGCATTTAAAATATCATCACTTTCAGTAACCAAAGTTGCTCCATTTTTTAACAACTTATAAATTCCCTGAGTATTAGGGTTTGAAATTAACCCCGGAATACACATCAATTCTCTACCTTGCTCAAGCGTCAAATTTGCAGTAATCAATGCCCCGCTTTTTAAAGATGCCTCACAAACTAATGTTCCATAAGACAAGCCTGATACAATTCTGTTCCTTTGAGGAAATCTAAATTTTACAGGCTCAAATGTAGGATAATATTCACTGACAATAGCACCGGCACCATTTTCTATATTTTGATATAGGTTTTTATTACTTGCAGGATACGTATAATCAAAACCGCTTGCAATAACACCGATTGTTTTAAGATTATTTTCAATAGCAGAAGTATGAGCAACAGTATCTATTCCTGAGGCTAACCCAGAAACTATACAGATATCAGTATTTCCAAGCCCGGAAATTATTTTCCTTAAATCTTCTCTACCGTTAGAACTTGCCCTTCTTGACCCGACAACTGCAAGTGTTTTGTCTAAGTTGCAATCAAAGAGTTTGCCCTTGTAATATAAAACAGCAGGCGGATTTGAAATTTGTTTAAGCAATTGCGGATAATTTTCGTATTCAAAAGTAAGAAAATTTACCCCCCTGACTTCAACGTCAGAAAATACCTTATCAACATCAACTTTATCTCTCAAACGCAAAAAATGCTCTGCTTTTTTAATACTTAAATTCTCAATATTTTTTAGCATTGCTGATGTTGCATTATATGCAGTTTCAATATCGCCAAAATGTTCATACAACTTTAGAATAAAACTGCTGTCTATTTGTTCTATAGAAGAAAATGCAATCCAAAATTTACTCTTCATATCAGGATATTACATCCCTTCAATTTTTGATTTAACGGACTGCAAAAGTTTTTCAACACTTTCTTTTTCTTCTTTAGGAATATCAAAATTCAAATAATCCTCCAAATATTCCGCTGCATCCTCATAATCACCACGTGCCATAAACAAAATAGCAACTTTCTTATATGGTAAAGGAAATTTATTATTAGTCGCAATGGATTTCAGAAAATTCGAAATAGCCTTATCAATTTCATCATTGGCTTGATATGCTTCGGCTAAGTAATAATAAATTAATTCATTATCAGTTTTATATTCCAAAACATTTTCAAGATTTTCAATCGCAGAATCGTAATTCCCGAATTCAAAATATATCTTGGCCAAATCATAATAAGCATCATAATTATCCGGTTGTTTGTCGAGAATATAAACAAGTTCATCAATCGCCAAATCTTGTTTTGCATCCTCCATATAAAATCTGGCAAGATAATGACGGAATAACAAATTATCATCCAACATATCTATTGCATAAGATAAAATATTTATCCCTTCACCCATTCTTTTTTGTTTGTAATATATATCAACCAAGTTTATATATGCTTGCGGAATTTTTGGATTTAATTCAATACATTTCAAATAATTTTTTTCAGCCTTTTCTTCATCACCAATATTGGCATAGCACAAGCCCAAATTGTTATAAACTTCTGCATTATTAGTATCGACCTCTAAAACAGAAGTGAACAAATCAATTGCACCATTCCAATCTTTTTTCTTAAAACATTCTAAAGCCTTATCAATTTTTTCTTCCATTATCCTACAATCCTAACGTCATATTTTCATCTGAACCGGAGCCGACATTTTTGATAACAGTTCTTGTATTACCTTGCGCATCAAAACTTTTTGGCTTCATAGTCATCTTAATTTTATCAGCATAAATTGTTCTAACACCTTGTGTTATACTCGAACGTCCCGTAAAATAAGCCTCATTAGGCTTGTCAGAACCGGCCTCCGGATAAAGTGTAACCTTTGGTCCTACTGCATAATAATCCTGATACCATATTCTAACATTCCCGCTGGCATTAAATACAGAACTCTTTTGATTATACTCCTGATAAGAGGATTTTAATGTCAAAACAGAACCGTCCTCCATTGAAGATTTTGAAGTTGTATTACCATACGCACTTAACTTGCCTGTGCTTGCTTCATAAACAAATTTATCAGCTAAAGATTCTGATTTTTCCTGCTTAACTCTTGCATTTCCGATTAAAACAAGTTTCTTCAAATCTCCGTTTTTATCAGTTGTAATCTCTGCATTATTAGAAAAAGTTTCAATCTCTTTATAACGCATAGTAACAGCACCGGTTGCAGTCATTATACCGGTTTTTGTATCATATTCCTGAACATCAGAGTTTATAACTACAATCGGAGTTTTTCCTTCAAAAACTACAGACTGAGTATCACCCTCTGCTCTTATTATTTTGGTAATCAATGATACTTTTAAAATATTTGCTTTTACTTCTCTTTTTTTATTTTGCTTTACTTCAAAGGCATAAGGTTTATCATAAAAAGTAGCAGTGTCTAATTTCTGATCCTTTGTAATATTTACATCAGCATTTTCACCCACAACTTTTAAATCATCAACAGAAACTTTTACATTTCCGTTAAATTTAATCTTATTATCAGCTTCATTAAATGTCTGACTTTTTGATTCGATAACCAAATCAGAAGCCTTAACAGCTAAACCTGATAACAATAAAAGTGCTGTAATTACAGTTAAAAACTTTTTCATACTACTTTTTATCCTCATAAACTTTTGATACCGTATTTCCGCTTATTTGAAAGCTTGAATATGTTGGGCTGATAACAATTTTATCAGCGGTAGATAACAATTCTTTTCCCTTTTGAATTCTTATATGCCCCTCAGCAACAATAGGAGAATGAGAATTGTACCAGTGAAGTTTATCTGCCTTCAAGGTAATTCCGTCTTTTAAGGCAATAAATGTATCCTTATATAAAACTATATCACCTTTTTTAGAATCGTAAGTTCCTTTTGAAGATTCAAAACTCATTGAAACTTCATTATCTTTATAAAAATTACCGATAACTTTATTAAGTTGAGCAATACCTAATTTGCTATCCCATTTACCGGTTTCACCATATATTTCCCAGTATTTTTGGTCATCTTTTGTTTCGGTCAAAATAATACCTTGAACAATAGCTTCTTGTTCATCTCCATTTGATTGAAGTTGTTTACGATTAAAATCATGAGTAATAACACCTGCCGTAATAAAAGCCCAAGCCAATATTCCGCCAATTGCCATAAATACTAATACATATAATCTTTTCTTTTTCGATAAATCCTGCCAGTTCATACCATAAATTTTAGCACAAAAGATTTCAAAATAAAAAATTCAAAACCATAAATTAAATAACTTAATAAAAAAGACATTATTCTTAATAATTAAACAATATATTTACTTTTGTAATATAATTTTAATGTATAGATTAGGGAAACAGAGGGTATTTACATGGCTTTAAGATTTGATTGCGGAGAAGTAATTACTGCAATGGTCACTCCTATGGATAAATCCGGGAATATTGACTATGATAAAGTAGAAATTCTTGCAAAACATTTAATAACCTCTGGAAGTGATGCCATACTCGTGGCTGGAACCTCCGGAGAATCTCCTACATTAACAAACGAAGAAGAAATTGAATTAGTCAGCACAGTAAAAAGAGCTGTAGCAAACAAGGCAAAAATAATACTTGGTGCAGGTTCAAATTCAACTCAAACAGCTGTTGAATATACAAAATTTGCCCAAAAAGAAGAAGTTGATGCAATATTATCAGTAGTGCCTTATTACAACAAACCAAATCAAAAAGGAATAATTGAGCACTTCTCAAC
The DNA here is from genome assembly GCA_949288725.1 of uncultured bacterium. Classification (GTDB taxonomy): domain Bacteria; phylum Cyanobacteriota; class Vampirovibrionia; order Gastranaerophilales; family Gastranaerophilaceae; genus Zag111. The sequence goes on from CASELF010000016.1 coordinate 16,814, forward strand.
AATTGCACAATCTACAAATCTTCCGATAATTCTGTATAATATACCGTCAAGAACTGGTGTTAATATGCTTCCTGAAACAGTAGCATATTTGGCTGAAAAATATAATAATATCATTGGAGTTAAACAAAGTTGTCCTGATATGGATATGGTTTCAGAAATGAAACTGCTTTGTCCTGACGATTTTGTTATTTATTCAGGTGATGACAGCCTGACATTACCTATGATGGCATTAGGAGCTCATGGAGTCATTTCTGTTGCTTCTCATCTTTTTGGCTCAGAAATTAAATCAATGATAAGGAATTTTAAATCAGGGGAATATATTGCAGCAAGAAATATGCACAAAACTCTATATCCCGTATTTAAAAAATTATTTATGGCTCCAAATCCGATACCAGTCAAAGCCGCTTTGGAATATAAGGGAATTATTGAATCTTATTTGAGGAAACCTCTTGTCATATTAAATGATGAAGAAAAAATAGAATTATTCAAGGTAATTGACAGAGTAAAATCAGAATTAAGCGAAGAAGGCTAGTTCCTTTTAGTTTAAAATAAATTATTATAAAATAAAACAGTTTATAGTTATACATAAGAGGGTAGAAAATTGAAAAACAAAATTATTATGTTTTGGATCATTGTAGGGATAGCAATTGCTTGTATCTTTACAATCTACAAAAAACCAACCAAGTTAGGTCTTGACCTTGTAGGTGGTTCAAGAATTATGCTTGAAGCCCGTACTACTGAATCCGTCAAGAAAATTACTCCTGAAGTTATGAGCAGATTGCAATATGCAATTGAAAGCAGGGTAAACAAACTAGGGGTATCAGAAACAACAGTTGCTCAGGTAGGCGATAAAAGATTGCTAGTTGAGATTCCACAAATTACAGACTTAAAAGAAGCTGAAGCATTCTTGGGCAAAACAGCTCAATTAGAATTTAAACAACCTGTATTTGATGCAAACAAACAGCACAAAAGAAATGATAAAGGACAATTGATGTGGGAATCTACAGGTTTAACAGGCGAAGATTTAAAATCTGCATCAATAGGTTCCGATCAATCAGGTCAATGGACTGTATCATTAGAATTCAATGCTAAAGGTGGAACAAAATTCGCAGAACTTACAGAAAAATTAGTAGGCCAACAAATGGCTATATTCTTTGACGGCGAAGAAATATCCGCTCCTGTAATCAGAGAAACTATATACGGCGGCAGAGCTGAAATTTCCGGAGGAAACAGTGGATTTGAATATGAAGAAGCTGATAGAATGGTTAATTTATTAAATGCCGGAGCTTTGCCTGTACCATCTGAAATAATACAGGAAAATACAGTAGGTCCTACTTTAGGTGCAGATAGTATTGAAAAATCAAAATTTGCCGGGTTATTGGGTATTGGACTTGTAATGTTATTTATGGTCTTATATTACAGATTACCGGGACTTATTGCCGACGTTGCATTAGTTATATATGCATTAATATTATTTGCATTATTTAAAATTATTCCTGTTACACTAACACTTGCAGGTATCGCAGGATTTATCCTATCAGTCGGTATGGCTGTTGATGCCAATATATTGATATTTGAAAGAACAAAAGAAGAATTAAGAGCTGGCAGAAACTTGTTCACAGCAATTAATTCTGGATTTGACAGAGCATTTACAAGTATCTTCGATTCTAATATGACAACAGTCCTTGCATGTGTCATTTTATACTTCTTAGGTACAAGTGTTGTTAAAGGTTTTGCTCTAACTTTGGCATTAGGTGTAATCGTTTCTATGTTTACGGCAATTACTGTTACTAAAAACTTTATGCACTTAATCTTCGGAACCGGAGAATTAAAATATCCGGCTTTATTTGGTCTGTCTAAAGATGAAATAGGCCATGATTATGAAGTTACAGAAACTAAACGTGAAAAAGCACGTTTTGGTATATTAGACTAAGAAAGTATGAGGGTAAAATAAAATGTTTAATATGAAAAAAACAGTACACGTTGTAAAATATAGAATTTTGTGGATATGTTTATCAGCTTGTCTGTTAACTCCAGGGATTATCGCAATGATATATTCTATGATTACATATCCGACTCATTCACCTGTAAAAGTAGGTATTGACTACACAGGCGGTACTATTTTACAATACGGAGTCAAAGAAGAAGTTAAAAACAATGATGTTGCAAAAACAAGAGACGATCTTGATGCTGTTGGAATAGAAAATCCTTATATCCAAATATTGGATGTAACTCCAACAGAAAAAAACAATAATATTAATTCAATAATTTCTATTAAAACTAAATTTATAGATGAAGGCTCTAATACAACAGATGAAATAACTAAAGCTGTACAAAAAGAATACAAAGATGCCGAATTAATTCAAGTAAGTTCTGTTGGTCCAACACTGGGAAAAGAATTGTTCAAAATGTCTGTTTTAGCTCTTACCCTTGCTATGCTGGGTATGATTATTTATATCTCGCTAAGATTTAAATTTGATTACGCACTTGCAGCCATATTAGGACTGGTACATGACGTATTATTTGTAGTTGGTGCATTTTCAATTCTTGGAATATTCTTTGATGTCCAAATTGATGGTTTATTCTTAACCGCAATATTAACTCTTATAGGGTTCTCAATAAACGATACTATCGTTACGTTTGATAGAGTCAGAGAAAATTTAAGATATTATGGTAAGAAAATGTCATATGGCGAAATTATTGATGTATCAGTAAGCCAAACTCTTGCAAGAAGCATTAATACATCTTTAACAGTATTATTAACATTACTTGCTTTATACTTCTTCGGAGGAGTAACTACAAAAGATTTCGTTCTGGCTATGATACTTGGTGTTGTTGTCGGAGTATATTCAAGTATTTTCTTCTGCTGTATGTTAGTTGATTTCTGGGAAGAAAGAAAAACTAAACAAAAAGCATCTGCTGCAGCATAAGAAAATTTGTCAAAACAAACACAAAAAAGACCTCTTTATAAAAGAGGTCTTTTTTTTATTTATAAATAATATTTTTAATCCGAAATATAAATATTATCAGATAAGAAATTCTTATATTCGATATAGTCAATCATTTTATTATTATCTAAATCATATTTATCAAACTCATCTGACAATTCTTGAATCTGCTTCATAATAGAATCCGGACCTTTTTTTTCTAGCCCTTCCATATCTTCAGCTAACAACTTTATAAAATTTACCATCCATTCATTTTTTGAGATAAAATAACTTTTATCACTATCAATCTTAATAAAATCTTTTGCAATTTCTTCATCTGTTAAGTTTCTGTACCCAGCAGGAATAGTATTTTTTTCTTGAGTAATAATGTAGTGCATAATACTTTTATTCTCCTATATTGCCATAATAACACTTTTTATATTTTCATTTGAAACAGCTTGATACGCAGTTTCCTTATCATTTTCAGATAATGCGCCTAATGATTTTAAAACTTCAACAGCTCTCAAAACCAAAGTTTGATTAGATGAAGATAACAATTTTCTAACCAAATCCGCATCATGCGTATAATCTAAAGCTGTATAAACAAATAAACTATCATCTCGCAATTCATCATCTGAAAACTTTAACAATTCATCTTTATTTAATGAGAATAACAATTTTTTAATATCTAAAACTTCCTGTTTAGTTTCTTTAGATTCATCAAACAAATACTCATCATTTTCAGTCAAAACATCAAATTTATTTATAGCATTTAATAAAACCACAGCACTTTCAGATGTAATTTTATTATTCATAAGCATTCCAAAAACATCATAAAGCTGAAAATCAAGAACACAAGATAATCCAAGAATTTCACCTAATCCGTTTATTATCAAATTTAAAATATAAAGACAGTCAATTTTATTTATTTTATATAAAGAAATCAAATCACATAAATAAGGAATTTCGCCTGCAATATTTTCAGCAAATGAAGAATTTTTAGCAGCCACAATTATATAAGGTAAAGCATCTTTATTGCCATAAGCCACCAAAAATCTAACACCATCTAAAACTTTAAAACCATCATCACTTTTTAACAAATCTAAAGCCTGTTCATAAGATGATTTTTCGCCAAATGCGGCCAAAGTCGCAGCACAATTTCCGCTCAAATAACCATTTTCGCTATACATATTTTGTTTTAATAAATCAATAGCTAAAGGGTCTTGAATATATGAAAAGAATTTTGCGCAATAAGTTTTTTCATCCTCAGAGCCATTTTCAAAAATTTCAAGCATTCTATCTGTCAAATCATCATCTGCGTAATTTGCCAAATTAGAAACAATAAATTCTTCATACGAAGGCGAATAAAACTTTAAAAAGTTCAACAAATTCAAATAATTTGACTCATTACAAACTTTTGCAAGTCTATTTGCCACATTTTGCTTAACAAAATCGAACAAAAACTCATCTTGAGAAACCAACTCGGAAAACAAATCACAATCCGAATTATTTATGACACTATATGCAACAGGTTCAAAATCTTTCGGATTTTTACCGGTTAATTTCTTTAATTTATCACTCATAAAGAAGAGACCTTAATTAATCTAGATAAAAGACAGTTATAACTTTATGACCTTCTTCAGCGTATTGAACAGCGTTATGTAAAGTTTTACTAGTATGAGATAAGAAACAAATTAATTGATTACATTCATCAATAATTTCACGGTTACAAACGCGAGAAGCATCCACCAAAGTCATCATAGCACGGTCAGCGTGTTCAATGATATTAGGAACACCAATCAACTGATCTTGAACATCAGAAGGTTGTTGACCAATAGTTTGCGGTAAAATTACACACAACTTTTCAGGATTAGCCTTCATAGCGCCACGAATAGCAGCAGCGTTAGTTCCTGAAGAACCACCTGACGTAATGATTGTATTACCCTGCATAACTAAAGCTGTAGCAAGGGTTTCAATCATTTGTTGATGAGTGATAGGAAGATTTCTACTACCAATAATCGCAATTTTCTTAGCGGATTGTTTAATTGTAGCAAGCTCCATAGCCAATTCATCTACAGTATTAGGAGCGTCGGATTTTACAGTGTCCATATCGTCATCAATAGGTACAACTATTGATTTTTGAGCATCATCATTTGTATCATCCGAACTTAAAATTATATCCTTATCACTTTCTGTCATTTTTCATTTACCTTCTAATTGCATTAATAACATTTTTCAACTATGCTTGATTATAGCATATTTTTTTTTATTTGGGAAGAGGTCATGGAAAAACTATTAGAAAATCTTAATAAGGAACAACAAGAAGCAGTACAAACAACGCAAGGTCCACTGTTAATTTTGGCAGGTGCCGGATCTGGAAAAACAAAGGTTCTTACAACAAGAATAGCCTATATGATTCAACATGGGGTAAGACCAAGAAACATTTTAGCAGTAACATTCACGAATAAAGCTGCCAAAGAAATGAAAGAACGTATCGGCAAGATTATTGGTGAAGATACCGTAAAATATATGTGGGTTGGAACATTCCACGGAATTTGCGGAAGAATTTTGAGAGAGAATATTGATAAATACAATACCTCAACAGGCAAACATCTAGATAAGAACTTCACAATCTATGATGATTCTGATACAAATCAAATAATTACAAGGGCAATCAAAAAACTTAATTTAGATGATAAGGTATATCAAACAAAACTTGTAAAATCTGTTATATCAAACGCAAAAAATAAAATGCAAGATGCACATACATTTGCGACATTTGCAAGAGATTTCAAATCTCAAAAGATTGCATCAATCTATGAAGAATACGAAAAATCATTAAATAACAATAATGCAATAGATTTTGATGATATGTTAATGCTTACAGTAAAATTACTTGAGCAAAACGAAGAAGTAAGACAGCAATACTATGATAGATTTCAACACATAATGGTTGATGAATACCAAGATACAAACTTAGCACAATACAAATTAGTTAATATGCTATACACAAATCTATCAAAAGACGTTCCGCAAGAGCGTTCATTATGCGTAGTAGGAGATGTTGACCAATCAATTTATTCTTGGCGTGGTGCAGATTTTACAATCATAATGAACTTCCAAAAAGATTATCCAAAAACAAAACTTATAAAACTTGAACAAAATTACCGTTCAACAGCACACATATTAAATGCCGCAAACGCAGTTATCGAAAACAATAATGAGCGTGTTGACAAAGTTTTATATTCAAATAAAGGAGAAGGTGAAAAATTAAGTTATTATATAGCAGATGATGAAGCTGATGAAGCAAATTATATAGTAAGCAATATAAAAAGAACAGCTCACGGAAATTACAATCAATTTGCAATATTATATAGAACAAATAACCAATCCCGTGCCCTAGAAGAAGCTTGTATGGCAACAGGAGTTCCATATAGAATATATGGCGGCACAAAATTCTACGATAGAGCAGAAGTTAAAACCGTAATATGCTATCTAAAACTTATAAATAACACGGATGACTCTCAAAGTTTGCGCAGAGTAATAAATATTCCAAAAAGAGGAATTGGTGAAACTACATTAAAAAATCTGTCAGACTTTGCAAATTCAAGAGATATAAGCCTTTTTGAAGCAATAAAAATTTGTGAAGAATCTGATATCAACGCAAAAACTCAATCAAAATTAAAAGACTTTGCAAACTTAATCTATAAATTCCAACAAGCAAAAGATTCTTATACCCTAAAAGAATTTGTAACACTTGTTATAGAAAAATCAGGATACTTAGCAGAACTTCAAGCAAAAGCCGTAAGTGATCCGGAAGTACAAGATGATATAAACAACTTGCAAGAACTTGTAAACGTTGCAGAAGAATTTATTCCGGAAGAAGAAGACAATATCTTAGGTGAATTTTTGCAACAAGTAGCCTTAGTATCAGACCTTGATTCAATGGTAGATGAAGCAAACAACGTAACAATGATGACACTTCATGCTGCAAAAGGTCTTGAATTTCCAATAGTATTTATAGCAGGAATGGACGAAGGAATTTTCCCAAGTCAAAGAACTCTGCAAGTTCCATCAGAAGTTGAAGAAGAGCGCAGACTTATGTACGTTGGTATAACAAGAGCAGAAGAAAAGCTATATCTCGTTTCAGCCAAACGTCGTCAAACTTGGGGTGAATACAGATACTACAACCCGTCAAGATTTATTGAAGAAATTCCACATAACTTGATAGAATCAACAGAATCAGAAAGCAGAATGAGCAATTCTTCAACCTTTAGAAACGCAGTATCAAAAGCAAGAGAATCATACGCAAAAACTGATTCAGACGGATACGTAAGACCATCATCAGGATTTGGTGCAAACTTTGTAGCTCCACAAAGAAGAGGTTTAGCAAGTTCTAATAAACAAACTTCAAATTATAATACAAAATCAAGCTACAATAAACCAACAAGCAACAGAACACCACAACGCACGATTATCGTAAAATCTGCAATAAACAAAAAACGGGAAGAAGAAAAAATTGCAGCATTTTTCAAAGATAATGCAATAAAGCGTATGGCAGATGAAAGACGTCAACGCCTTGAAGCAGAACGTCAAAAAGAATAGGAAAGAAAACAAGAACGCGATAATGCCAAAATTATTGATGATATATATGATGTAGGACAAAGAGTATTCCACGAACAACTTGGAATAGGCCATGTAACTGATGTAATGACAGTAGGCGAAAGCGTAATGTACACAATTGATTTTGGCAAACTTGGCAAAAAAGCAATGGATGCGACATACGCAAAATTAAAAAAATTCTAAAAATTTATACTAATAAAAAAGCTTTATGCTAGAATAAAAAACGAGAAGATAAATAAGGAGAGAGAAATGGCAGATTCAAAAATTTTAGCAACAATCGAAAGATCAGACACTGAACAATTACAAATTTCAATTAGCGAATATAAAGGAAGAAGTTACTTAAATATGAGAATATTTTATACAACAGATGATGGTGCAACTTGGTTACCAACTAAAAAAGGTGTAACTTTCACTCCTGATCAATTAGACATTTTAACAGAAGCAATAGAAGAAGCTAAACAAGAACTTATGTCAGCAGAAGCTGAATAATTAATAAGTTACCAATAAAAAATTAAAACAAAAAGGATTATCAATAATGGAAGACGGTATTCAAAATAAATTGTTTGAAATTCCACAAACTCGAAAATTAACATTAAAAAAGCGAGAGCCTTCCAACAATGTTGATAATCCTTCTGTTATAAAACATAAATACGCAGTCTGCCTTGTTAATATAAAAGCGCTGGGCGTAAAAACATTTAGCTACCTTATTCCTGATGAAATGCAAGATAAAATTCAAATAGGTCAAGCACTCCTTGTTCCATTTGGAAGACAAGGATTAATAAACGGATTTTGCGTAGGATTTTCAGATTATCTTCCGCCAGAAATCAGAGCCAAAAGAATAAGTAAAATTCTTGATGAAACCCCACTATTTTCTGTTGAATACCTAAAATTATTAGAATGGGTAGCAAATTATTATTGTTCAGATTTAATAACCGTATTAAACACTGCAATTCCATTAAAATTAATCGAAAAATCTTTAAAAACAGAACAATCTATTGAATTTGTAAAAACAGAAGGTGCAACCAAAAGACAGCTGGAAATTTTAAATACACTACAAGAAAAAGGCAAAATGCCACTAATAGAATTTGAAAAACTAGCTAAAACAACAAGAGCAACAATCAAAAAGCTTGAAACACTTGGCTGTATCAAATTAACAGAAGAACAAATTTACAGAAATCCACTAGATATTTTAAACATCGACAAAAAAGAAGATTTATTTGAACTTTCACCAACACAACAAAAAGTATATGAAGGAATTTCAAAACAAATAAAAGAAGAAAAATCTCCGCAAATTTTACTTCACGGAATAACCGCAAGCGGAAAAACTGAAGTATATTTTAAACTAATCGATGACACTATAAAAAGCGGTAAAAATGTTCTATTTTTAGCCCCGGAAATAGCCTTAGCATCCCAACTAACAAAACGTTTAGCCAAGAAATTCGGGACAAAAGATGTTGCAATCTGGCACAGTAGTATTTCAGAAGGTGAAAGATATGATGTATGGCAAAAATTGTACAAAGATGAAATAAAAATACTTGCAGGAGCAAGATCAGCCGTCTTTGCACCATTAAAAAATATCGGGTTAATTATAATAGATGAAGAACACGAAGGCGCCTACAAACAAACATCACCGGCACCAAGATATGATGCAAGACTTGTTGCCAAAAAACTTGCAGAATTTAATAAATGTCCACTTATACTTGGTTCTGCGACCCCTGATATTTCAAGTTATTATAGGGCAATAAACACAGATCACTTATATGAAATGCTAACTCGTTATAACAACGCCAAAGTTGCACCGGTAACAGTTATAAATATGCAAGAATATGGACGTGCGGCATACAAAAGTTTAATATCAAAACCTCTACAAACAGCAATAAAAGAAACTCTTGATAATAAACAACAAGTAATTCTACTAATAAACCGCAGAGGATTTTCGACCTACACCCAATGTCAAGGCTGTGGACACGTTATAGAATGCCCAAATTGTGCGATTCCAATGATATGGCATGCAAAAGACAATATGCTAAAATGCCACTATTGTAACCACGTTGAATATTTTCCTGATGTTTGCCCAAATTGCGGATTTGAAGGATTAAAAAATTCAGGTACAGGAACTCAAAAAATAGAACAATACATAAAAGACTTATACCCTGATTATAACGTTGAACGTATTGATAGCGATGTTTTGGTTAGAAAAGGTGAACATATAAGATTACTAGAAAAATTCCAAAAAGGTGAAATTGATATCCTTGTAGGAACTCAAATGATAGCAAAAGGTCTTGATAATCCAAATGTTACACTTGTTGGCGTAATTTCAGCAGATGCAAGTTTTAACCTGCCTGATTTTAGAGCATCAGAAAGAGGTTTTCAACTCCTAACCCAAGTTGCAGGACGTGCAGGACGTGGAGAATTTAGAGGTCGTGTATTATTTCAAACATATAATCCTGAATATTATGCCTTGGAAAGTGCTAAATCTCAAAATTATTTTGAATTTTATCAAAAAGAAATAGCTTCCCGTGAAGAATTTGATTACCCGCCATTTAGTCAAATTATAAGACTTATTCTAAGTTCGCAAAATAATTTCCGAGCAGAAAAAGCAGCCCAAGAAATTGCCCTGCGATTATGCACAATGATTGAAAAATTCGGTTTTGGCGAAAGACTTGATGTTCTTGGTCCAACACCTTGCGTTATTGAAAAAATAAATGGCTATTACAGATTTCAAATTCTAATCAAAAATAAACTTGAAGATAAAGGTCATCAATTTGTTTCAAGCTTTTTAAATAAAATTACTGCTCCAAAAGATATCAAATTAACAATAGATGTCGATCCACTGGATATTTTATAAATCATAGCAATAAAAAAGATGAAGCATTTATTACTTCATCTTTTTTACTATATAAACCGAATATTTTTATTCTTCTGAAGGGTTATCCAACAAACTTGTTTGTTGAATATCTTCTGATTTTGCTTCAGGTTCATTTGAAGAAGAAGATTTAATTGTTACATCATCTTCATCAGGGTTAAGAATTTTATTAACTGAACATACAGTATCATTATCTGATAAGTTTTGAGCTCTAACACCTGTTGCAGGACGGCCTTGTTGAGAAATTGAACCTGCATTCAATCTTGTTACAACGCCATTTGATGTTACTAACATGATATCATCAGATTCTTTAACGATAGTTAATGCAACAAGTCTTGATGTACTTGATTTAAATTTAGTTGCAATCAAACCAATACCGCCTCTGTTTTGAGTTCTAAATTCAGATAATTTAGTACGTTTACCAAAACCGTCAGAAGTTACAACAAGCAAATCTGCATCATAATCTTGAGGAACAATATCGCATCCTACAATTTCATCACCAGTACGTAATTTCATAGAAATTACACCTCTTGCACTTCTGCCTAAAGGTCTTAAATCTTGAATTGGGAATCTTATTGCCATACCGCAAGATGTACCGATAATAATTTCATCCTTAGCAGTTGCAAGTTTAACCCAGCATAAGCTATCGCCTTCATCCAATCCAATAGCAATAATACCGTTTCTTCTGATATTAGTGAAGTTATCCAATTCAATTCTCTTGATATAACCTTTTTTAGTAAGCATAATCAAGTTCAAATCTTTAGAGAATGTACTTACAGGAACAACCGCTGTAATACGTTCATCTTGATCAATAGGTAAAACATTTACAATAGGAAGACCTTTTGATTGACGCCCGCCTTCAGGGAAGTCATAAACATTCAAGCTGTAAACAGTACCTTTTGATGAGAAGAACAATACTTTATCATGCATCATAGCTGTGAAGAAGTGTTGAATATCATCATCATCCTTTGTTTTGATACCTGATTTACCTCTTGTAGCACGGTTTTGACGTTCAAATGTATCTAAAGATATACGTTTCAAATATCCTTGGTGAGTAATAAATACTGCCATTGGAGTATTTGGTGTTAAATCTTCAATAGTTACTTCACCTTGTTCTGGTAAAATTTGAGTTTTTCTGTCATCGCCGTATTTTTCTTTATCTTCTAAAAGTTCAGCCTTAATAATATCTAAGATTTTTTGACGACTTGCCAAAATGCTTTCATACTCTTCAATCTTTTTCAACAATTCGTCATATTCAGCTTTAACTTTGTCTTGTTCCAAACCTGTCAAACGTCTTAATTGCATTTCCAAAATTGCATTAGCTTGGTCAACGTCTAACCCGAAACGACTCATTAAACCTTCACGAGCATCATCTGTGGTTTTAGATTTTTTGATAAGTTCAATAACTTCATCAATAGAACCTAAAGCAATTATTAAACCGGCTAAAATATGAGCTCTAACCTTAGCTTTTTTCAAGAAGAAAATAGTTCTTCTTGTTACAATTTCAATTCTGTGTTCAACAAATTCATTTAATACTTCGTACAAATTCATCAAGCGAGGTTGCTTACCGCAAAGTGCAACCATATTAACACCAAATGTTGTAGCTAATTGAGTATATTTAAACAAATTATTTTTAACAACATCAGGCTTAGCATCACGTTTCAATTCGATAACAATTCTCATACCTTCACGGTCAGATTCATCACGAATATCAGAGATACCAGTAATTCTTTGATCTTTAACAAGTTCAGCAATCTTTTCAATCAACTGAGCTTTATTAACTTGATAAGGAATTTCAGTAACAACAATAGCAGTTCTAGCCTGACGGCCACCACCGCCTGCAATTTCTTCAAACCCTGCAACAGCAGACATCTTTATAGAACCTCTACCTGTTTCATAAGCTTGTTTAATATCATTTAAACCAATAATTGTTGCAGCTGTAGGGAAATCAGGACCTTTAATATATTCCATCAATTCAGAAACTGTAATTTTTGGATTATCAATTAAAGCAATAGTACCGTCAACAACTTCGCACAAGTTATGTGGAGGAATATTTGTTGCCATACCAACTGCAATACCTGAAACTCCGTTTAATAATAACATTGGAAGTCTAACCGGAAG
>CASELF010000017.1 GCA_949288725.1 uncultured bacterium
CTTCTTGCCAAGAAAAATGTAAAAATTGTACCAATACACCCACCGGTACCAAGTAACCCTTGTAATTTTGTCAAACCTTGAATACCCATTTTAAAAGTATCCGTTGCTATAGCATTCATACTGCTATAAAAAGTGGCATTAATTAAAGACAAAATAACAACCAAACCAATTATATCACACGCTTTTTTATGTTTTTGTAAAAATCTTATCGCACCTATTTCTTCCGTTTGCTCTTCTTTTTTATCATCTTTTTTAATAAATACAATACCTATTAAAATTATTGATAATACATAACAAATCACACATAAATAAGCACAATTAACAATTCCATAATGAGAAATAAAAGATCCAGCAAAAACAGCTCCGGCAGTCATCGTCATACTTCTTGCAGATGAAACTAATGAGTTGGCTCTTTTTAATTCACTCATTGGTACAATATTAGGTAAAGCTGCCATTTTGGCAGGATAGAAAAATGCTGTTCCTATACCCAATAATAAAAAACTTATATATACAAATAAATTACTTATTGGAAAATGTAATTTAAGAGTTACATATAAAAATAATAAAAGAATTCCTAAACGATAAAACGTACTAAGAATCATCATTTTTTTTCTTGAAATTTTATCTACAAGCATACCTGCAATAGGCGCACAAACAAGTGACGGTAAATAGAAAAAGAAAAACACCAATGCAATTGCAGCCCCAGGTGTTTCTGTTTGCGACATAATTAAAGCAACAGTCAAAATTAATATAAATGCATCGCCTAAATGTGATAATAATTGACCTAGAAAAAAACTTATAAAATTTTTCGTAAAAACTTTTGTTCCATCTTTATACATACCGGCAATACTACTTATATTCATAAAAATAACTCCAAATTATTCACTAAATTACATATTTAATATTTATCCAATAATATCATTTATTCATTACTATTGCTAATATGTAACGTTTTCAACAAAAAAAGTTCCCATCAAAGACGGGAACTTTTTATCATTTTAGCCTCTAAAGATTAGTGCTCATCATCTACATCGAAATCCGGAGCGCCAAACATTCCTTCAATTTCTTCCAAAATTGCAGAAGGTTTTCTTGCTTGATTTCTTTGCGCAACTGCACGTTTTCTTTCTTCTCTGTCTCGTTCTTCATCAGCATTAATCAAGTGATGGAATCCTGTACCTGCTGGGATTAAACGACCGATAATTACGTTTTCTTTTAATCCTCTTAGCATATCTTTCTTACCTTCGACTGCTGCTTCTGTAAGAATTCTTGTTGTTTCTTGGAAAGATGCTGCTGATATGAAACTTTCAGTATTCAATGATGCCTTTGTAATACCTAATAGCATGTATTCACATACTGCAGGTTCTTTACCGGCTTCTTTTGCAAGTTTATTTTCTTTTTCGAAAGTTTGCATTTCAATCAACTCTCCAGGTAACAAGTTCGTTCCACCTGCGTCAATTACCCTAACCTTCTTGGTCATTTGACGAACGATGATTTCAATGTGTTTATCTGCAATTTCAACACCCTGAGAACGATATACACGTTGTACTTCATCTACAAGATATTGTTGTGCTGCTTCAGGTCCGCATAATCTCATTACATCATGTGGATTCATTGGACCGGATGTTAACGGTTGACCTTTGGTTATCTTTTGTCCGTTGGAAACGATTACATTTGAATCAATTGCATATTTGATTTCTGTAGATGAACCATCTTCATCAACCAAGAACAATCTTGGTAAACCGTCATCATCAATTTCAATTTTTGCAGTACCGTCGTATTCTGCCAATATAGCACAATCCTTAGGTTTTCTGCCTTCAAGCAACTCTTCTACTTTCGGAAGACCTTGAACAATATCACCGGTCTTTTCTCTTTCAAATACTAATGTTGCAAGCAAGTCACCTCTTAGTACTAACGCACCAGAACCAATTTGAAGCATTGTACCTGGGCTGATTAAGTACGGACGACCGTTTCTAATTGAAATTGAACCTTTGTTAATTGCTGTTACAACACCTGATACCGGAGTTGTTTCACCACTTTCGGCTAACACTTTATCAGTTGTAACAAAGTCACCTTTCTTAACCACTGCCTTGCCTGATACAGAAACAACTGTTTCTGAATTATCTGAAATTAAAAGCAATCTTCTTACTTCTTCTTCGTTGCTCTTAATTGATGCTACTGCACTATTTACTGCCAAAACTTGTGTTTTTGCTACCGGTGTTTTTGCATCTATTGTTTCACCATCTTTTACAAGTAGTTCAGTTTGAAGTGAAGATACTTTTGATGAACCTTCCATTTCACGACGAACTATCAAGTTTTCTAATACAACTATTCTCAAATTGCCTTGAGCATCAAGTTCTACCATACCTTTTAAGTGTGATAAGTAACCTTGCATTTGAAGAACTAAACTTGTTCTTGTAATAGTTGCACCATCAACATTTCTAACTCTTGCACCATCTTTGTATTGAAGTTGAGTTACTGGGATTATATCAATTAATTCATCTGTTGTATTGAAATGAATTGATACATCTTTTTGATCAACATCCAAAACTTGAACAGGTCTGATTAGAATTTGAACAGGTTGATTTGCTATAGATTCTTCATCTAATGCTAATGTTGAATCTATTTCTTCATCTAAGTCATCAATTGGTAAATCGTCTGCTACAGAATCCATTATTGAAACAATTGATGTTTCTTTAACTTTAATTCCATCAGCAATTACTGTACCTTTCTTAACAACTTCACCCTCATCAACCTTCAATTCTGAAATGCTTGATAATGTATGAACTTCACCAGGTCTGATTGTAATTTCATGAATTACATCATTATATTCCTTAAATTCAACAACACCGTCAATATGGCAATAAACGTCTTTTACAACTTCAGTACCAGCAGTAACTGTTGTACCGTTTTCTACCATTTTTAATGTGCTGTCTTTATTAATTTGATGAATTTCTTCAGGTATAAATACAACTTTACCAGGTTTTGTAATAATCTGATTTTCGTCAACTTCAACGTCAACGTATCTGATTTCACCTGAAGATGAAACTGTACAATCATCATCGATTAATTCGGCAATAATCATACCGTTTTCTACTGTTGTATCTACAGGTGCTTTTACAATATATTTTTCACCTGTTGTTGGAACTGTCCAAAGTTGTTCTTTTTTAGTTTGCTCAAATACAGCATTTTCAGGTTGTAATGATGCAATTACAATTGTTAATTCTTTACCTTGAACAATTTTCTTAATTGTCTTGCCGTGAGATTTAACATCTTCAATAACAAGATCATCACCAACTCTAACTTCACCGCCGTGTTCTGATATTGTTAATGTTTCTGCTAAAACGTCACCTTCAGTAACCTTTTCACCATCTTTTACAAGGACTTTTGAACCACCAGGAAGAGTATAAACATCTCCGCCTAATACCCATATAACACCTTGTTTGTTAGTTGTTCTTGAAACGTTACCTTGTCTGTCTTTCTTTTCATCAGCCTTGAAATCTTCAAATACGATTTCACCGCTTATATCAGCAAAAATATCTTTTGTTGCTTTTTCTGTTACACCTTGAGTTTGAGGTGAATGTTCTGCCATTTTGTAGCCTTTTGTAACTTCCATACCATCCTTGATGAACAATGTTGCACCAGCTGGAATATGGTATTTTGTTGTTCTCTTTTCACCTTTAACTTCGATATCTGCTTCGTACATTGAAACTTGTACGATATCACCGTGACGTGTTCTCAATTCTCTTGCTTTAATTTTTGAACTTACAACACCGGCTTCACGAGCAACAATTTCTTTTTTCGCTTCTTTTACACCAACCGCACCACCTGTGTGGAAGGTTCTCATTGTTAACTGTGTACCAGGTTCACCGATTGACTGTGCTGCAATAATACCTATTGCTTCACCTATATCAACAAGTTTTTGAGTTGTCATTGCCCAACCGTAACATTTTTGGCATACACCGTATTCCAAACCGCAAGTTAAACCTGAACGTACTTTTAATTCTTGCAAATCAAGATTTGAAATCTTCTTGATTGCTTCTCTATCCATAGTTGTTCCTTTGGTTACAAGAACATTTCCTTCGGCATCTACTATATCTTGAGCAACTGTTCTTCCTAATAATCTGTCTATCAACGGAACAATTACTTTATCTCTTTCGGTAATTGCTTTTAAGTTAATATATTTTTCTGTATGGCAATCATCTGCTCTGATAATTACATCCTGAGCAACATCAACCAAACGTCTTGTCAAGTATCCTGAGTCAGCTGTTTTCAACGCTGTATCTACAAGACCTTTTCTTGCACCGTATGATGAAATAATATATTCAGTTACTGACAAGCCTTCTTTAAAGTTTGACTTAATCGGCAAGTCGATAATCTGTCCTTGTGCGTCTGCCATCAAACCACGCATACCAACCAATTGTGATACCTGTGATAAGTTACCTCTCGCTCCGGAGAATGCCATCATATATACCGGATTTAATTTATCGAAGTTTTCTACAACCTGTTCTGTTAATTTTGCTGTTGTTTCAGACCAGGTATCGATAACCTTTGTATATCTTTCAACTTCTGTGATTTCACCCTTTAAATATCTGTTTGTTGATTTTTCAATTTCATCTTCTGCTGATTTCAACAAATCCTTCTTGATTGACGGAACTGATAAGTCAGCAATAGAAATTGTTGTACCTGAAAGAGTTGCGTACTTATAACCAAGGTTTTTAAGTGCGTTAGCTAATGCTGCTGCCTTGGCGCCACCGTATTCCAAATACATTTGACCCAGCAATTTCTTCAAAGAACCTTTATCCATTTGTTTATTGATGAAATCAGGAATTTTCTTTGTGTTTGTATATGTTTTTTCCATTCTAATTTTCCTTTAATTAGTTAATTTACACTGTTTTTACACTTACGCAAGTGCTTTTCTGACTTCTTCGTTGAATATAATTCTACCAACTGTAGTTTCCAATCTTGCACCTTTTTCATCTCTTACGATAATCTTGTCGTGAAGTTTGATTACACCAACTTCCAATGCTGAGATTGCATCTTGGAAATTATAGAAATAACCTTTTATTTCTTGGTTTGCATCTTTGATTGTTGTCAAATAATACATACCTAATACCATATCCTGAGATGGTGTTACGATTGGTTTTCCGTTTGCCGGTGCTAGCAAGTTATTTGTTGCTAACATCAACATTCTTGCTTCTGCTTGAGCCTCTATTGATAGAGGAACGTGTACTGCCATCTGGTCACCATCGAAGTCAGCGTTGAATGCTGTACATACTAACGGGTGAAGTTGAATTGCACGACCTTCTACTAATTTTGGTTCAAACGCTTGAATACCAAGTCTGTGAAGGGTTGGAGCACGGTTCAACATTACCGGGTGTCCGTCAATTACTTCTTCTAGAATATCCCAAACTATGTGTTCTGAACGTTCTATCTTTTTCTTTGCAGACTTAATATTTTGTACGTAGCCTCTTTCAATAAGTTTATTTACTACAAACGGTTTAAACAATTCGATTGCCATTTCTTTTGGCAAACCGCATTGATTCAATTGAAGAGTAGGTCCTACTACGATTACTGAACGACCTGAGTAGTCAACACGTTTACCTAACAAGTTTTGACGGAAACGACCTTGTTTACCTTCAATAATGTTAGATAATGATTTCAATGCTCTGTTGTTTGGTCCAACTACGGTTCTTCCGCGTCTGCCGTTATCTATCAATGCATCTACTGCTTCTTGAAGCATTCTCTTTTCGTTTCTAACAATAATTTCAGGTGCGCCCATTTCCAACAATCTTTGTAAACGGTTGTTTCTGTTTATTACACGTCTGTATAAATCGTTTAAATCAGATGTTGCAAAACGTCCACCGTCTAATTGTACCATTGGTCTTAAATCAGGAGGTGTTACCGGTAGTACATCCATTATCATCCAAGTCGGGTCTGTTTCTGATGAAATTAAGCTGTCTAATAATCTTAATCTCTTAATCAACTTAGATTTTTTCTGTACTGATGTTACATTTCCTGCTAATTCTGATCTGATTTCTTCTGCCAGAACTTTTATATCTATTTCTGATAACAATTCTTTTATGGCTTCTGCACCGATTCCAACTTTTAATGTTGATTCTTCGTTGCTTTCCATATATTCGTCATATTCATCTTCTGTTAATAACTGTAATTTTTTGAAATCACTGTCACCACCATCGATTACAACATAACTGTTAAAATAGATAACTTGTTCTAAGTCTTTTAATGACATATCTAATAGTAAGCCAAGATATGAAGGAATACCTTTTAAGAACCAAATATGTGATACCGGTGCTGCTAATTTGATATGTCCCATTCTGTGACGACGTACTTTTGAATCTGTTACTTCAACTCCGCAACGTTCACAGATTATACCTTTGTGTCTTACTCTTTTATATTTTCCGCAATAACATTCCCAGTCCTTTGTTGGCCCGAAAATTCTTTCGCAGAATAAACCGTCTCTTTCCGGTTTCAAAGTACGGTAGTTTATTGTTTCCGGTTTGGTTACTTCACCGTGTGACCATTGAAGTATTCTCTCCGGAGATGCCATACTTATTCGTATATAATCAAAATAATCAATACTTGTAGACAATTTTAATTCTCCTTATATTTATAGATCGCCGCCAAAAGTAGTTGGTGTTTCAAAGAAGTTGATATTCAACAACTCTGAATCAACATCAGATAATGTACGTTTTGGTGCTGATTTTCTCAAATCGTCCATATCTGTCATCAAATCTACTTCTTGACCATCTTTTTTCGCTACTGTTATATCTAATCCGATACTTTGCAATTCTCTTACAAGTACCTTGAATGATTCAGGAATTCCCGGTCTAGGAATATTGTCGCCTTTTACGATTGCTTCATATGCTCTGTTTCTTCCGTTAACATCATCTGATTTGATTGTTAACATTTCTTGAAGAGTATATGCTGCACCGTATGCTTCCAATGCCCAAACTTCCATTTCACCAAATCTTTGACCACCAAATTGAGCTTTACCACCCAATGGCTGTTGTGTAACTAGTGAATAAGGACCGGTACTTCTTGCGTGAATCTTGTCATCTACAAGGTGAACAAGTTTCAAGAAGTATGTTAATCCTACTGCTACCGGTCTGTCAAACGGTTCACCGGTTCTTCCGTCGATTAACAATACTTTTCCGTCTTCGCCAACCCAATCACAACCTGACTCTTTTATACCTCTGATTAATTCGGCCTTTGTTGCAATTTCTGATTGGTTTTCACCGTACATTTCATCAAACGCAGGTGCTTCATAATATTCACCTGTTAAGTATGATGCTAAGCCTAACAACAACTCGTATGTTTGACCTACGTTCATACGTGATGGAACACCAAGTGGGTTCAAGACGATATCTACAGGAGTTCCGTCAGGCAAGAATGGCATATCTTCTCTCGGTAATATTCTTGATACGATACCTTTGTTACCGTGACGTCCTGAAAGTTTATCACCTACTGATACCTTACGTTTTTGTGCTATATATACTCTGATTACTGTATTTGCACCAGGTGGTAATTCGTCACCTTTTTCTCTGTCAAATACCTTAACATCAAGTACTCTACCGCCTTCTCCGTGAGGTACTCTTAGTGAATTATCTTTTACATCTCTTGCTTTTTCTGCAAAGATTGCTCTTAATAATTTTTCTTCCGGAGGATGTTCTGATTCACCTTTTGGTGTAACTTTTCCTACCAATATATCGTCAGCATAAACTCTGGCACCAATACGAACAATTCCGCGTTCATCCAAATGTCTTAGTGCATCTTCTGATACATTCGGAATTTCACGAGTAATTTCTTCAGGTCCCAATTTTGTCTGACGTGCTTCGATTTCTAACTTTTCAATGTGCAATGATGTAAATACATCATCGTGAACACATCTTTCTGATAACAATATAGCATCTTCGAAGTTATAACCTTCCCAAGGCATATACGCTACCAAAATGTTCTTACCTAATGAAAGTTCTCCACCGCATGTTGAAGCACCATCTGCAATTACATCACCAACATGAACCTTGTCACCTTCGTGAACAATTGGTCTTTGGTTAATACATGTATCTTGGTTACTTCTTACATATTTCATTAATGTATATACGTGAGGTTTGCCTTGAAGATCTCTTACTACGATTTCTTCACCAACAACTCTTTCAACAGTACCATCAACATCTGCTACGATTACCATTCCGGAATCTTTTGCTACACGTGATTCAAGACCTGTACCTACTCTTGGTCTTTGGGTTATCAATAGAGGTACCGCTTGACGTTGCATGTTTGATCCCATCAATGCACGGTTAGCATCATCGTGTTCAATGAACGGAATCATTGATGTTGCAACTGAGATAATCTGAATTGGACATACACCGACAAAGTCTACCTTTGAAGATTCGCACATAATGAATTCTGAACGATATCTTGCGGGTACCATTGATTCTACAAAGTGTCTATCCTTAGTCAATTTTACGTCTGCAGGTGCACAACGATAGTTTTCGTCAGCATCAGCTGTCATATATACAACTTCATCTGTTACAACACCATCTTTTACTACAAAGAACGGTGATTCAATAAAGCCGTAGTCGTTAACTTTTGCGTGTGTTGCCAATGAACCTATCAAACCTGCGTTTGGACCTTCCGGTGTTTCAATCGGACAAATACGTCCGTAGTGAGAAGGGTGAATATCACGTACCGCAAATCCTGCTCTTTCTCTTTGCAAACCACCAGGTCCTAATGCTGATATACGTCTTTTGTGTGTTAATTCGGCAAGTGGGTTTGTTTGATCCATGAACTGTGATAATTGTGAACTTCCGAAGAATTCTTTCAATGATGCTACTAATGGTTTTGTATTAAGTAAGTTCAACGGAGTTAAAGTTTCTGAATCTTGAAGTGTCATTCTTTCTTTTACAATTCTTTCGATTCTTGATAAACCAACTCTGAATTGGTTTTGTAATAACTCGCCTACTGAACGAATTCTTCTGTTACCTAAGTGGTCAATATCATCCAATTGACCTTCGTCGTATGTTAGGTTTATTAAATATTCAATTGTAGAAACGATATCTTCTACTGTCAAAGTTCTTTGGTTCTTTGGAATATTTAAGTTTAATTTTTTGTTTAATTTATAACGACCTACACGTCCTATATCATATTTCTTTTCATCAAAGAATCTTGATTCAAGAATTTGACGTCCGCCTTGTGGAGATGCAGGATCTCCAGGTCTTAATTTTTTGTACAACTCTATTAATGCTTCATCTGTTGTTTCTGTCGGGTCTTTTTCTAATGTCTTTTTCAAGAAATCAAAGTGTGTAAACTTAGATTCCATTTCTGATACAGAAATACCCATAGCCTTTAATAATGTTGTTGCTAATATCTTTCTGTTCTTGTCGATCTTAACGTGAATAATATCGTTAGAATCTGTTTCTATCTTTAACCATGCACCACGGTTTGGAATCATTGTTGCGTTATACAAACGTTTTCCTGTTGGTGATGGATCACATTTGAAGTAAACACCTGGAGAACGTACAATCTGTGATACAATAACACGTTCTGCACCGTTTACAATGAAGGTTCCTTTGTCTGTCATTGTAGGGATATCACCAATGTAAACTTCTTGTTCTTTAATTTCACCGCTGTCACGGTTTACTAATCTAATCATTACACGTAATTGTTTTGCATAAGTTGCATCATGGATACGTGCTTCTTCCACTGTATACTTCGCATTGTCGAAAGTATAGTTTGGCAAGAAATGCAATTCTAATCTGCCTGTATAGTCCTTAATCGGAGAAAATGAAAGCAATTCTTCCTTCAAGCCCTCTTTTAAGAACCATTCAAATGATTTTTTTTGCACTTCAATAAGGTCCGGTAAATCATCCAATCGAGTATGTGGGATACCCATCGGAGTTACTCTTTTTGCATATTTTGTCTCAGACATCAATTCACCTCATTTTAATAATGATGTACTACTATAAACGAATTTTTCTAACTTAAGGCTGTTAACCCTCTACCGTAATCGGTAAATAACTGCAATTTCAGGGATTTGTAAAACTCGCGAATTGTCCTTTTTTCTTTGGTTTCATATTTTAGGCACACTTCGCCCAACTTTACTTTTGCATGTTACTCCATCTTAGTACATCAATATTTGTAGTCAAGTTAACACTCATTATTTTTGACAAAATTTTTGCAAAATTTGTAATAAAAATTTACATTGCATGTTTTAAAAATCACAACACACCCGAAGATTTGATTATGACTGAGTTTGAGTGTCAAGTACCCGACATTATTATATAAAATCATTACATAACAAAAGGAATTAGGCAAATAGGTCCCAATTCCTTTTGTAACAAAATATTCAGCCTTTTTGGTTAAAAATCTCACTTTGTTTAAATTTTTATTTATTTTTAATAAAAAATATTTAAAAATTTTTCATTTTTTATTAAACAATTCCCATGCCTGGAGTTGTCATTTGCATTGCTGTCATGTGAGCTTGTTGAGCCATGTCATTCATTTGTTGAGTAATCACTTGATTCAGCATCATATCATTTTGCATGTTTGCCATTTGCATATTAATCATATTATTTCTTCTATTTGCCAAATACATATTGGCGATTGCCAAATTACGCATGAATTTTCCATATAGTGAAAGATCTTTTTCCATATCTGCGTTAGGCTCTTTTTTAGAATTGTACAGTTTTTCCTTAGGCATATACATTTTGTTAAACTCTAACAAGCCATCATAATCTGTATGAATTGTTTTAACATCTTTTCCATCATCCAGTTTTATTGTTACTCTGCCTTTTGGATCTTTTTCTACAGAAGCCATTTGTTTTTGACCATTTACTTCAACCATGTACTCATATTTTTCGTATTCTTTTGGAGGTTGAACATGAATGGTTGTAATACCATTGACACCATTTACACCACTTACCATATTTTCTCCTTTTATAACTTGCACACTATATTATTCTTAAAACATATTTTTTTAATTAATTGCTAAAAAGTTTTATACATTTTAAGGCAAAATAGTAAGTATCATTAAATTTCGGGCATATAAACAATGCCTTTACATAATGTTACAATTTATAATCAACAACAATCTATAACACAACTAATTTATAAATTATTTACTTATGACGCAAAACAAGATCAATTAACTGCATAACCGTCATGTTTGTTCCATTACATTTTTTCATGGAATTTGGCAACATGCCGGTCACTAAATTCTTTCGTTCCATAAGTTTGTCTGCTTTTGAATTGAGATAGTCTATTGATTGGTTTAGTTTCTTTATTCCGCTGGGGATTCTGTAACTTTCGATTCTAAATATTTTCATATTTTCTCCACTCATATAATATCCCGTAAAAAATATTTTTGCCAATATATTTCATTTATTAACAAAAAATTTTTACATAAATTATTAATCAACAGAGAAAATTTCTCTAATATCGTCCATAGTAAGTGATTTGGTAATATTTCTATCTACAGAAATTACGCTATCAACAAGGTTTCTTTTAATAGTTTTAAGTTTTTGAATTTTTTCTTCAACAGTATTTTTAGTAATAAGTCTATATACAAAGACTTTCTTAGTTTGACCGATACGATATGCTCTATCTGTAGCCTGATCTTCAACAGCAGGGTTCCACCATGGGTCATAGTGAATTACATAATCTGCACCGGTTAAGTTCAAACCTGTACCACCGGCTTTCAAACTAATTAAGAAAATTGGTATAGTTGGATCTGTATTAAATCTTTCAACAGCACCTTGTCTATCTTTTGTTTTTCCTGTCAGATATTCATATTTAATGCCTGATTTATCCAACCAATCTTTTATGATATCAAGCATATCTACAAACTGGCTGAATAACAAAATTCTATGTTTTTCTGAAATAATTTCTTCCAACATACCTTTAAGTTTTTCAAACTTACCTGATGAAATAACATTTTTAACATTATTTTTATCATACAATCTTGGGTGACAGCAGATTTGACGCATTCTGAGAAGTGCTGAGAATATTGATAATCTGCTCTTTTCAAGTCCGTTTTGTTCGATTGATTTGAACAATTCTTCCTTAGTACTATCAAGAACTTGTAAATAGAAGTCTCTTTGGTCATCTGTTAATTCACAGTATGCAATGTTTTCTACCTTATCAGGAAGATCTTTTGCTACATCGCGTTTCATACGACGAAGAATAAACGGATAAATTTGTAATTTCAAACGTTTTTCAACAATTTTGTCCTGATGTTCCATTATCGGATTAACATATCTTGAATTGAAATCCGCCATAGAAAATAAAAATCCCGGCATTAAAAAGTCAAATACGGACCACAATTCTTCTAATTTGTTTTCAATAGGAGTACCTGACAACGCAAGTTTGTGTTGTGAAGTTAATTGTTTTACGGCTTGCGCAGTTTGAGATGTTGCATTTTTAATATTTTGAGATTCATCTAAAATAATATAACGGAAATTTATGTCTTTTAATTTTTTAATATCACGTCTTAAAAGTGCATAACTTGTTATTACAACATCATACTCAGGAATTTTATCGAAAAATTGTTTTCTTTCGCCACCTTGCAATTTCAAACATGAAAGTGTTGGGGCAAATTTTTGAATTTCAGCCTCCCAGTTAAATACAACAGTTGTCGGTGCAATTACTAAAGATGGCATTGCTCCGTCTTCTTCTTTGGCTTTTTGCAAAACCGTCAAGGCTTGCAATGTTTTTCCAAGCCCCATATCATCTGCCAAAATTCCGTTCAGTCCATATTTATACATAAACCAAAGCCAGCCAAAACCTTTTAGTTGATATTCACGAAATTCTGCATTAATTCCCTTAGGCAGTTTCAATTCTTCTACTGTTGAAAATGTTGACATCTGTTCCCAGAAGGTTTTAAATCTTTCACTTAATATCAACTCAACATCTAAATTTTTAAGTTCGTTAATCAAACCTGCTCGATATGTTTTTACAGTAAATCTGTTATCAGGGTTTCTATATACGTCAAATGAGTTAAATGCTCTCATCATAGCGTATATATTTTGTGCAGGATATTCAACAAATCCAAGACTTCTAATTCGAGCATATTTTTCACCGCTTTGAATAGTTTCATATATTTCATCAAAATTGATTATCTCATCACCAACTTGACCATATATACTTATATCAAAACTATCCGGCTGTTCTTCTGAAAAATCGATTTTGGCACACATTCTAAACGGTTGATCCATCAATTTGAAAAATGACATATCATCTTTTTCTTCAAATCGCCAGCCATCTCCTGCCTGTTTTAAGTAATAATTATAAAAATCTATAGCATTTTCTTTTTCCAGTACCAAATTATTTGTCTGCATAGGAACAAATTTACAAGCCAAAAGCATTGCATACGCTTCGTTTTCATGTTTGATATTGCGTTTTACCCAATATATTAAATCTTCATCAGGCTTTTTCACTGCAATATATTGTGCCTTATCAGATGAAGTTTTTGAATATGGAACTCTTACTCCGTCATATTCAAAATCCAAAAATGCTTTTAATGATTGGTCATAATCAATGCCCATTGTTACAACGTTGATTGGCGGACGCTGTTCTAACATTAATTTTGAAATTTTTTCATCTACAACAACATCCATGACCTCTTGTAATTTTGGCAAATCTTCATATATAAATTTACCGCAATCAGAATCTTTTAAATCCGTAAATGAAGATTTTATAATGTTTTGAGGAAGACTTTGAATTGCAACATTTGTAGGGAAAATAATATTTTTATATCTTCCCCATTTTAAATGTCTTGAAAAATACCTGACCTCTTCAAACGGATAAACATCATCCACATCAGGTCTTTGCCATTCCAAAGATAATAAAAGCGTTCCAGGTGTATTAGATGTATTCACATACAAAACTAATTTCCATTCATTATCAGTAAATTTAAGACGTTCTTTTGTCTTTTCATCAAGAACTTCATCAGCCTTTGCCAGTAATGAAAACATTGGTCCGAATTTTGAAATAGGAATATCATACCAGCCGGCCTTTTTATCTTGTCTTGAAATCTTCAATAACTGTTGAAATATCAAGACTTCAATTTTTTGTGATGAATTAAGTTCAAAATCAGGATTCTGTTTCTGCGCTTCAATTACACTGCGCAAAATAGGCTCTATCTGACGAACAACCTTACCGGTTTCCCTTGAACGAACCAAAATTGAAAAGAAATTTGCCTTTCTTTTTGGGTTAAAGTGAAAAATATAACTGCCTTGAGGTTCTTCTTTTAATTCGGTGTTCTCGTCAGGAAAATCAAACTCCATACCGAATTTTGTTTCCAACCAATCTTCATAAGCATGTTCATCTATTGCTTTTAAAGCAACCGCTACAGCATGTTTACACCATTCCTCTTTTAATGGACAATTACACCTTGCTTCTACTTTATTCTTTTTAAATATTAAATCCGTATTATAATGATCCTGAAAATTTCCCTTAACTTTACCCATATAGAAATTCTTTTCAGGATAATTATCAAATACCATATCCTTTGTATGATATTCGTAACCTCGGCGCCAACTGCCCGGACTAGCATTTTCTTTTATAAATTTGTAATTGAATTTTGTGTTACTCATCTATAGAGTATATCTCTTTCTTTCCGGCGAGGGAACAACTTTCATACAGAGTTTTTCTGTAACCCCTCCGCTCCTGTGCTCATTATACACAATAAAATTTAAAAACGCAATACTATAATTATAATAATATTATATTTATAGTATTTTGAAAAATTTTTAACTAAGATTGAACTTTACTCCTTTTAAATAATATTAATAAAGGAATTAAAACAAAGCACAATAGTCCAAAAATTCTAAATGAATCCATAAATGCCCACAAACTTGCTTGTTTTATAAGTTGTCCATACTGAGAATATTGTGCCATATAATGAGCAACGGAAGGACTTGTATATTGCGATAACATTGCCGCTGTAGTTTGAACTCTTTCGATAAACGCTTCATTCAACTCGCTTAAATGTCCAACCATCATATATTGATGAACCTGACTAAATCTTGTTAACATTGTTGCTACAAGTGATGTACCTATTGCACTGCCGATGTTTTTTAACAAATTCTGTAAACCTGTAGCATTTGTCATCTGTTCATTTGTAAGCGTTTCCATAGACAAGTTTATTATAGGAACCATAGAAAGTCCCATACCTAATCCCATTACATAATTTGGAACCATAATATTTATACTTGAAATTTGTAGATTTAAAAATCCAAAAAATAAACCCGCAAATCCCAACAAAGCTAGACCAATACAAACTAATGCTCTTTTATCAACTTTATCAGCAATAAAAGCACAGATAATCATAGCGGTCATACTTCCCAATCCTCTTGGCATCATCGAATATCCGCTTAAAAACGCAGTATATCCCATCATACTTTGCAGAAATTGAGGCAATATTGCAAGTGATGCATATAATACAGCCTGCATTATAACTTGTATAATTGTACCAACTACAAAATTTCTATCCTTAAACACACTTAAATCTACTAAAGTATTTTTACGCTTTAATTGGGAGATAAAAAAGCAAATCCCTGCAACACAAGAAATACCAAATACCCAGCAAATCCAAGTTGCATTGAACCAATCTGCATTGTTTCCCTTATCGAAAAATACCTGCAAACACAACAACCATATCGTTAGGAAAAAGAATCCCAATCCGTCAATTTTAACCCCTTTTTGACGGCGAGAATAAGGAGGGTTGAATAAAAGTTTAGCAGACAAAATTGCCGCCAGACATCCAAACGGAATGTTTATAAAGAAAATCCAAGGCCAAGACCAATTATCAGTAATCCATCCGCCTAAGACAGGTCCTACAATCGGGGCAATAATTACCCCCATACCAAATAAGGACATTGCAGTTCCTCTTTTTTCTTTAGGGAAACTTTCCATCATCAGGGCTTGTGATATCGGTAAAATTCCACCACCACCTGCACCTTGCAAAACCCTAAAAATAACCATTTCCCCTAAATTCCTTGCTAAACCGCACAGCATTGATGCTATCGTAAATAACATTATACTTATTATATAGAAGTTTTTTCTTCCTAATAATTTACTAAAAAAATTCACTGAAGGGATTATTATACCACTTGCAATTAAGTAACTGGTTAAAATCCACATACTTTCATCTCTTGTAGCAGAAAAACTTCCTGCCATATGCGGCAATGCAACATTGGCAATTGTTCCGTCTATAACATATATAAATACAGCAAGCAATGTCGGAATTGAAGAGATCCATGGATTTTCCGGTAAATATTTATTTTCATCTTCTGTATTTATTACAACATTTTCTGTCATTTTTCCCCTTTCACAAAAGAATACCGACTGCCTTCAGCCGATATTCTTTTGTTCTTTATATTTTATATATTACTTTACTTTTACTTTCGGAACAACTGACATACCGGGAACTATATTATATTTGTTTGTATCAATTTCCTCTGTAAATACTATCTTAACCGGTATTCTTTGTACAATTTTTACAAATGATCCTACTGCGTTCTCCGGCGGGAACAAACTTGATTTGGCGCCTGAGGCTCTTTGGATACTATCAATCTTTCCTTTAAATACTTTATTAGGATATGTATCAACCTTTATTGCTACAGGTTGACCAGGGTGCATGTGTCTTAATTGATTTTCTTTGAAATTGGCAACTACCCATACTTCTTCAGGTACCAATGTAAATAAAGGTGAACCTGCTGTTACATACATACCTTTTTCAACTCTGCGTGATGATACTGTTCCTGATTGTGGGGCATATATTCTTGTATATGATAAGTCTAATGCTGCTTTGTCTTTTGCTGCCTTTGCCGTTCTTAAATTAGCATCTGCAACTGTCTTTCCGTCATTTTGTGAAAATAACGCTTGGTTTGCTTGGGTTAAACCTGCTTGCGCTTGGTCGTATTTTACTTGTGCTGCATCAAATGTCTGTTTTGATACCGCCCCTTGTTCGTATAAATTTCTATACCTGTCTAAATCTCTTTTCGCTAAATCAATTGCTGATTCCGCTGCTACTAAATTCGCTTTCGCATTTGATTGGTCTAATTTAATCTTTTCATAAGTTGAATCTGCTTGTTCCAGTTTAACTTTGTAATCCGCATCATCAATCACTGCAACCAAATCACCTGCTTTTACATGCTGGTTATCTGTTATATAAACCTCTTCAATTTGACCTGATACTCGTGGTGATACATTTACGGTTGTTGTTTCTACATAAGCATCATCTGTTGATTGATATTGCATTTCATTTACAATATAAAATCCTGCACCTACTAATAAAATAGCAATTATTATACCCGCTATTGTTCTTTTTAGTCCTTTTTTATGTGGTTTTTCTACCGGATTATCAGTTTTTTCTTGCTCTTGAATATTTTCTTCCATTTTTTATAACCTCTTTATATATTCATTTGTACTTCTTTTTCTATATTATGTCTAAAATTTACTATTGAGTCTATTAATGCCGCTTTGTCTTCTTCTGATAAAATCTTGGGCAATTTACTAATATATGCCTTTAATTTATGAGTTATTTCAATTAATATTCCACGCCCTTTATCTGATATTTTCATCTTGCGAACTAAGCGGTTATTCTTTGTATCCACAAAGCGCTCAATATATCCTTTCTCCTCTAAAGAATTAAGAAGTCGACCTGTACTTGCCCTGTCTTTTAATATTAATTTTGCAAGTTCACGCTGACATATACATTCATTCGCATCAATTGTATCTAGTGTTATAAACTCGTCAAATGTTATTCCTAAATCCAATTTCTGAAATATTTGTACTGATAAATATCTGCAATATTTTGCAGTTTGCTCAAATTGATAAAATATAGAGTCTATATAATGTTTCGCTTTTTCCATAACCTCTGTCTAGATATTTCTATATGTTGTAAAATTAATATGTTGCATTTGCAACAATATTATGCTATCATACTATCAGATAAATTGCAAGTACTATTTTGAAGAGGTATAAAATTGAAAAAGAAGATTATTACACTGCTGTTAGCAAGTTTTATAATAAATAGTTTATCTCCTGTGGCATGCTTTGCAATCAATAAAAAGAATGAAGTTAAAAAAGTTTCTATTTCAAAGATGCACAAACAGAGAGAACAAAGTGATGAATTTAAGTATAGTTATATTAATTATGACTGGTGGTCGAATTTCAATGACAGTATTTTAACAGGTTATATTGATAAAGCTATTAAAAATAACTATTCATTAAAAATGGCAACAATTGCCGTCGATGAATATTATCAGGCTATAAAAATTCAATTTGCAAGTGAATTACCGACCGCAAATGTAGGATTTGGTGCAGGATACAGCAAATTCCCGGAGGAAACAAGTTCTAATTGGGGTTTTGCAACACCTGCTATTGCTAATTATGAACTTGATTTGTTTGGCAAAAATCATAACAAAACAACTGCTTCCAAAAAGCAATATGAAGGTTCACTACAAGATGAAAGGGCTGCATATATTTCTATAGCATCTGCCGTTGGCTCAACTTATTTCAATATTATAAAACTTGATAAAATGATAGAATTGCAAGAGCAAATTGTGCAAGATAGAAAATTAATATATGAATTGATGTTAGCAAGAAATAAAGAAGGATTAACTTCTACCGCTGACACTGTAAAAGCCAACAAGTCTTATATTGCAGGTAATACAGACTTAACAGAATACAAAAAGAACAGAACAAAATTATTAAACCAATTAGCAGTTTTAATTGGTGAAAATCCAAATAATTCTGAAAAACTTCAAAGGGCAAGTTTTGACAGTTTGAACTTTTCAGGCGTAATTCCGACAGAAATTTCTTCTGATGTAATTATGCAAAGACCTGATTATATCAAGGCTGAAAAAATGGTTGAAAAATCCGGTATTGATGTTAAAGTCGCAAGAAAAGAATTTCTTCCTAGCATAAATATTAGTGCTATAGCATTATTTTTAGCAACCGATTTCGGAAGTTTATGGACTACTAAAAATGCTTTGGCTATGATTGGCGGAGGTTTGAATTTACCAATATTTACAGGTGGTAGAAGACTTGCCAATTTAAAAATGAAGAAAGATGTTTATGAAAGAGTTTTAAATAATTATTATCAAACTAATTTAACTGCAATCCAAGAAGTTAATGATGCTTTGATTTCTATAAAACTTGATGAAGAAAAATATGCTGATACTAAAAAACAAGCCTCTCTTGAAAGAGAAGATTTTGGTTACAGCACGAACAAATATAATGAAGGAACAATTTCTAAATTAGATTTGGTCCAAGTTAAAGAAAATGTACTTTATACTGATCAAAGAGTTGTTAATGACAAAGTTAACTGCTTAGTAAACTACATTGAATTATATAAAGTTACAGGAACTCAATTATAACAAACTAAATAAAATCTTAATCATATTTTTACTTACTAAACGCCAGTATCACTCCGGTACTGGCCTATCTTTATGCTTTTTAAAAGTTTAAACTTGCAAAACTTCTTTTAATTCATCTTCTAATAAAGTTTTTTGAAATTCCTCACATTCTATCATTTTATCGTAAATATTAGAATAATTCGGACTATTCCAAATCTTTGAAAGATCATCTATTCCAAGAATTTCTATTGTATAAAATGTAGAATTTTTATCAATAATATTTATAAAGCCAAGTTCTGAATACAAGTTCAAAATCATTTCTATAACTTCGATTGATTTACCCAAAAAACTTGCACATCTTATGAGTTCAACTTTACCGTTGTTATTATGACAAGCGTATTTTAACATTTTTGAAAATATATTAAAAAATTCCTGTTCATCATATATTTTTTGTTCATAATTCATAAAATGAAGTCTTTTGGCATGGGTTTTATCCAAAATCATATTAAGCGTTTGCCTATCTGCAGGATAATCAAAAAAGATTAAATCTTCACATTCAGGAATATCTTGACGGGTAAATATATTTTCAAAAATTGCAGCAAAGGATTTTAAACTGTCTTTTATCGGTTTACTTTCAGCAAAAATTTTTATTTTTTTCCCTGATGTTTTTATATAATCGTTTACATTAGCCAAAATTCCTGTTTTTCCACGACAATCATTTATCTTATAAGAACATGTGTTGACAGGTTCATTAATATCTAAAATCTCAGAATGAATATCATCTACAATTAATTGAACAGAAACATTACCATTATATTCATTAATTTGAGGATGGAATGCGATATCTAAATTGTCACCAGCCTTCAAGCAAATATCTCCTCGCTTCCACCATATTGCAGTAAATTCATTACTGCCGGATGAGATATTCAATCTCAAATGCGAATTGTCTGAGCCCATAAGTCTTTTTTGAGTAACCTTTAAGTTATTCATCGCAAAAACAGGACTTCTGTTTGACGCTCCAAAAGGTTCCAATTGAGAGATTTCTTCTACCAAATCTACTGTTACATCCTTTGGCTCAACCATCAAATCTATATTTACAAAAGGTTTTAATTCTTTTGATGATGTATATTCTCTAACAGTGTCATTAAGTGCTTTTTTTACAGTTTCAAAAGAAACTTTTGCCCCGGTAAAACCAAGCCCTGCTGCAAGTTTATGTCCGCCAAAATTGTCAAACAATTCTGCATTCGCAACCAAAACATCATATAATGGAACACCTTCAATACTTCTTGCAGAGCATCTAAATTGATCTTTTTCTTTAACATAACTCATTAAAAATACAGGTTTATAATATTTTTCAACAAGTTTAGACGCTACAATTCCAATAATCCCAATATGCCAATCTTCACTGTACAAAACGATTGCAGGATTTCTATTGCCTTCTTTTTGAACCATTTCATCTGCTTGCAAGAATGTATCTTGACATAGTGTTTGTCTTATTTTATTAAAATCATTTAATGCCGCAACCGACATAACAACTTCTTGAGGATTATCAGAAATTAAAACTTTTAATGCGGCATCAACAGTATCCAATCTACCTGAAGCGTTTATTCTTGGTGCAATTCCAAATGCAATATGTTCTGAAGTTACACCTTTAGTTATATCATACCCTGCACTTTCTAAAAGTAATTTCAAACCTTCATGCTTACCTCTTGAAATTAATTCTAAACCCTTTGTAACAAAATATCTGTTTTCCCCCAATAACGGCACAACATCAGCAACTGTTCCAACCGCTACGAAAGGTAAAATTTCATATATAAATTCAGGTTTTTCATATTTCATAAGAAGTGCTTGCGCAACTTTGAACGCAACTCCGCAACCAGCAAGATATGTTAAATGCTCAATTTGTTTTGCACTCAAAGAAGAATCTAAAGCGTCGGGTGCTTTTGGATTTATTATAGCGTATGCATCAGGTAGTACCTCCGGTGCTTCGTGGTGGTCTGTTATTATCATGTCGATAATTTTAAAACTGTTTATAAATTTTACAGAGTCAACATCAGAAATTCCGCAGTCAACAGAAATTATTACCTTTGGTTTTATTGTGGTCATTAATTTGATTAGTGCCTTATTATCTAAACCATGACCTTCGTTTTCTCTATCAGGAATAAAATAAAAAACATTTGCCCCGAGATATTTTAATGTTTTGTATAAAACTGAGGTTGAAGTAACACCATCAGCATCAAAATCTCCATATATTACAATAACTTCGTTGTTATCAATCGCAACTGATAATCTGTTTATTGTTTTTTCCATGCCGGTAAAAACATAAGGTGAAGTTAATTTCATTTCTAATGGGTGCAAAAATTCTTTAATTTCTTCTTCTGTTTTTATACCACGTGAATATAATAATCTTTTTATTAATGATTTTTCATTACAATTGCTATTTTCTATAATCCATTCTTTTTTCATTCTTCCCAGTCCTATATGAAAATCATAACACATAATTTTTTTTGATATTAAATTATGTAAATTTCTTTATATTTTGCCTAAAATATATTAATATATTAGCAAGGCATACAGCACATATTGGGAGGAAAATATATGAAAAGATTATCTAAACTATGCACAATTGCATTAGGATTAGTTTTTGTTAGTAATGTTGCATTGGCTGAAACAACAGAATTTACACCGCTAAACTTCAGCGATAGTACAACCGTAACTTCAACACCTAAAACAACTATCATTACAACAGATACAAAAGGAAATGTAATGTTAGATCCAAGCCAAGTAACAGGCGGAACTAAAATGCAAAATGCAATATTACAAATTGATAATGCCCAAGTTGAAGTTCGCAACAAATTACTTGAATATAGAACAGAATATGCAAAAATCGACAGCCAATATGAAGTAACTAAAACTGAAAGAAAAAATGCTAAAAAGAAAATTAAACAAGAAGAAAAGAAAATTAAAAATTTAGAAAAAGTTAAAAAGAATATCAGAAAAAATTTCGAACAAAAAAATAATATCTAAATTTTAATACTTTTAAAAACTCTTACAAAAGTGACAGTCATAACAAACTGTCACTTTTTAAATTATAATAAATTACTTCGGATTAAATGCTGCAGCACCAAGATAAGAAGATTTAATTCCCAAAAGTTCTTCTATTTTTAATAACCTGTTATATTTTGCAACTCTTTCACTACGAGCAAGTGAACCTGTTTTGATTAGTCCGCTATTTACTGCAACAGAAAGATCTGCAATAAATGTATCTTCTGTTTCACCTGAACGATGAGAAATTATAGTTGTATAATTTTTACTTTTTGCATAATTTATGGCTTCTAAAGTTTCTGATACCGTTCCGATTTGATTTAGTTTGATGAGTACAGAATTTGCTGAATTTTTCTCTACTCCTGTTCTTATTCTGAAAATATTTGTCACAAATAAATCATCTCCAACAAGTTGGCAACGATTACCGATTTTCTTGGTCAAAAGTTTCCATCCGTCCCAATCGTCTTGACTCATTCCGTCTTCTATTGAAATTATCGGATATTTGTTAACCAGACCTTCCAAAATATTAACAAATTCTTCACTTGTATAAGCAAAATCATTTATAAAATAACGTCCGTTATTATAAAATTCACTTGCTGCAACATCTAAGCATAATTTTATATCATTTGTTGTATATTTTGCATCTTTTATGGCTTCGATAATCAATTCTATTGCTTCGGAATTTTTAGTTAAATTGGGAGCAAAACCGCCTTCATCACCTACACCAGTTGACAATCCGTTTTTTATCAACAAGTTTTTCAATGAATAAAAAACTTCCGCCCCCATTTTTAATGCTTCAGAAAAATTTTTTGCACCTACCGGTGCTATCATAAATTCCTGCATTGCAAGATTGTTACCCGCATGAACTCCGCCATTTAGAATATTTATCATCGGAACAGGCATTGTACAAGCATTCAATCCTCCCAAATACATAAATAACGGAATTCCATAATAATTGGCCCCCGCCCTTGCACATGCCATTGATACTCCTAATATTGCATTTGCCCCAAGACGACTTTTATTTGGTGTTCCGTCTATTTTTATTAATGTTCTATCTATTAAATATTGATTTAAAACATTCTTATTCACTAAAACAGGCGCAATAATTTGATTAACATTATTTATCGCAGTTCGAACACCCCTACCGTTATATTCCTGCTCATTATCCCGAAGTTCTATTGCTTCATATTTTCCACGTGAAGCACCGGATGGAACAGAGGCAATTGCACTTACCCCTGAAAATAATTTTACCTCCACTTCAAGCGTCGGATTTCCGCGTGAATCAAGTATTGGACGGGCGTGTATTTCTTTTATTTGTGTTGTCATTATATCCCCCATTTTTGTAAAATATAATCCAAAAATTAAATGGGGAAATTATATTATTTACCTAGCCAAACTGTCTAATATATTAATTATCTCATCAGGAGAATCTACGATCATTTTTGCATCATTTTCTATTAAAAATTCTCGGTCTTTAAACCCCCAAGTTACACTGATACAATCCATTTTAGAGTTTTTGGCCGTCATAATATCAACTTCTGAATCTCCAATATAAATTGCCTCCGTATTGGATATGTTAAATTCTTTCAAAACTTGATTAACCGTATCAGGCGCAGGTTTTTTCTTTATTCCTGCTTTCTCATTTTCACCTATTGCAATATCTACTAAATCAGCAAAATATCTTGCACATAAACCTTTTACCGCAATATCAAATTTGTTTGATACAACAGCAATTTTATAGTTTTTAGATTTTAATGTTTGTAAAAGATTTATTATTCCTGCATATGGTGCTGTTTTATTATTCATATTCTCTGCATAATTTTGCTTAAATACCTCCAGACATTTTTCAAAATTTGCATTTTCTCTACCATTGGGAATTGCACGTTCAATCAATTTGGCAACACCATTACCTACAAAATTACGAACTTCCTCTATTGTTCGAGTGGGGAAATTAAACTCTTTCAAGGCATAATTTGTACTATCCGTTAAATCTTCCAAGGTATTTAAAAGCGTTCCGTCTAAATCAAAAATCAATAACTTTATCATAATAATAAATCCTCTTAATTCATTATATATCAATTTGTAAAATAGTGATAAAATATTATTGAGGTTTGAATAATATTATGAAAATGTTTAAAATCTTAGTTGTAATAATTTTTATTATAGTCGTTATTTTGAGCGGTGGTTTAACAAACTACAAAAAAGAAACATTATATTGTTCAAAAAAACTTGATGAGTGCCATGTCGAAAAAATTAATTTATTCGGAGGAAAATCTAACAAACACATTGTCAAATACTCTGATATTAAAAATGTAAGTTATATCAGACAGAAAGTAAAAGGAAACTTATATGCTAAAGGTTATAGAGATTATCAATTAATTTTTATAACAAAAGATAACTCAAGAAAAATAATTTTTTCAGAAATTTATCTGGAAAAACCTCAAATTATAAGCAAAATCAAAGAAATAAAAAAAGAACTGCTGTTAAATTCTGATAATTTTGTTATTAATCGCTAAAAAATCTAAAAATCTGCTCCCAAGAAAATTTTTATATAATTATAAAGAGGATATCCGGTTAGATATCTTATAGAATGTGCTTTTCAGAAAAAAATTATTCAAAAATTATAGGAAAAATTTTTCATAATTTTATAAAAAACCTACAAAAAACCTAAAAATCACGAAAAAAAATAAAAAAAATACTCTATCTTGATGAATTTTTTTTCAAATTTTTTTATATAATATAAGAAAGTTTAGAAATGTTAAGTCCTAAAACACAGTACCCAAGTGGTTTTTAGGAATTAACCTAAAAATATATTCCATTAATTTTAAAATAGTAGTATTATAATTCTTGTAGAAAAAGGAGGAAATGAACATGTTCACATCAAGCAAAAAAGAACAAAAAGAAATGCAAACACAAATTATCGAATCAGCAGGTAAAATCTACAATTACCTATCAGACAAGGGTGAAGTAACTATCAACAAATTAAGAAAAGATATGGATTTGGATGATAATTTCACTTACATGGGTCTTGGCTGGTTATCAAGAGAAGACAAAATCTCTTACACTCAAAAACCAAAATCAGTTACTGTTAAATTAGTTTAATTGATATGACTGAAAAAGTTTTGAAAAAGGATTGAATTGTATAATTCAATCCTTTTTTTATCCATATTATTAAGTCTCTAAAGAAAAACCTTTAACAACAGTTCTTGGAGTAGTATTATTTTTTGCTACCGGTTTGTAAATTTTATTTGCTGAATTTCCGCCAAAACCCTGTACAACAACTCTTTCTGTTGCAATTTCAGGCGGTTTTATCGGATTATTCAGGGAAGGAATATTTGTTCCTTTAGTTACAAGCCGCGGTTTTATATCCCCTTCTATTGTAAATCCCGGAACAGCCTGTCTTGTTGTTCTGACATCATATACTACATGTCGCTTCATAGTTGGAGTTCTAAAATTAGGGAAGAATCTAACCTGACCTCTATTTGGAAATGCAGTCATAGGTTTTAAATATACTTTACCAGGTTTTCCTAAAAACCCCTTAACTACAGGTCTTACATTCTGCATAATTCTTGATTGTACAAGCAGATTATGCGTTATAGGGTCTAAATTCGGACCGCCAAAACCACTAACAATTACTCTTGCTTGTCCGTTTCCAACCCGCTTTATTGTTCTTCCTATCATTGGGGCCATAGGTTTAACAACTTTTTTTATAGTTTTTACCCCTAAATCAATCAAATTTTTCTGCCACATTTTTACTTACTCCTTTTACTTTCTTTTATCCCCTATATATAATTAAAAACATTCAACAAAACTTAATTGATTAATTTTATTTTATTACCTATAATTTAGTTAACATTTGTTAAGTTAATTTAATGAGGAAAACAACTTTATGATTATAATTATGGAACGTGATGCTACTGCTGAAAATATTAAAGCAGTGACAAATTTATTAGAAGAACACGGATTTAGAGTAATCGTTCACCAAGGAGATGTTCACACTGTTATTGATGCACTTGGTGATAAAACAACACTTTCTCCGGGTAGAATTGAAGCGTTAGATGGTGTTAAACAAATTAAATTTATCCGTGAACCTTTTAGATTAGCATCTCGTGACAGGCAATCAGAAGATACAGTCATCGAATTTGATAACGGAGTTAAAATAGGCGGTGCAAATAGACCTGTTGCAATAGTTGGTCCTTGCTCTGTCGAAGATGATTATGAAGGCCTTTTAAAAGTTGCTGTTGCGGCTAAAGAAATGGGGTGCCAATTCTTGCGTGGCGGAGCATTCAAACCAAGAACTTCACCATACGATTTTGACGGATTAGGCGAAAAAGCACTACAATATCTTGCAAAAGCAAAAGAAGAAACAGGATTGCTTGTTGTAACAGAACTTATGGATTCTGCTGATTTAGATTTAGTTTGCAATTATGCCGATGTTATTCAAATTGGTGCAAGAAATATGCAAAATTTTAAGTTATTAAAAACTGTTGGAAAATGTAATAAACCTGTCATTTTGAAACGTGGTCCATCAAGCACAATTAGAGAATTTTTACTTGCTGCCGAACACATTATGTATAACGGGAATGAAAAAGTTATACTTTGTGAACGTGGCGTAAGAAGTTTTGATAATGCTTTCACTCGTAATTTGCTT
The DNA here is from genome assembly GCA_949288725.1 of uncultured bacterium. GTDB lineage: Bacteria > Cyanobacteriota > Vampirovibrionia > Gastranaerophilales > Gastranaerophilaceae > Zag111. Next base: position 27,079 of record CASELF010000017.1, read on the forward strand.
GATATTTCAGCAGTTCCTGTGATAAAAAAATATTCACACTTACCAATCATTGTTGACCCAAGCCACGGTACAGGCCAAAGATACTTAATAGAACCTATGGCTAAAGCAGGACTTGTTGTCGGGGCTGATGGTATTATGGTTGAAGTTCACCACAATCCAGCTTGTGCTCTAAGTGACGGGAAACAAAGTTTATCCATTCCTCAGTTCAAAGAAGTGTTTGCAAGATTAAATAATCTAATCGACACCCTTCATTTAGAAAAAACAGTAACTATGTCTTGTATGGAATAAAATAATATAAATTTTAAATATATTACAAATTGTAAAGTCTCTCAAACACTTGGGGGACTTTAATTTTACATAAATGATTGTAAAAATAATTTTAAATGCCTGCAAATTTTTCTAAAAAAAATACTTTATAACTATGTAGGTTATATTTTAATTTGGTAGAAAGGAAAAGTTATTATGTCAATTCAAGGTTTAAATTTCAACACAATTCGTCCTCATGGTATTGGTGTAGAGCCAGATGGTAGTCCGGTTTATTTTGATCCAAACAAAGCTAAAAAACCTAATAAGAAACCAATTTTAATAGATTTTGCTCCAACTACTACTCCTGAACAACGTGAACAAATCGCTAAACTTGTAGAAGCAAGAATTAAACAACAAGAAGCTATTATGGAAGCTCTAAACGAAAAAGGTAAAATCGATCCTCGTCACGATAAAGTATTTATGGATCCAAAAACAGGTGAACTAACAACTTGGAAACCAGGCATTTATGATCCTGAACAAAAAGAAAAATCTAGCAAAGCAGGTAAAACTCTTGGTACTGTATTAGGCGCTGCACTTGCTCTTGGTTTGGCATTCATCTTCAGAGGAAAACTTAAAACCTTGGGAACAAAAGCACTTGAAACATTAAAACCTTATGTAAAAACTGTACTTACAAAAGGACAAAGTATACTGAACAAAGGTAAAACTGTTCTAACTAAAGGTGTAGGATTAGCAGAACCTGCTCTTACAAAAGCTAAAGGTCTTGTAAACCAAGCATTTACTTATGTAAAAAATTTAGTTAAATAATAATATACAAACAACCCCATTATAAATTCATTGATTGGCGTTTTGATTTAATTTCATTTATCTGCTCAAGGTAATTTGATTTGGTCAAATCGCCAATTGATTTATATAATTTTAAAATACTTGTTTGAATATTTTCAGAATTCAAATAAATCATATCATTTGCCATCTCAGGATTAGACATCGCAAGTCTTGTCATATCACGAAAACCTGATGATGCCATTTTCATTGCTAACTCATTATCTTGGGCTGTTTTAAATATTGCTTGCGCAATTAACATTGGCATATGAGAAATTAATGCAGCAGCCTCATCATGTTTTTGTGGAGTAGTTATAATAGGTTCTGCACCTAACTGTTTTATTATATTTACTAAAATTTCACTCTCTCCAAAGACCGGTGTAATTACCCATTTGGCACCTTTAAATAAACCTTCAAAAGAATTTTCAAAACCTTTATGTTCAGTTCCTGCCATAGGATGGGACGGAACAAATTTATAAGGTCTTTTTTTCTTAGTAACAAATTCTTTTAGCGAACAAACATCAGATACAACTGTCGTTGGGGGCAAAATATTTTCTAATTCATCCAGAATATTCAAGGTTTTGTTCATCGCTGAACATACAAAAACAAGTTCACAATCTTTTAATACCGAATAATCTTGATAAATATTTTCACCGCTTTGAGAATTGGAAACCCCGACAACTTCATAATTTAATTTGATTAAATCTTTAAAAATTGAACCGCCAATTAATCCAAGACCGACTACACCAATTTTCATAAGATACCTCGTTTAGTTCAAATCTTTGTGATGAAAAGTTTTTCTTCCTTTCACATAATCATCAACAATTTGTCCGTTTCCAATCAATTTATATTTATATATAGTCAAACCCTCCAACCCGACAGGTCCGCGAGCGTGGGTTTTGTTTGTAGAAATTCCGACTTCTGCACCAAAACCGTATCTGAATCCATCTGCAAAACGAGTTGAAGCATTGAAATATACTCCTGCTGAATCTACTTTATTCATAAATTTTTCAGCATTTTCAATATTTTTTGTAATAATACTATCTGTATGACCTGAACCATAAGTGTTTATATGTTCTATCGCTTCATCAACAGAATTTACAAATTTATATGATAAAGTTTTTTCTCCATATTCAGTTGACCAACTTTGAGGATTGGGAATTAGTTGAATTTCATTTAATTGCAATGATGCTAATAATTCATCTTTTTTTGCAAAATCTTTATGAATTAATAAAGTTTCAACCGCATTACAAGCACTTGGATATTGAGTTTTAGCATCTACTACAACACTTGATGCCATATTGATATCTGCACTTTCATCTACAAATATATGACAAATTCCGCTTGCATGACCTAAAACTGGAATTGATGTATTTGCTTTGATGTATTTTACTAAATTATTTCCCCCGCGAGGAATAATTAAATTTATATATTGGTCACACTTTAGCATTTGTGCAACATCTTCTCGATTAAACACTTGCTGTATAACGTTTTTCGGAAATCCTTGAACTTTATCAAGTGCATTATTTATAATTTCAAGAATTTTTTTATTTGTATTTTTAGATTCTTTCCCGCCTTTTAAAATTACGGCATTTGAAGATTTTATGGCAAGTGATGAAATCTGTGAAATTACATCAGGTCTTGCTTCAAAAATTATTCCCAAAACTCCTATCGGACAAGATACTTTTTGCAAAATTAAATCTTCGTCCAGTTGGCGTTTTAATAAAACCTTTCCGACAGGATCTTCCAAATGTGAAATATCACGTATCCCTTGAATCATATCACGCATTTTGTTCTCATCAAGTTTTAATCTGTTATATACGGATTTTGAAATCTCCCCACTATCAAGAAGTACTTCCGCTTCTTTTAAATCTTGCTTATTACTTTCAAAAATTTCCTGCTTATTTTCTTCTATCAAATCCGCAATAGAATTCAGCGCAGAATTTTTAATTTCAGAACTTAAATCAGCAATCTCTAAAGAGGCTTGTTTTGCACGTTTTGCAATATTTATAAAATCTTCAACCATAATTTTCTCCAAATTTAAAGCAGAGTTATATTATCTCTTGTTATAATTGCATCATAATTTTTAAATCCTAAAATTTCTGCAATATTGTCTGAATGATGACCTATAACTTTTTTACAAGAATTGGAATCATAATTAACAATTCCTCTTGCAAATTCATTTTTATCTTCGTCCAAAATTGAAATTACATCACCTTTTTTGAAGGTATTTATAACATCTATAACCCCAATAGGTAAAAGACTTTTTTCTGCCAATAAGGCTTTTTTTGCACCATTATTAACAACAATTTTCCCAATAATATTTGTAGCATATCCAATCCATCTTCTTTTATCAGACATACTGCGATTTTCAGGCAAAAACATTGTCCCTAAATCTTCACCTTCAAAAATTCTTCTGATAACATAAGGCTCTTTCCCGTTTGCTATCAAAACCTTTCCGCCAAATCTTGTCACCTGACGAGCGGCTTTTAATTTGGTTTCCATACCGCCTCTGCCACCGCTGGAAGTACCTGAAGCAAGTGCTAATATGCTATCATCAACTTTTTCAACACATTTTATAAGTTTGGCATCTTTATTTGTTTTTGGATTGTCACTATATAACCCTGCAATATCTGACAAAATTATCAACAAATCAGCATCTAATTCACTTGCAACAAGAGCTGACAACTTATCGTTATCAGAGAAACATACTTGCATATCCTCTATTCCATCACGCAAAGTTACATCACGTGTTGAAACGGTATCATTTTGATTAATTACAGGAATTGCACCAAGTTCAAGCAATTTGTTTAATGTTGTTCTCAAACTTAAATATCTTTCTCTTACAGAAAAATCATCTTCTGTTAATAGAATTTGTGCTGCGACAAGTCCGTATGTTTCAAAACCGCCTTCATATATAGACATCAATTTTCCCTGCCCGATAGCCGCACATGCCTGCTTTAGCGCAGTACCTTGAGTATCTTGAAGATTTAATCGTTTTTTACCAAGTCCGACAGCACCTGAAGTTATCAAGATAACTTCTTTCCCTGACATAACTAATGTTGCCATATCTTCAATAAATGAATATATTCTCGGCAGTGATACATATCCTTCATCATTTCTTAATACATTTGTTCCAAGTTTTACAACTATTCGTTTTGCTTTTACAAATTCTAATCTGTCCATTTTTTAGTTTTATCTAACCTTATTTTCATTTCCTGCGATTAATCTTTTAATATTTTCTCTATGTAGAAAAATTACATAAATTGCAGCAATCACTGTATAAACAATAAATGCTGAAGGTGTTTTTAATAACCACATAATAATCGGAGCAACAGCAAGTGCAACTATTGAACCAACTGAAACGTATTTAGAAAACCAAGTTACAACACTCCATATAACAGCAACACATAAACCAACTATCCAATTTAGAGCAAACAAAGTTCCAACACCTGAAGCCACAGATTTGCCTCCGGTAAATTCAAGATAAACTGATTTGCTGTGTCCTAAAATTACGCAAACTGCCGCAACAACAGGTAAAATTCCATTATTGAATATTACTGGCGGAATTATATAATCATAAGTTAAAGACTTAGCAAAAAATATTGCCAGCAATACAGGAATTGCACCTTTTAAGGCATCTAATAACATTACAGTAAAAAACCATTTTTTACCCATTACACGTTTAACATTTGTTGCACCGGTTGAACCAGAACCGACTGTTCTGATATCTTGTCCGGTAAATAATTTAACAATAATATACCCCGTCGGAATTGAGCCGATTAAATAAGCAAGTATCGCAACAATTGATATCTCTCTTATAATTTCCATATAATTCATATTCTTCTCCCCTTTTAATTTATTTAATTATATCACATCTAATATATCAAATAATTTTTGTAACAGAATGTAAATCCTGAAAATATCTCCATTACTACGCAAATTTATTTCAAAAATAATTTAAAACATAAATTTTCCACAACTGTTTGAAGATTCATCTTAGATAATGTAGTTTGCTGCATTGCCTCTTCAACATATTTTAAATCCTCAAGCACCCTATAATACAATAACTTGTTATTAAAATTGGCAACCAAAACATCGAACATATAATTTTGAATTTGAATAAAAATTTCCTTCGGTTCGTTGTCCATTACAAGGTGCAATAATTCATTTTCCACATCAAGCACTTTATTTTTATCTATAGTCCAATAATTTGTAATAACATTTTCCACTAGAGAATAATCCCTGTCATTATCAATTAAAGAAGGTACAAAAAACGATTGTGCTCTTGATACTACAGTCGAAATAACATCTGTTTTATCTTTTGTCAGAAAAATAAATGTTGTATTTTTCGGCGGTTCTTCAAAGGTTTTTAATAAAGCATTAGACGTTGCTTCAGGAAAATTTATTTTATTTAAAGGCAATAAATTTCCATCTTCATCCCTATCACAAAATATATAAACTCTATGATAATCACTTGAAATAGATAATTCATTTATAATAGATTTTGCTTGGTTAATATTTATATTTTTCTTACCCTTTGAAAAATCTTCATCATCTGAAGAATTTGTATCAGCCTCTTTGAAATCTAATCTTGTATAAATTTTTATCGCAGGGTGAGTTTGTTCTCTTATCCATTTGCAGTTTAAACAATTACAATCAAGACTTTTATCTTCTTTGCAATTCAAAAGTCTTGCAATTTCAAGAGCCAACTCGCACTGCAATTTTATATCCGGCCCCCACAATAATAAACAGTGGCTAATATTTTTATTCTCATCGGTAATACCTTTTTGAAAATAATCTATTAACTTTGGAACTTTTTGAACAACAGAACTATCGTAATATTGCATATTCAACCTCTCTATCAACATCCAGTGCTGATTGTCCTGTTTTTATTTTATATTCTGCCTCTGTAATATTTTCCTTTAATCTTACAAGATTTTTTAACGAAATATTTTTAACCTTTTGAACTTCTAATTTTGCACGATATGGGTGCATATTCAAAATTTTTGCAATCTCATCAGGAGAATATTTCACAGAATTAACCTTGATTTGAATTTTTCCATGAAGAAGTGTTTGCAAAACTGATAATATTTCAAGCGGATGTTTTTTAGATAAAAGTTTGTGATATTCTTCAAGTGCCTTGGGTTTATTTTCGGCAATCAAATAATCCGCAAATGTAAATATATCTTCATTTATGACACAAATTTCTTTTACTGTTTGTTTTGTAACAGGATTTTTACCTGCATAAATTTTTAATTTTTCAAGTTCAGAATCAAGCAAACGTAAATTTGAACCCACTTGAAGTAAAATAGTTGCTGCAACATCATCAGAAATTTTTATATCTTTTGATTTTGCTCTTTGTTTTATCCAAGTTTCAAGTTCGGCAGTCTTATATGACGGAATTTTTAAAAATTCTTTTGCATTATATTTTGAAAACAGTTTAAATATTTTTCTGCGTTTATCTATTTTTTTCTGACTATCCTCAGGAATTACCGCAGTCAAAATTATATCAAGATTTTCTCCGCAACTATCCATAGCATCAGCAATTTGAGAAAGTTGTTTGTCATCGAATGATTTATCTTCAGATTTTCCGCATAAATAATTTAAACAATTAATTTCTATGAGCATTTTCCCAAACATCATAGGCTGAGTTTTTAAAACCGCCACAAAATCAGGAAATTTAAGGTTGTTATAATATTTATAACTCATTTCAATAAAATTCTGATCAAGTTGTTCCTTAAACTTCTTAACCTCGTTTGAAATATTAAATTCCTCATCCCCATAGAAAAAATAAATCATATTCCAATTATATAGAAAAATATTACTAAAGCAATTTATTGTAAACAGAATTATGTTAAAAAAATATAATATTCGGACAGAAATTCTATTTTAGTAATATAATTGTAAAAAGAAGTAGAGAATAATATAAATAGTAGGGATAAAGAATTGAAAAAGAAATATCATTTTATTGCCATAGGCGGCGTAGGGATGAGCGGACTTGCTAAATTCTTATTACAAAAGGGTTTTGAAGTTTCAGGCTCAGATATTAGTGACAGTAAGTATGTTCAAAAAGTTAGAAAATTAGGGGCAAAAGTTTCTATAGGACACGATGCCAAAAATGTTCCTGAAGATTGTGTAGTTGTTGTTAGTACAGCAATTAAAGAAAACAATCCGGAACTTCAAAGAGCAAAAGAATTAGGATTACCAATTTGGCACAGATCAGACTTGTTGGTAGAAATTGCTAAAAATGAAGAATATTTTATCGGATTTTCAGGCACTCACGGCAAAACAACAACAAGCGGTTTGTGCGCTTATGTATTAGATAAGGCAGGTTATAAACCATCTTATGTTGTCGGCGGAATAATTCCTGAACTTGATTCTAATGCTAATGCAACTAATGAAAAATATTTCATTGCAGAATTAGATGAAAGTGACGGTACTATTGTAAAATATTCTGCAAATCTTGTTGTAGTTAACAATCTTGAACCTGACCATTTGGATTTTTACAAAAATGGCTTGGATTCAATATTGGAAACATTTGAAAAATTTATATCAAACATTCGTCCAAATGGTATAGTTCTTGCCAATACCGACAATGACGGAGTTAAAAGACTTGTTAAATATTTCACAGAACATGAACCTGCAAACAATGCCACATTTATAACATATTCAATCGGCGGAAACACAGATTATTCTGCTAAAAATATAAATTATGCCGAAGATTTTACAAGTTTTGATATATACTACAAAGGTGAATTACAAACGAATTTAAAAATTTGTCTGAAAGGTGTTCACAATGTTTATAACTCACTTGCAGTATGGGCAAGTTTACACCAATCAGGAATTGAAATGGAACGTGTAAATCCACATTTTGCAACCTTTATAGGAATGGGCAGAAGATTTCAAAAAGTCGGAGAATTTAACGGAATTTCTATCTATGATGATTACGCACATCACCCGACAGAAATCAAAGCAACATTATCTGCTTCAAAATCCTTCAAGGACAGAAATGTTATTGCAGTATTTCAACCGCACAGATATACAAGATTGCAAAACCTTTGGAATGAATTCATGACAGCATTTTCTAATGTTGACAGAATTGTTGTTACTGATGTTTATGCAGCAAGTGAAGAACCTATTGAAGGGGTTAATTCTGTTGCTTTCACAAATGAATTGAAAGAAAAACTTGATATTCCTTGCGAAAATTTATCAGGCGATATGCACGAAGTTGCTAAAAAATTACTGCCAACTTTAAAATCAGGTGATGTAGTAATCGGACTTGGTGCAGGTTCTATCACAAATTTAGGGAAAGAATTACTAAATTTAAGCGAAGCAAAGGTATAGAAAATGAACGTTGTTTCTGAAAAAAACTTTGATATTAGGAAATTAACTTCTTTCAAAATCGGCGGAAATATTAAAGAAGTTTTTTTCCCTGAAAATGTTGAAGATTTTGAAAATATCTTAAACACCTATCCTAATGCCAAAGTTTTCGGAAACCTTTCAAACACATTGATCTCATCTGACGGATATGATGGAGTTGTTATAATAACAACCCGCATGGACAAAATCAAAATTGAAGGTAATACTGTTATTGCAGATGCCGGAGTAAAAGGTCCAAAATTAGCACAAGTTGTCTGTGAACAAGGTTTATCAGGACTTGAATTTATGATTGGATTTCCGGGTTCTGTTGGAGGTGAAGTATTTATGAATGCTTCTGCTAATTCTCAAGCAATCAGTGACAGTTTAACTTCTGTACTTTGCTATTCAAAAGAAAAAGGTCTTGTCAGATATTCAAAAGATGAAATGGATTTTTCATACCGTCATTCAAGATGCAAGAAAGACAATTTGATTGTTTTGCAAGCTGAATTTAGATTACTTTCTAAAAATAAAACTGAAATAAAACAACAAATGGAAAATAATTTGCAATTTAGAAAAGCACATCAACCATCTTTAGCACTTCCAAATTGTGGGAGTATCTTCAAAAATCCTCAAGGGGATTCGGCAGGAAGATTGCTTGATTCAATAGGTGCAAAATCTATGACTTGCGGGGGCTCAAAAGTTTGGGAAAACCATGCAAACTTTATTGTAAATAACAATAACGCAACATCACTTGATGTTTTGACATTGATGTATAATCTATACACAAAAGTGAAAGACAAATACGAGATTGAACTGGAACCTGAAATAATCTTTTTAGGCGGAAAAAATGAGAAGGAAAATGAATTATGCAAGACACTATACAAAGTAAAATAGATAAAAATTCAAAAATCGCAGTACTATGCGGAGGCATGTCATCAGAAGCAGAAGTTTCAAGACGTTCAGGCAAAGGATGTTATGAAGCATTACAAAGATTAGGATATAAAAATTCTGAACTTGTAGAAGTTGATGAAAATATTGCACAAAAATTAAAAGACGGGAAATTTGATTACGCCTACAACGCACTACATGGAAAATATGGAGAAGACGGATGTATCCAAGGACTTTTGGAAATTTTAAAAATTCCATATACAGGATGCGGAGTTATGTCTTCTGCTATTTGTATGAACAAGGAATACACAAAAAGAATTTTGGCCGTTAATTCAGATATTCCGCTTGCGAAATCAGTTTTCGTAAGAAAAGGTCAAAATGTTAAAGAAATGGTTAAAGGTTTAACATATCCTGTATTTACAAAACCGGTTTCAGAGGGTTCAAGTTTTGGAATGACAAAAGTGAATACTCCGGATGAACTTGAAAAAGCATACGAAGAAGCAATAAAATACAATGATGATGTTTTGATTGAAGAATTTATCGAAGGTGCATTTGTAACTGTAGGAGTTCTTGAAAAAGACGGCAAAAATTTTGCAACAGAAATTCTTGAAATCAGACCTAAAAATGAATGGTATGATTATGAATCAAAATACACACCCGGAATGTCAGAATTTGTATTACCTGCAGAATTAAGTCCTGAATTAACAAGAAAGACAAAAGAAATTGCCGTAAAAGCACACGAAGCAGCAGGCTGTAGAGGTGTTTCAAGAGTTGACTTTATGATAAGCAAAGACGGTATTCCTTACGTTATAGAAATAAATACATCACCAGGGATGACTGCAACAAGTGATTTGCCTGCACAATCAAAAGTTATGGGAATAAGTTATGATGATTTAGTACAAATTATTATGAACGGAGCCGGATTAAATAAATAATGACAGAATTTAACGACATTGATAAACCTAAATATGACGATACACAGGATGATTTTACTTCGGTAAAACATTCTGTGCGTTATAAAAAACGGGAAAGAAAAATAAGAAAAAAGCGTAAAAAACTTTCACAATTAAAATCTTCCCTAAGATTTGTCGTTGTCGTGGGGCTTATTATATTATCATATTTTATAATTAAAATGCCACAATGGTATTTCCCAAGTGATGCATTTAACCACCCTGAAAATCATATCGAAATTATTAACAACAAAATTATTCCTGATTACGTAATTTATGATTCTCTACGAGATGTAAAAATTCCAAAACTTCCGATATTTTTAGTAAAACCTAAACCAATAATGAAAAAACTTTACAAAATACCGGTTATTAAAAAAGCATACGTAAGACGTTATGGTTTCCCTGCCAGATTACAAATTATTATCCGAGAAAGAGTTCCAATCGCTTTAATCAAAACAGACTTTAAAAAACCGCCTGTAGCATTTTTCACATCAGATGGTGTTCTTGTTACTAACAAAAGATATATGAATATTTCTGATGAAAATATTTTAAAAATTCTGACAACACCAAAAGATTTACAAAAAAATATTACCGTTAAAAAAATCCGAGAAATTGAACGAGTAGTCAAAGCAGTTGAAACTTATTCAAACGAAAAAGTAGAATATATCGATATTCGCAAATCTAATGATGTTTTCGTTAAAATTCATACAATCAATATTCGTCTTGGAGTATTAGATAGCACAGTCTATGAAAGAATAAAACGAATTTATACTATCCTGCCTCAAATTTCTAACGTAGATAGCCGTATCAAGTATATCGATTTGAGCTGGGATAAGGTAAACTATTTAAAACTGCAAAAGGTTAAATAAAATGAGTTTTAATGAACAATACAAAAATATAAAACAACTTGCAATATCTGAAATCAAAATAATTGAACAAAAAATGATTGAAGATATTAACCTGCAAGAACCGCTAAATTCATTCCTAAAAGATTTCCTACTTGCACCCTCAAAAAGAATTAGAGAAGTCTTGCCGGTTTTGTATTTAAAAGCGCTAAACAAAAACTTATCTCAAAAACAATTAGACATGCTCTCAATTATCGAAATAGTCCACAACGCTTCACTAATTCATGATGATATTATTGATGAAAGCGATTTAAGACGAGGAAACAAAACCGTTTCTTATCAGTTTGGGAATAAATTAGGTGTTATAACAGGCGATTATTTGCTATCTCTTGCACTTGGCAAACTGTGCAAAATAGGTAATATCCCCGTGATTGAAAAATGCTCCGATACCATAAAAAAAATGTGTATCGGCGAAGTTAAACAAAATTTTTCACGTTTCAAAATAGGTACCCTCGAGGATTATATAGAAAAAACTAAAAATAAAACCGCCTACCTTTTTGAATTGTCACTTCTATCAGTTGCAATGCTTGATGAAACTTATAAATACAATTTGGATAGTATGGGCAAGTTCGCCCTAAATACAGGTATTGCCTTTCAAATTCGTGATGATATCCTGAATATGCTAAATACAGATAAATCTAAACCAAACAACAGCGATATAGAAAGCGGAATATATAACGCACCCGTAATCTTAGGTAGCAAAGATGATAATTATATCTCCGGTATTGAAAAAACAAAAGGTTTGTTAAATAATTATATAGAACAGGCAGGTAATGAAATAAAATTTTTGCCTGATAATCAATATAAGTTAGCACTAGAAGAGTTTTTGGAGTTGTTGTGCAATGTCTGATATAAAAGGGATGTGGGAAAATTTTAAGGCAAATATAAACGAAAAAAAAGCAGCAATATGGCTTGCTTTCAAATCAAAATTACCCGCTAACATACAATCATTCTTAGATGATTTTGAACCGAAATACGCTGAATATAAAAAAAGCGCCCTTTGCGACACAATAGAAACTGTTCTATTCGTTTTAATAATGGTAATAGTTATAAGGTTTTTTGTCTGCGAAATCCGCTGGATTCCATCAGGCTCTATGAACCCGACACTTGTAGAAGGTGATAGAATTATCGTTGAACGCTATTCTCGTTTCTTTAAAGGTCCAAAACGAGGCGATATTATGGTTTTCTATCCACCATCAACTCAATTATCAAATAGCCCAATTCCTCTATTATCAAGACTTACAGGAATTTTCTGCAAAGATGTTGCATATATCAAAAGAGTTATAGGACTTCCGGGCGACAAAGTTGAAGTTAAATTTGAAGATGATGGCGCCGCTTATGTCTATATAAACGATAAAAAACTTGAAGAATCCTACATAAAAAGTCCTTATGATTATACACCTTGTGTAAAATCAAATGAGGCAAATGAATTTATGCTGATGAATACCGCAGTCGCTAAATGCGGTCCGATTATCGTTCCAAAAGACAGTTATTTTATGATGGGCGACAACCGTGGAAATTCCTTCGACAGCCGTTATTGGGGTACGCTAAAACGCGATAGATTTGTCGGACGTGCAGTCTTTGTTGCAAGATTTTTTAAATTGAAATATAACGACAAAACTAACTAAAATAAATGATAATACTTCATATAATCAGCCATGATAACTGAACTTGTCGCATTGGCTACATTCGCTTTGATAACTTGATCTTTATCTTGAGATGTCTTTTCATCAAGTTTTGTATTCTCACCGTTTTCAGCCTTCAACTCCTGCTGACGCTGTGTTTCTTGAACTTCTTGAATATAGTTTTCTATTTTGTCTATAATCTGCGATTGCAATCTGACATCACCTTCATAACTTCCGGTTGATTCAATTCCTGCGGTTTGCAAATTCTCAAGAACTTCTGCCCATTGATTATAATTCGGGACACTCCCGCCTTGCATTTGTGATGCGGCTTGTGCCTTTCTTAATTCGTCTATAGATTTGATTTCTTCTACATTATCACCCATATTATACTCTCCTTATATATCTTCTTACTATCTATATAAAGGTTTTATTTATGGCGTAATTTCACTTTTCTCTATTTTTGTAACAAATGTTTATATTCAACCTATTTGTTATATAACTTGACTAAATCTATAAACTCAAAAAATGTCATCCCAAATGCTGATGCAATCTTTTCTACCGTCTCTACACTCGGAACACTCGTTCCTCGCTCTATTGCTCCAATAGAATTTTGGCTTAGATTGGATTCTAATGCCAAATTCTCCTGAGACCAACCTTTTTTCACTCTTTCAAGTTTTATTGTTGTACCTATTAAACTTGTTATTTTAACAACTTTTCTATCGTTCATAACAAGTATTCTACGCTATTGACATAGTTGGTTCAATGAAGTACACTTCTTATATAAACAACTTTACTTGTTTAATAAAAAAGTTTAATGTACAATTTGGAGAAATATATGAACAATAAATCAGCAATTTCGACGGATGAACTAAAACAAAAAATGACACAGCACGCTATGCGATTAGGGATTATAGAAGACGGAATTTCGGTATATTGTTGTTGTTTGGAGCAAGAAACTTATAAAGATTCGATAACAGAACTTTGGAATTTGGGGGTAATATTGCAAGAATATATCACACAGACAAAGAAGGAATTTATAGAATTTGCTAATGAAACAGAAATGCTGGATTAGTTTTGTATTTTATTATTTAAGAGTTTTTGCAACTTAAGAGCAGGGGCATATTCAGGAATAAGACTCAGGCAGGCAGATAAAGATTTTTGACATTGTTCAAAATTTTTATCTTCATAGTAGGCGATATAGGCCAAAAGATATTGTAATTCCGGATCTTGATAGAATTTATCTTTTGCTTTGCGCAGGAACAATTTAGCAGCAGGGATAAAACCGTTTGCCCAGAATACTCTACCTATAAATTTGTAGCATTCGGGATTGTAATATGCCATAAAGTCTGCATATTTAATAATTTTTTCAATATAATCACCTTTACAATATAGCAATAGAATATTCAAATCTATTTCCAAAAAATTTCTAAGTTGGAAATAAGTTGGCGAAATAGTAATCGTACCATTTATAAGACTCAATAGAAAAAGTCCCCAGCATGCACGATTATCATAATCTTTTACATGTTTGAAGGACTTTTCCGCTTTATCTAAATTATCTAATACCAAATAGCAATAACCTGCTTCAAGGTAATAACCGTTATTTTCAAAGTAGGTAGCGCAACCTTTTATTCTGCCGGACAAAAAATCGGTTTTAACTCTTTTGTACTCATCCATCAAAAGCCGCATACCTCTTTAATTTTGGTATCTACAGAGTCAAATCATTCATTAATGACTGCATCATCAAAGTTTGGATAACTTCCGGAGATAATTTCTTTTCACCTTGTTCAGTAATATATGGAAGCAGTTCAGTTACATCACTATCGCTTGATGATTTTGTTCCTAGCATGTGGAGAACTTCTTCATATTCTTTTTGTTGGCGGATATAATCCGGATCATTTTTTAATTTATCAAATTCAGATGATGGTTCATAGGCAATTTTCATTGTGCCTAAATCTGATTTTTTATCAATTTTTGATGCTTCCTCACGAGTTTGGTTTTGGTCTTCTTTGGACTGAGTTTCAGCATTCATTTTCTTTTGAATTGTTCTCAATTGAATTTCTTTATATTCTTTGTTAAATTCAGGAGATAAACCGTTACCGTATGGAGCATTGATAAATTTGTCAAGTTCTGCATCTTGTTTTCCGAACGGAAGATTCAACGGTTGTTCTTTTTCTGAATCAGCATTTGCATCTTTTGCTGTATTATTTGCCGGATACAATTTTTTGAAGTTATTCTTCATATTTCTATCAATCAATGTTTGAGGATCGATAGGAACTAAGTCTTGAGCAGACAATTCAGAACCTAGGTTAGCATTCGGATATACAAGTTCAGGAACGTTAACATTAGGGAAGCATTGGTCATTTGCCGGTTGTGCTTGACCTTGTTGATTGTTTGTATTTGCCGGAGCACCACCACTTTGCATTACACAGTTACGACCATTTGTCGCATATTTTACAATCATTGGACAATCGTTTAATGAAATAACTTTTTCGTATGCTCTGATTGCATTATCTTTTTGTCCGCATTTTGTATAACTCATTGCTAAATAGTAATATGCAATTGTTTTTTGTTCATTTGTTAGTTTGTTAAAATCTTTATGATTTACGAAAGAGATACATTCTTGTAGTGCACCTGCAAAATTGCTCTTACGATAATTTTCTTTTATTCCGCTCAAAGATGGTCTAGAATAGTAAGAAGGCTCTGATTTCCAAGGATCAGGTTTTGATAAGTCACTATATACATTGCGAGAAGATTCACGTAGAGCTTTGTTTCTTGGTCCAACCATTTCACCTGTATTTACAGAATCAAGAACTTTGTCGATAGTTTGTGCTCTTTCTTGACGTTTTGCTTCTGCTTTTTCTTCTTCTGTTGCATTTGCTTGTGCAGCATCACTTCCCGGACGCATTGAATTATTATAGAAATCTTCAGTTACACGCTCACGATCTTGATTTTGTGAGCCGCCGCCACCCATTACATCATCATATAAATTGTATTTTTCTAAAGGGCTTGCTGCTAATGATACGGAACTTGTAATGTTCATTACCATCATTACTGCCAATAATAATCCTAAATGCTTTTTCATTATATTATCCTCTTCGTATTCTTATTAGTAAACTATCTTCTCCTCTAGGATATTATATGATAATTTTTATATTCATACATAGTACAAACGGATGATATTTTTATTAATTTGTTTGTGCGTATTTACAGCCACAATATTTTTGGCGGTAAAGATTTAATTCATTTGCTATTTTATTAGTTTTCAAAAATCCGTCTTTTTTTCTGAAATTGATAGGTAAATATTTTATATTATTTTTCTGAGCGACTTCGGAACCAATTTGGGTTAATTTTTCAAAATTTTTGTGAGGACTTATGACTATCGAAGTTGTAAATTCTTCTATCCCCAGTTCTTTTGCCTTTTGAGCTGCTTTATTAAGTCTTAGTTCAAAGCATTTGTCACAGCGCAAACCCTTTTCAGGCTCCGATTCAAGACCTTTTACATAGTTGTAATATTCCTCAGGATTATAATCTCCGATTATCAATTCCACGCCTAAATGTTTGCATAATGTCTTTTGCGCCTCTAACCTTCTTTGATATTCTTCTTGGGGGTATATGTTGGGATTGTAAAAATACACAACAACAGAATATCCCATATTCTGTAAGAATACTATGGGATATCCTGAACATATTGCGCAACAAGCGTGTAATAATATTTTAGAACAATTTGTGTTTTGGTTTTCCGCCATTTTCTTTTACCAACTTCTTCAATGCAGGATATCCGCCTCTTGGAATACCCATTTCAAATTTTCCGTTTATTATCATTGCAGGTGTACCCATTTGGTCTTTTTCTACGGCTACTTTTATATCATTTTGAATTTGAATCATTATCTTCGGATCAACTGCATCTTTTTTCAATTTTTCCATATCCAAGCCAAAACCGGATTTTTCCAGTAAACTTATAATCGCTTCTTCGGATTCAGGCTTTTTCTCGAAGAATAATGAATTTACTTCCCAGAATTTGCCTTGTCTGTATGCAGCTTCTGCATATCTTGCCATATCACAAGAACCATAATGGAATGGCTGACGCAAATATGGATTACATTTTTGATCAAGCGGAAGGCTATGATGTTCTATCCTGATATTGTCAAATTCTGTTACCAATTTATGTACCATCATATTAAATACATTACACATCGGACACATGTAATCTGAATATACCTTGATAACTACTGCATCATCCGCTTTTGAGCCTAAAACATTACCTTTTACGGCATATTTATTCGTTTTGGCATCAATAAATTCACCAATTGCTCTATATGATTTTAATGGTGGTGAAAATATTGCTGTCGTATATGCCCAACCTAAAAACCCAACTGCACATAACATTACAACAGTAAATGCTATTCTGTATGGAATTGGTTTTAGCGCATCCAGAAAATCAAGCCAACTTTGTTTTATCGCTCCGATAAAACCGCCTTCTATTCCTCTTACAGCCACAAGACCAATTAGCAAATTCAAACAGTATGTAACTGCACACATTACACATATCTTGTGAATTCCAAACAAACTTACGCACAATAACGTCATTGATATTATAAATGATATTAACCCCAATGATGCTATATAGTGAAATTTGTTTTTAAATACTTCTAAAAATTTTAAAAACGGTATCTTCTTCAAAAAATCAACACTCAACAACATTATAATAAATGAGTATAAGAATAATCCCCAATATGCCAATGGAATGCCAAAAAATTGTGATTCCGTTGTTCTTGCAACCCCGTCACAATCAACTAATTCATTCACTGAACAAAAACTTGGCAACGCATATTGATTATAATTTGCCTGATAATAAATATAAGCCAAATCGATAGTTACTATCGCCCCAATAAGTACAATGGCTAATATTATAATTGTCTTTGATAATTGACTTTTCTCTTTTTCCATTTACTTCTCTCCATTTCTTATATTATATAACATTATTTTATAGTCGTTAAAAAAATTAATCAACCAACTTAATAACTAGATTACTTGAAGAAAATTATAATTAATGGTAATATGCCAAATATCTAAGGAATAGAAAAGTGAATCGCAGGAATTTCAATCAGTTTTTGGGGAAAATATCAAAGTTTCCAACTTGGATAAAAAATATTCTATCTAAGGAAATTTCTGACCCAAATGCAAATGATACAATATATACTTACACCACATACAGACCTGTATTAACTTACAAGGGAAGTTGTGAATTGACTTTGAAAAAAGATGGGTTTGATAGAAATATCTATAATATTTTGGAATTGATTGAAAAAGATTATAGCCTTGGCGAAATCGCTTTGGATACGTATTTAACTTTAGAAGAAATTTCTTCCTACTTTTTGTTATGTCTTAACTCAGGCTATATCGAAAAACCTGAAGAAATATCTATCGTTAATCTTGCTGAGTTTCTCGCAGGAAAAACCAGAACCGGTGAATTCCTAAAAGAAAATAATATAATTACAAATGAACAGTTGTCTGAAACAATTAATATTGATAATCAGGCAAAATCTGATAGAAAATTTGGCCAAATCCTTTCTGATATGGGTTTTGTAGACAAATCATTTATGGAAAATCTATTTAATTTTAAAGAAGAATCTAAAAAAAGATTTATCATAGATTACAACGAAATACCGGAAAGTATTCAACCATACGCAAAATTGGAAGATAAGTACAAAAAGGAAATAGATGATTTACAAAAAGAAAATAAGAAATTAAAAAAACAGTTAAATCAACTATTATTATTGGTGAAAACAAATGATGAATAAAAATACTGAACCTGCAAAACTTGTTATATTTAACAGAGATGGCTTAATCGAAAGAGAACATTTTGGATATGTAGTTCGCTGCGATAAGTATCATGTAATTGAAAAAATCGGCGATGATAAACATTATCCGTTTTATATGAGATCTTGTGCTAAACCTCTACAGGCAGCATTGCTGATTGATTATGAATTGGATAAAAAATTTGATATGACAGAAGAAGAAATTGCAATATGCTCAGCATCTCATGCCGGCGAAAAAGTTCATGTTAATCTTATCCAAAATCTTTTAAATAAATTCGGAATAAGCAGTACAAAATTAAAATGCGGAGTTCAAGAACCGATATCTAAATCTGCTCAATATGAATTGCTCAAAACAAACACTCCTCCAAGTGCAATTCATAATAACTGTTCAGGCAAACATACAATGATGCTTGGATTGTGCAAAATTAACGATTGGGATATGGATAATTATGACAGCATAAATCACCCGCTTCAAAAAGAAATTAAACGCAAAATATATGAACTTTGCGAAATTAAAACTCACTATCCGGAAACAAAAGACGGTTGCGGAGTTCCAATATATTCAATGCCGTTGGAAAATATGGTTAAAGGTTATCTAAATATGTTTTTAGACCCTAAATACGAACGTATTAAAAAGGCGTTTCTGAATCATGCTTACGAAATCGGCGGAGAAAATAGAACCGATACTAAAATTATCGCTAATTCCAAAAACCTTATTGCCAAAGTTGGTGCTGAAGGGCTTTGTATTGTTATCAATACTGAACTTGAAGAAGGCTTTATTGTTAAAATTTGCGATTCCAATATGCAAGCAAGAGAAATTGTTACTATCGATTTAATCAATAATTTGAATTGGGCAAAAATTGATGTTTCTCATGACATCAAAACAATTCAAGGAGATAAAATCGGCGAAGTTATTACTTTGTTATAAGTTTTAATTTCAATCTGTTTCCAAAATAACTTTGAACTTCTCTATTATATCCTGCAATATGGTTAGCAAAGTTTAACCCCTTTGCTTGACATTCTTGTCTTAGCAATGCAACGCCGCGATTGTAGACTTTTTGAGCAGTGTTTATGTTGGATTGAGGAATTCTTCTGCCATACATTTTTGTTGCAAGAGAAATATCTAATAATCTTCTTTTACTTAACCCACTCATTTCCTTTTTGGTTTTTATGGATTTATTATAAGTTAATTTGTTTATCGCAGCTTCCCATTTGCAATTTTTTAAACAGTATATTAAACTCTTAAAACTTTCATCATTTATAACACCTTTATTGAAGGTTAAATCTAAAACTCCTTCTTTTAAAGATTGAGGAATTCTGTCGTAATACTTTTGACCACCTAATAAGGCGACTAAATTTTCTTCCACATTTAACAAATCCTTTGCACATAAAGTGCAGACTTCAGCATTTGTTAACTTAGCCTTATCACCGGGCAAAAATCTGTGGCCTATACCAATTGTTTTAACCCCGTTATCATCTCGATATGGAGTATTATGAAATGAATTCATTGGTAGATTGGCACTATCTTCTGCTTTTTTCAATTTCTTGATAAAGTCAACGCTAACACCCATTGCTTTGGCTATATCTGTTATATTATTAACATTTCTTACTTTGCGTGAAGGCGGTACTTTTAGAACTTGACCTATTCTTATATTTTGCGCTGTTTTTTCAGTAAGATTATTGGCCGCTAACAAAGCTCTGGTTGTAATACCATATTTTTTAGCAATTATATCAGGGTTTTCATTCTTTTGTACTTTATGATTTGGATTTTTTACTGTTAAAATATATCTTGAACGAACTTTCTTTGTCTGAAGTTGTTCATCAGATATATCTGGCATCATTCGTATTTCATTTGGTCTTACTTCTGTTTTTTTACCTTTGAATAATGGTTTTTTAGCAGAAGAAACCGTACTTCTTTTTACGTTGTTTTCAGGCTCTAATCCTAAAATATTTACTTTGATATAATTATATATATTTGTAAGCCATTCCATTTTTTATCACCTATTCTTTGTATTTATTAGAATCAATTTTATAATATTTCATAATAGCAATAGTAACATTTTTCATTGCAAGTTTACGCTGATTATAGGAATCTATATTCAATCTATCTTTATGATTGGACATAAAACCCATTTCAAGCATCACTGCAGGCATTTTACGTCTGTTTGATTCATCAATCAAACCTATGTATTTATGTTGTGTTTGAGCTGCCGGAAGCAATGAACATTTATAGTTTACATGCTTACTCAATTGAGAATCCATAATTTGGGCTAAACGATCACTACTTGGGCTGTTAACTCCATCATGAATAATTTTTAAACCATTTGCCTCTGTATTATTATCAACTGCATTACAATGAATACTTATAAGCATATCGGCTTTAAAGTCCTCTTTCGCATCGCAAGCTTGAGGAGCATGGCCTGTTGTATAAACAACTTTTGCACCGTTTCTTGTTAATTCTTCAATTAAATTATCGGCAAAATTACGATTTTTATACCATTCTTCAAGCATTTTACCGTTAACGTCTTTATATCTCGCTCCAGGTCTGAAGGTCGCTGATTTAAGATCATCTCCACCCCAACCATGACCTGCGTTTACCATAATTGTTTTTCCGCTTAGGGGTCCTTTGGAGGTTGGATTATACATTACAACTTCCGCTATTACCTGGCCTTTGCTATCAACAGGTATAGGAGGTTTTGCTGCTGTATGTGATACCTTGCGCTCTCCAACTACGCCAACTTCATATCCGGATTTTAGTACTTGTACTTTTTGTCCTGCTTTATTAGTTATAATCTTTGAGGTTGGTGCTTTAGGAGGTTTTGATGCCAACATACCTTCAATCATTTTATCCAGATTTTTGGTACTTGCCATTCCCCATACATCATAAAGTTGTTTATGTAATTCTGCATAAAACTTTGCTCTTGCATTTGGAGATGTTCCTTTGGCTTTGGCTAAGGCATCATATACGTGCATTACTGCATCTTCTCTTGCCTTTTTACCACTCATTACTTCACTTGTTATGGTATTTATTAGACTTTCTTTTTTAGTATAGGCTTTTAATACTTTTTCTACATTGGCTGGTGTGATTTGGTCAATTAAGGCATCAAAATCAGGTTTGCCAACAGCAGCAAATTTTTTAGAGCCATCATATATCTTATTAGCCAACTCCGTTGGGGTATATCCTGCAGATGATCTTGGTTCTGACCCCTTGGCTGACGAATTTGTGGTAACTCCGGCTCTTTTTGTTTGTACTTTTGCACTTGAGCGTTTTTGCCCTGCCGCTCTTTTTGCTGAACTTGATTTTGCAGGCTGGACTCTACCAGATGAACCCTTCCTTTTAACATAGAATCTTTCACCTTGTTTTGCAGTATAGTTTTTATATGGTTTTGGAAGATTGTTTAATTTTCCAAATTCCTCCAATGTCATATTGTACTTCTTTGCTAATGCAAATATACCTTTACCCGCAGGAACAACATCATTAGGCAAGTTTAATGACATTCCCGGCTTCAAGGTATTTGTCTTTAAACCCACCCAAGCCTTAAATTCATTAGAAGTCATTCCGTATTTTTTGGCTAATGTATTTATTGTTTCGCCACGTTTAACTTTTATTTGGACAGGTCTTTTATTAGCATCGGCTCTGGCAGTGGCCACACTTTCAGATACACGCCCAACATTTGGTCCTGACATAAGTTTCTTCTCCTTATTCAATTACACACAAAATGCTAGACGGTATTTGAAATAAAAATCTTTAATTCCTTATAATCTTTTGTAACAATCCTTAATAAAAAATTCCCTAAGTATTGAAAATTCTATCACCTGCATCGCCCATACCAGGGACAATATAACCTTTTTCATTCAAGTGATCATCTACTGCCGCGGTTATTATTTCAATATCAGGGTAATGTTTTTGAATATTCTCTATTCCTTCAGGTGCGGCAATTATACAAATACATTTGATATTATTGACGGGAATTCCCTTACTTGCATATAAATCAATAGCTGCAAGTAATGAATTACCTGTTGCAAGCATCGGATCTGTAATATAAATATAAAAACTTTCAGGATTATCAGCATTCATTGGAACTTTGTTGTAATACCATACCGGTTTTAAAGTTTTTTCATCACGATACATACCAATATGACGAATTGTTGCCTGCGGAAGAATATCAATCGCTTCATCTGTAAATATTAAACCGGCTCTCAATATTGGAGAAATAATTAAATTAATATTTGGATCAACTGTTTTGGCCTTGAAAGTTGTTAATGGAGTGGTAACTTCTTTTTCTACAAGAGGCAAATTCTTTGCTGCTTCATACAAAAGACATCTTGTAATTTTTCTTGTTGCAATACGAACTCCCTGACTATCAGTATTTTTATCACGCATTGTGCATAAATTTAATAATACTACAGGATTATTGATTATCCTCACTTTGCTCATGTTCATCTTTTGGCTTCCCTTCGTTATCAAAATTTTTCATAAAATTGCCTTTAGCATCCATTATCATATCAATTGTTTTGTCAATATTTGTCAAGTTCCGCTCAGGAGATACAGGAATAACAACATTCAAAGGTGCTGAACTTCCTTCCGCCTCTTGGACAAATTGATTTGATGCATATCCTACCGTTGTAAATATAGAATCTAAATCCCTGAATATCTCATTAAATAAACCCATAACCTTGTTTAATCTTGTTGGTTCTTTCACTGCTATAATTTTATCAGTCGGATACTCCTCTGACGGAGGATAAATCTCTAAAGCCTTTGAACCGCCTAAACCAGAAAATTCAACGGTTGCAATAGAACCAACAGGCAAAATCAAATCTTTTTTAGTAACTACAAATTCTACATAAACTTCAGAAGATATTATTTTTATTTGCCTGATATCACCAATTTGAATTCCCAAAAACTTTACCGGTGAACCTACAATAAGCCCATCTGCATCACTCATAAAAATCCGATAATGCTTAAATTGCTTTTGAGTCTGTTGGTGATGATACCTTATTCCCAAAATACATATTGCAGCAACTAAAAGCCATATAATAAACTCTGCCCACGCATATACTCGGATATTAGTATTTAACTTCATAATTTCATTATACACAAAATTTGATTATAATATAAATATATAAGTCCATTTTATGTATTTTTGTAATAGATTAAAATTATGCTAAACCTTTTTAAATCAATACTATACGAAATCTTGTCATATTTTGTTCCTGAGAAAATGTCCTATGAGATTACAGGAGAATGCAAAAAATGCGGCAAATGCTGCAATTATATGTATAGCGTTGACACATATACAGAAGAAGAGTTTAAATTTATGCAAAAACTCTTTCCGACATACAAAAGATTTTATATAAAAGGCAAAGACAAAGAAGGGAATTTCATATTTGCCTGCAAACTTGTTACCCCCGAAGGCTTGTGTTCAGATTACAAGCACCGCCCGAGAATGTGCAGAAACTATCCCGTAAAAAGAATTTTTTACCCCGCAAAACTCCACGATGGCTGCGGATATAAAATTCATATCAAAAAATTTGACGAATACTTGGAAGAACAATCATCTAATCAAGATAAAACAACTTCCAACAATCATAATTAATGCACCAATGATTTTCTTTTTTATACGATGTTCACAGAAGAATTTCCACCCCAATATTACAGATACAATGCTGGAAAGTTGAAATAATGCCAATGATAACCCCACATCTATCCTCTCAAATACAATATTGGTCGATAATTGCATCAAGCCTAATCCCACGGCAATTAAAAATGTGTATAATAAATTTTTCCCCGAAAATCGCAAAAACCTTATTCTAAATCCCAATAACAAAACAATCGAAAATACTAATCCCGAAAAGCACCACAATATAAAGGATTCCATCACAGATGACATCAAAATAATCTTTTTTAATATGACTGCTTCACACCCTGTACAAAATAATGCCGCAAATCTTAAAATAACGTCCTTTCTCAATAAAATAGAGGGTTTAAACCCGCCATCGACAGTATCAAAAATATACCAACTTCCTAAAATTATCAGTAAAACACCCCACAACTCCACACCTGTAGGAATTTCGCCCAACATAACCACTGCTAACACAAGTCCCACAACACATTTATAAGAGTTTATAGGTCCTAACATTGACATTTCGCCATATTGCAATGCTTTTATCAAGCATACCGAACCCAAGGTACATAAAATTCCTGCTAAACATACATACCCCCAATATTCACAACCATATCCTCCCCAAGAATATCTTGTTGCAGGATAGATACAAAATAAACCTAAAAATCCATAAGAATAGACGTTTATCAAAATTGCAGAATATTTTTCAGCCAAAATCTTCTGTATAGAATTTGCAAAAGGATTAGACAAAATTCTCACAACTAATGCAAGAATTGCCCCGACCATAAACTACATCATACCTTTTCTGTTAAAGAATACAGCAACTATGCAAGTTGCAACAACAGATATTGTTATTACAATCAAAAATCCAAAATGATTTTGTCCAAACGGAATTGGAACATTCATACCCCAAAAACTACCTATCATCGTTGGAATAGACATAATAATCGTAATTGCTGCCAAAAATTTCATCACCAAGTTAAGGTTATTGTTAATGATTGACGCCATACAATCCATCATACTTTCTAAAATTGTTCTGTGCATTTCAACCATTTCAGCAGCCTGTTTGTTTTCAATAATTACATCTTCTAACATATCAATATCGTCTTCGGTGAATTTTAAAATTCTTTGTAAGGATTCTGTATGAACCATTCTCAACAGTTTTTGCAACACAAGTTGATTATCTTTTAGTGCTGTTGTGAAATATACCAAAGATTTCTGGATTTCCATTAATTGGAATAAGGCTTTATTATGAGTTGTTTTTTTCAATGAATTTTCAATGTTTTCTGTTTGTTTATTGATTATATTCAAATATCTTAAATAAAACTTTGCTGCTCTAAACAAAATATTCAACATGAAATTGGCTTTGTTTCTGGTGTCAAAAAACTTTGTAGTATCAGCATTAAAGGAATTGATAATTTTGTTTTCGTGTGAACAAACAGTTATAACACTTTCAGGGGTAAAAATTAAACCTAAAGGTAATGTATCAAAATTACCTTCATCATCCATAACAGGAACATTGGTAATTATTAACAAATTCCCGTCTTCAAAATCCATACGTGATAATTCATCTGCGTCCAGTGAGTTATTTAAAAAACTTTCATCTAATCCCAAAACCAAAGAAACTTGCTGAATTTCTTCCCGTGTAGGATTAATCAGGTTAAACCAAGAACCGGAAACCGCTTCATTCAAATTTAACACCTGTAACTTTCCGTCATCCTGAGTTTTTGTAATTTCCAACATAACAACTATTCCTGACTAACCTGTGCATGTTTATTAAACTACACATTATGATAAAGTGCAATAGTTCAAAAAATGTATCTTAATTATATACAAAAAAGAATACGGTAATTATTTTACCGTATCTTTTGTTCTTGAATATGAAATAAATTTTATTTTTTGACTAGACCATAGCCAATTCCTGATTGAAAGGGTTACTGGAGGGACACACCTTATCATCTCCAAGAATTTCTGATTTAATAACAGACAAATCATGCTGCATTAATCTTCTTGGGGAGCCTTCTTCCATTGAATGATTTCTTAACAAATATGAAGGGTGGAATATTGCCATTGCTCTATATTCTTTTCCGTTTATTGTTACATTAAACCATTTGCCTCTAACCTTTGAAATTTGAACCTTTTTATCTGACCAAAATGATCTTAAAGATGTTGCACCGCAGAATATAATTGCTTTTGGATTCATTATATCAATTTGTGCTGTTAAATACTTTTCACACATTGCTTTTTCAACATCGGTTGGAACTCTGTTTTCCGGCGGACGACATTTCACAGTATTTATTATATATAAATCATCTTTACGTGAAATTCCTGCTTCTTCTAAAAATTGGTTTAACAATTTTCCTGCTCTGCCAACAAATGGTGTACCTGTTTCATCTTCTGTTTCGCCAGGAGCTTCACCTATTAATACAATTTTGGCAGTCTCAGGATTTCCGTCTGAAAAAACTACATTTTTGCGAGTATTGCCTAAAACACAATCCTTACAATTTTCACATTTTGCTTGAACGATATCCAAACATCCCTTTTTAATCATCTATCCGCTCTCTCCTTATTTATAAATTTAATCTTTTCCTTGTTTAAAAAATCCTACATTATATTTTTTACAATAACGCTTCAATTCTTTCATTATTATATCAGATAATAAAAATACTGCAATCAAATTCGGTACGGCAAGAAACAATGTAAACGCATCAGAAAGGTTTACAACACTTTTTAAGTTCATCGCAGAACCGATTATTATGAACAAACAATAAATTATTTGAAAAGTTCTTGTGGTATATTTGGATTCCCCAAACAAAAATGTCCAACTTTTTGTCCCGTAATATGAACCGCATAACATTGTTGATAACACAAAACAACTTGCCATAAAAGTTAACAATATCGGAAATATAGGACAAACAGTTGCAAATGCTTTTGATGTTAATTCAATTCCGACAAGTCCGTTAGTATTTAAATATGCACCTGTCACAACAATTATAAATGCCGTAGCAGAACCAACAATAACAGTATCTACAAACGGTTGAAGCATTGCAATAAATGCTTGGGCCACAGGTTTACTTGTTTTAACCGCAGAAAAAGCAATCGGAGCAGTTCCAAGACCTGCTTCATTAGCAAACATTGCTCTTCTAAATCCCCACAACATACATGCAAACATTCCACCTGCAACTGATGATGGTTTAAATGCCTCTTTTACAATCAATACAATAGTTTGAGGTATATGATGAATATTTAATAAGCAAATTATAAATGCTGAAAATACATACAAAGTACACATTGCAGGAGTAACTTTGGAGGTAAATTTTCCAATTGATTTAATTCCGCCAATAACAGTTATATAAGTAATCACCGCAACAATTAAACCAAAAACCCAGCGTTGAGAAGAAAACAATCCCGTAACGTTCACAATCTGTGTAGTAATTGCATTTATTTGAAATAAATTCCAACCCCCAATCATTGCAAAAACACAACATATTGCATAGATTTTAGATAAATACGGCGCAAATGGTTTTATCCACGGTGCTCGTAATCCGTTTATTATATAATACATCGGACCACCTGAAGATGTTCCGTCTTTATTAATTTGTCTGAATTTTATACCAAGCAAAACTTCAGCAAATTTCAATGCCATTGAAAAAATACCCGCAACAATCATCCAAAATATAACCCCAGGCCCGCCAACCGAAACGGCTAAAGCAGAACCAACAACATTTCCCATTCCGGCGGAAGCTGATATTGTTGCTGTTAGGGCTTGAAATGATGAAACTTCTCCCTGCTTTTTGCGAACAATAGTATCATCATGTTTATATTTTTTAGTGATTAAATTTATTGCGTGTTTAAATCCCCAAAATCCGATAAACCTTGTTCTAAAAGTAAAATATAAAGCAGCAACCATTAATAAGATAATCAGAAATTCTACACGAACACCGTGAATTGTTACATGTGAAAATATTAATCCTGAAATCTTATTTGCTATTGGTGCTAAGATACTATCAATTCGGCTATCTAAATTCATATACTAATTGTATAATAAACAGATTATTTTTCAAAATTACATAGTTTGCATTAAAAAAGACGCCTATAAAAAGCGCCTTTTTTATATTTAAATTTTATTGCTCAGTTTAGTAATAATTGTTGTTATTAGTTAACATATATGTACCGTTTGAAAGTTCTCTTGCAATTTCAATCGCTTTTTTCAACTGAACATCATTTTTATTTTTCAAATCTTCTTCAGTAAATTCAACCAATACATCAGGAGTTATACCTTTTTTGTGAATATCTGTACCATTTGGTGTTAGATATTTCTGAATAGTAATATTGATACCTGAGTTGTTTGGAAGTTTGTTAATTTCTTGAACAAGACCTTTTCCAAATGATTGAGTTCCGACAATAACGGCTCTTTTGTTATCCTTCATCGCACCTGAGAAAATTTCACTTGCTGAAGCAGAACCTTTATCCACAAGAACTACCAAAGGTTTTGAAGTTAATACACCATGTGTTGCTTTTTGAGTTTCTTTGTAGCCATCTCTATCAACGGTACTAACTATCGCACCACCATTTAAAAACATATCAGATATGTAGATTGCATTACTCAACAAACCACCAGGATTTGAACGTAAATCTATAATGAATGCCTTTTTATATGGTGAATTCTGTATAATATCAGAAACTTCTCTTGATGCATTTCTGCTGATAAATGAACTTAATCTGATATAACAGATATCTTTAGGCATTACTACATTATCAGGAACTTTTTGTGAAACTGATTTGATTTCAATTTCTGCTCTTGTTATTGTGTATTCCTTTGGTGCTAAATCTTTACGTTTAATCAATAAACGAACTTGGGTACCTTCTTCACCTCTTATTTGATCCGCTGCTTTATCAACGGTTATACCTTTTGTACTCTTACCGTCAATTGCAAGAATTTCATCATCTGCCAGTAAGCCTGCTTTTTCTGCCGGAGTATCTTCAATTGGTGCTATTACCATTAATTTTCCGTCTTTTACCCCAATTTGAATACCAATACCTTTTAGTGAACCTTTAATTGAGCCTGTTTCATCTGAAAATTCTTTTGGATCCAAAAACTTTGTATATGGATCATTCAAACTTGCAACCATTGTTTCGATTGCTACATAGGCATCCTCATCTGTTCTGATTACATTGTCATATTTATGACGCCATTTACTCCAATCTTGTTCATTATTGGTCGGGTCTACATATTTGGTATTGATAAGTTTCCATACATTGTCATACAACTCTATCGGAGTTGATGCTTGAACATTTGATCTTATTATCCAGCCAAATAAAAAGATAAATATGGCTAAAAATATTGCACTTCTTTTCATAATTTTTCTCATTCTTATTTTACACCTCCAATAATCACATCCTGTATCTTTAGACGAACATTATACTCAAAAAGTTTCCATAAAAATACATATGGGATTATTATAGATATATATTAACACATATTAAAAAAAATGTGAAATATAATTTAGAAAACTAATACAAAGATTACCCTACAAACTAATCTTTGCTAAATTGTAAAAGTTTCAAACCTATAGTTTTCTTTTTGGCATTTTTGTCAGGCAATTCATAGCATTTTATACATCTTGCTTCATAAGTTTCATCCCCGCCTATCATGATTAGAGGTGAACTTTTATCCGCAGGTTTGCCATCAATAAGTCTTTGAGTTCTTGTTGCATGTTCACAGCCACATTTCATACAAACTGCATGCAATTTATCTACTGTCGTTGCTATACACATTAATTCAGGCATTGAACCAAAAGGTTCTGCCTTAAAATCTAAATCCAAACCTGTTCCGATAACTTTTTTACCTTCACTCATTAATTGTGAGATAACTTTTACAATATTGGAATCAAAAAATTGTAACTCATCAAGTGCTACAACTTCAGCATCTTTTACAAAATTCAATATTTGAAGCGAATGTTTTACCTTAATTGCATCAAGCCATAAACCGTTTCTTGATTCGATATAATCACCTTTTGTACGCGTATCAACATCAGGCGAAATAACAATAACCTTTTTCTTTGCAATAATACAACGTCTGACTCTTCGCAATAATTCTTCAGTCTTTCCGCAACTCATTGGTCCTGTTATTAATTCAAAACTATATCCGCTCATTTATATAAAATTTCTCCCAAAGTATTCTCCCAAAATTTATTATAAAACTCTATAAATAATTTTAAAAGTAAAAATTTGTAAATGTTACAACAGTGAAATACTATACTTGTAATAAGGTTTTTAGACATTATCTTTATTTTACATAAATTAATATTTTAAGTTTTAACTAGCAAAAACCACAAAAAAATTCATTTTATATAAACATAGGTAGTAAAAATATAGAAAGTAGAATTATTTTATGGGCTCAACAATCCAAACAAATGACGGAAGGTATTATCAAAAACCTTCAATTGGTGCAACAATTGGCGGTTTTGCAGCAGGTTCAGCAGTTGCCAATACAATGCAAGCTGGTATAACCCCTCTTGGTCTTTGGTCAAGCAAGCAAATGAAAAAAATTGCTCAAACAGCAAATCCTAATGAAATCCGCCCGGCATTATATCAAGCAGTAGAAAAAAGCGGATTAAAAGATAAACTTAGAATTATGGATCTAAAAGATCAAGAAATACCTACAACAACTGCTAAAACCTTGAAAGAAAAAATATTGAGTTATCTAAAACCTAAAATAGATATTATAGGAATGGCAAGTAGAGGCGAAAATGCCTTTTTTCAACCAATCAATAATCAAATAGTAATTAATACTGAAAAACTTGGAATTGCAGGATTTCATGAAGTTGGTCACGCTATGAATTACAATAATAGTAAAATATTGAAAACCATTCAAAAAATACGTCCTCAATTCTTATTCGGAATACCATCACTAATTCTTGCAATCTCATTATTTAAACGTAAAAAAGCACCAGGCGAAAAACCAAAAGGCTTCTTCGATAAAACAACAACTTTTATAAAAGAAAATGCAGGCAAATTAGCAGCATTATCAACATTACCGATAGTAATTGAAGAACTTATAGCAACTAAAAAAGGTAATGCTCTTGCAAAACAACTTCTATCCCCTGAAAACTTTAAAAAAGTTGTAAAATCCAACCGCTGGGGTGCAATTTCCTATATTGGCGGAACTATATTGATTGGCACAAGCGTATGGCTTGCTAATAAAGTCAAGGATGCAATTGCAAAACCCAAAGAAATAAATCCTCAAGAATAAATATTCTATAATATGTAAATAAAAAAAAGAGCAACAAATTAAAAATTGCTCTTTTTTTAATAATATTAAAATTCTACACTTGAAAAACGTGAAATAAGTATTTATAATAATTAAAGATTGTACATTTATAAAATAAAATATATCCATGGGGACGTTTTGGATTTGACAGGATGTTTGGTGAAAATAGGTTGCGAGTCCGAGCGCTGTTCTCGGTTATCAACGAGCAAAACAAATTAAATGCTAACGTAATTGAAGGCAACTTTGCACCAAGAAGAGCTTATGCTTTGGCTGCTTAGTTTGTAAATAGCTACTCATAAAGCCCAGCTTGCCGGTTTTATGGGTCAATGATGCAAGACGCAGTGTTGCAATGATAGTAACAACATCAAGACAACTATCAAAGGTTTAGAGTTTCCTTTAAATAAAACCTAGGGCTGATTTAACGGTTTTGATACTTTCCGGAATCAGTTGAGCTGATAAGTACCTACACTCGTAGAAATCTGTCTTGATCCATTTTGGACAGGGGTTCGACTCCCCTCGTCTCCAGATTATGTAACTTTATAGCATACTCAAAGGCTAAAATAAGCGGAAAATCTATCGTTTCACCGTCAAAAATGGGGTTCGATATTAACAAATTCATCAATTTTCTTTTTTCTTCTGATGATTGGTTCAAATATAGTTGTGGTGCGTCTTTACAGAGGTTCAACAATAGTTCAACATTTCCCACAAACTCATTACCCGCTTTTGCAATTTTTTCATATTTAATCAGTGCAACATCAAGTTCATGTTGCCATTCGTCACGTTTAGATATATATGTTTCGGTGTCAATAATACCGTCGCATTTATCCGTGTACAATTGCGAAAGTCGTCTTTGTAATAGTTTAATTTTTTTGTTTAATCCGTCAGCACTTACACATGCAAATTCACTTTCCATGTTTATAAGTTCTTTTGCTATGCTTATAATTCCGGAAATACATTCTTCACTAAAATATAAATTATTTAAAACGTGTTCTTGAAAAGCGTTTTCAAATTCATCTTGTCTTAATGTGGTGTTTTTGCAACTATGACAACGATAATAAATATAATTACCTTTTTTGTGTCTTCCGTGTTGCAATTCTGCAATTAAAGGTCTTCCGCAATGCTTACATTTAATAAATCCGGAATACGCAAAATTGTGTTTTTTACGTGCGGTTTTGTATTTGCCTTTTATTTTTTCTTGCACGTGCATAAATAATTCCGGTGAAATAATCGCGTCGTGCTTTGCATTGTAATATTTTACACCTTTATAAATAAAAATACCGGTGTAAAATTCATTATGCAATATGTTTTCAATGGTTTTCATCGTGCAATTACGGTTTTTAGGTCTAAAACCGCAGGCATGCATATATTCCGCAAGGGATTTATAAGTGTAGTTTCCCATTAGGTAACTTTCAAATATTTGTTTTATAAAGGGCGCAACGGTCGGGTCAATAACAAGTTCCTTTTTTCCGGCGTCATTTTGTTTGCTTATATACCCCATTGGCGGGCTTGACGGGTAATAACCTTGTGCGCATTTTTCGTTCAAGCCTTTTCGGATTTCTTCCGACAAGTTATCAATGTAATTTTTAGCCATTAAAACACGGATTCCGTGCATAAATTTGTCTTGACTTTTCGATTCAGCAGACAATATATTGCCCTCTTTGCAAAAATGTATTGCAAGCCCGTTTAAATCGTCTAATGTCACATAGTCTTTTAAATTTCTATATAACCGGTCAGTCTTTTCAACAAGTATAATTCGGACAGTTGAATTTTTTTTCAAATATTTCACCATATTGTTGAATTGAGTTCGTCCGGCTTTTTTTGCGGTTTCGGATTCAACAAATTCTTCAACTATTGAAATATTATTCTTTTTGGCGTATTCGTGCAAAAGTTTGATTTGCGCAGGGATTGAAAAACCCTCTTTTTCTTGACGGTCTGATGATACCCTTGCATATAATACAGCCTTTTTAGTCGTCATTTTCCGTTGATTCCCCGCAGTATTCAAAAGGTATATTAAAAGCCTTTGTGTAATTTTCTAATGCTTTTAACAACAAATCCGTTTCACCTAAACAAAACATATATTCTGAATGCGTTGTCATTCTTATTGCAAAATATACAAAACCCTTGAATGTCCATGTGCGGATATTATAAACATCTTTCATATTATCCGAAATAGTTTCATTGTCTTGTGAAATCGTGAAACATTGATTCTCAAAATTTAGTTGACACTTGCCCTTTTTAATATTTGTAATTTCATTATGGTTTATATAACCTTTTATAAAATCCAATTTGAAGCCGAATTTTGCATTTTTGCGGTCAAATAAATTATTAAATAAACGTTTAAACATATACACTTCCTTTTATATGTGTGCTAACATTTCAAGTTCACTAACGTTTTTGTTACGGTCAAAATCGTTATTTTTTATATGGTTTAATTCGTGTTTGAATGCTTTTTGTAGGCAGGCATGCGACATTCTTGAATTTAAAATTATTGTGTAGTAATCATCACCGGAATGATACATTGTAAAAGCATTGATTTTTTCCGGCAAATTTTTGTAAACAACCATGTAATTATCCATTAGACGTTCCCTTTATTGAATTTGCAACGGTTATAATGGCGCGCACTTGTTCCGGCGTCATGTCACGCATTGCGTCAAATAATATTCTATAATCGGGATTGTCATGTAATTCTTGCGCTAATTCCGCAGTTTTGCGGTCAAGATAATAAGGGGATTTGGGTTCTGTTTCCCATTCAAAAAAGTCATCAATACTACAGTCTAATGCTTTTGCAATAGCCTTTAAAAATTTTAAAGTTGGGTTTTTGTTGAATCCGCCTAAAATCTTTGAAATAGTGCTTTTGCTAAAATTTGTCATACTTGCCAATTCGTCGTAAGTATAATTTTTAGATTTTAACATTTCTTTCATTTTATTGATACTAAATTCGGGCATTGTTTAACCTTTCCTTTGTCCATATTGTGACACACAGCAAAAAAAAATTCTAGTTATTGAAACAAATTTAACATATATATGAATAAAAAAATCCTAAAAATGAAATTTACCACTTGACAAATTCATTTTATTGAAATAAGATTGCTTTGTGGTGTTTCAATTTAATGAAACATGAGAGAGGAAAGTTTAATAAAAGGAAAATTTTATGTACAGGAACATTTTAGCAGAAATGACAAGAAACGGCATGACACGTGCTTTTGTTGCTAAAAAATTAAATTTGTCGTTGCCGTCTTTCAGAAAAAAACTTTCGGGTCAAATAGATTTCAAAATGTCTGAAATTAAAATTTTACTTTCATTATTTGGAAACAATGTTTCTTTTGAATATCTGTTTGAGGTCAAGCCGGCATGAAAAAGAAGTTAAAAGTCATTGTTTCAATTGATAAAACACCAATGACAGAAGAAGAAAAGAAAATCCGTATTGCGCAATTCTTTATACTTTTGCACAAGTGGAAATATAGTCAAGCAGTATAACGGAAAGAAAGAGAGGTTAAACAAAGTGAACAAAAAAACAAAACAGTTATTACAAATTACCAAAAACGCATATTCGCAGGCGTTAGAGGTTTTAGGATTTGTTAAACAAAAAGAACAAATGAGCGACCAAAAATTAAATACAGAATTAGAACGTCGCATTCGGCAAATCCGTGAAGTAAACAGTCAAAAAATCATTATGAACGTGTATGTTCCGCAAATAATCAAGGAAACGTTAGAAAAAGACAATTACTTGATTTCGCAGGCTCAAGCGTTGCCAATTGCGGTTGCAAAGTTCAATCAAGAATTACAAGCCGGAAGAATTGATTCTTTATTCAATTTTGTTGTTCCGGAAGATGAAAGCGTAAAGGGGGAATAATGGGAAAAACCAAAACAAATCAAGTAGTTTTATTAGGACGTGTCGGTTGGAAAGATTTTAAATATACCGAAAATGGAACAGCGATTGCAACAATCAATCTTGGTGTGAAACGCGGTCAAGATAAATGGAACAATTTTTTCATTAAGTTTTTCAATACAAAAATGAAAAGTATTGCGGAAGAAGTCGCGGAACTTGTTTCAGAGGGTGACTATATACAAGTAACCGGACGACTTATTGAAACAAAATTCATTCCAAAAGGTTGGGAAAATCAACTTGACGAAAACGGCAATCAAAAAACCGTTTCAAAAATTGAGATAGTCGCGCAATCATACCGCAAAGTCTATTACAACGAAGAAACGGAAGAATTTGACTATATAGGCGGTGACTATGGTCAAGATTGTTAAAGTAGTAAACGGACAAGAACGTGTTTATGAAGTCGGAAGAAATTATGTTATAGGCGAAAGGATAAAAGGCGACAAAGGCGGTTATAAATTGCTACATCACACCGACGGTTTCACCTCGACAATATACTTTCAATCAAATAATTTCTTCCACGATAAAACACCAAAAAATATTGGTTGCCTATTGTATGACTTCACAAACGATATTGTAACTTATAGAAAATATGGTTTCAAGACTTCCGAACATGAATTTCACAAAACCGATTCAATCGGCTTGAACTGGGATATTGTTTCAAATTTATGTCCGAAAGACCTTGTTTCGGTTGTTGAAGTTCAAGGCAATAAAAAAATTGTGCGTTCAATATCTGTTTCAAAGGCATTAAAATTTCAAGATTTCAAATATTTCAAACATCTTGGTTATGAAAAGCAAGTTTTCATTCCGGCATGTGAATTTAAAACAAAAGAATACGAAATCAAGAAAAAGCGCAAGAGGGGGTTAAATAGTGGAAAGACTAACAAACAGAGAACAACAAGTCTTTAACGCTATTTTAGCCGGAAAAAGGACTTGCGAAATACGAAAAGAAATGAATATTGCGACAAGTACAATTCGCACTTATTACAAACACATCTATTCAAAATTATTTGTAAATTCAAAAAAAGAACTAATTTTGAAATACAAGCAGTAAAGGAAGCAAAAATGAAAAATAGTAATAAAGCAAAAAGAGAAATCAGAATTGAAATAAACAAATCAGTTTTAAAGAAAATAATTAAATCACATAAAAATTTCGCTAGTAAATATGAAATAAGTTCTATTTTAGCAAATTTTCATTTTGAACTAGCAAATAATCATTTGGAAATCGCGTCAACAGACGGGAATCGTTTATTGATTAGTACAATTGAAGTGAACAATCCGAACAATGATTTTTGTTCGTTTAATGTTAATGGCGGGCTTTTATCAAAATTGGTTATATTCAAAGGTAGTGTCATTGACTGGCTTGAAGTCGTCATTTTAAAAGATTCTATTCAATTTAATGACAATGAATTTGGAATCCGGCAGGAATTTAAACTTGTTGAAGCACAGTTTCCAAAATATAAACAACTCATTCCGGATTATGGCAATGAAAATTTTGCAATCGGTTTAAATTCGCAGTTCTTCAAGGATTTATCATCATTAGAGCCGAACGAAAGAACAAATATAATTATTTTCAATTTCAACAAAGAAAATAATTTAAAACCGGTTCTTGTCGATACAGGTTCACCGGAATTAAAACAAAAGGCACTTTTAATGCCGGTGCAAATTAGATAAGAGGTGACCGGCATGGAAATAATTAAAAAGACAGTTCAACAATATACTTTTAAAAGTGATAATCTTGACCCCGTTCATGTTTGGATTGATGAACGGGTAAAAGAAGAAAACAACAAAAAACGGTTTCAAGGACGCATTGTCATTGTTTGTTACGACGTCGCACTGAATTATTATTTTGATTCAATGGGGTGTGAAATGAAAGAATTTATTCTTGAATGCAACACCGGATATTTACTTGACAAATTTGAAATCAATATTCGGGAAACAATGCGCCCTCGTGCTTACAATTTAAGTCTTGATGAAAACGAAAATGTCATTTCAGAGGAAAACGCAGAAGTTTCAATTGAAATTCCGGACTTTCAAAAAGACTATATTAAACGAATTATTGAAACAATAAAATGCGGTTTTCGTGAAATTTTAGCAAAAGGCGGTTCAAATGAATAATGCAGAATTTAAAAAATATAATTTCACGCAGGAACGAAGCGACTATTTGACACCGCCGGAAATGATTCAAGAAATATTTCAAGAACTCAATCTTTTGGGGATTTATACCGGTGACAAGTTTGACCTTGATGTTTGTTGCAGTCAAAAGAATATTCCGGCATGTAATCACTATATTGAGGGTGAAAACGACGGTTTGTCACTTGACTGGCATAATCTCAATTATTGCAATCCGCCATATAAAACGTGTGACAAGTGGGTTAAAAAAGCGTTTGCAGAGTTTCAAAATGGGAAAATATCCGTTCTTTTAATTCCGGCACGTACTGAAACAAAATATTGGCAGGAATACATTTTAAAAAATGGCTTTGCAACACGTGAAAACGTTTATGTGCGATTTTTGCGCAAGGGGTTGTGTTTCTTGAATCCGGAAACTAACGAAAAAATGGGCGTTTTTAAAAACGCCCTTGCAATAGTAATTTTTGACGGTAGTAAAAACAAAGAGAGGTAAAAAAATGGGTTATAGAAATTATTTAGCAATCATAAAAAAAGAAGAATTAAAAAAAATTGATTCAAACTTTATTGAAAGTCAAAAAGATGAAGACGGGCATGTTATAATATGTAATTTACTTAAAAAAGCAGGCATGCAGGATATATACGAACTTGGAAAATATTCCAAAGAGGGTGCATTATTAGAAAACATAAAAACAGATATTCCCGAAGACTTGCAAGAAAATTATAAAATTATAAAAGAATATGCAAATAAAAATGAATACGGGTTTAATATTCTAACAAAAAAAGAATTGATATATTGCATTGAATCGTTTAAACAACGTGTAATTAAATTATTAAAAAATTATCTTACTGAAAAATCGGATTGTGAATTTGATACAAGAACACGTGAAGAACGTTTGATTTCTTATGTAAATGATAAACTTACATGGTCAGAGTATTACACAAATATAAATGAAAAAGATAAATTTCATGTTCAAAGTACGTGGTTTTATGAATATGGAATTTTTGATTTGATTCATTCTTTAAAAATTATTGACTGGGATAATTATTGTTTAATAATTTACGGGTGGTAATATGCGCAGAAAAACGAATAAATATTTCACCGAATATGATTTGCAACGTTATCATCAAATAACAATATTTGAAGCAATCGAACAATTGGAAAAGTCGCGCGGGGGGGGGATTAGATGAAAAACACTCAAACAATGAATTTAGCGCAATATGCGTTGTATCAGGCAATAAAAACGAAATTGCAAAATGACATTCAAGAAGTGTATTTTCATCATGCACGCAAAGCAGGTGTAAACACGCTTAAAAAAACGATAGAAAAATATTTGCAAGAACTAAAAAATCAAGACCTTTTACCCGAAACAATAAAGTTTGAAGTGTGCAAGACAAAACTTCCGCGTAAACTGAAAAAGAAATTTAAAAAACAAAACCGATATTGTTTCGACATTATAAAATTTGACAGCATAGAAAGTTTAAATATTGAAATGAGGTTATAGAATGTTAGTATTTAATCTAAAAAAGAAATGGTTTGATAAAATCAAATCCGGTGAGAAAACGCATGAGTATAGGGAAGTAAAAAAGTATTGGATTAACAGAATAAAATCTTTATACTTGCAATGTGTGGTTTTTGATGATGAAACTGATGAAGATTCTGATTTTGTTATATATGATGACTTATTTTGTGAATTCGTTTGTGGTTATGCTAACAAAAAAGATAAAGATAAACGATTAAAAGCAAAAATAAAATCAATAAAAAGAATAAATGGTACTTATACCGATTTAAAAATAGATAAACCGGTTTTTGATATTGAATTTGAGGTAATAAAATGATAAACGCAAAACAAGCGCGTGAGCAGGCGCAGGAAAACAAAATTAAATTACTAAGAACTGATATTGAAACGGCAATCAAAAAGGCTATTTCAAAAGGACGCACGAAAACAACAATTTCCGGTCAAATTCCGGCATGTATTGTTGAAGAATTACAAAATAACGGATTCCGTATCAATAACGGTTCAATAGAGTGGTAAATATTAAGAGAGGTTTAAAACAATGCGTAATAGAGTTATAAAAGCCGAATTCTGGTCTGATGAAATAATTGGCAGTTGTTCATGTGTCGCACAATTGCTTTTCATTGGTTCGTGGAATTTTGCCGACGATTCGGGCGTATGTAGAGCGAATATTATATATTTGCGAAACAATATATTCCCGTACAGCTCATTAACAATCAAGCAAATTGAAGAAGCCTTGTTGCAATTAAAAAACAAAAAACTTATTGCACTTGGTGAATATAAGGGTGAAAAATATCTTTTGATTAAAAATTTTTTAAAACATCAAAAGATTGACAGACCGTCAAAATTTAGATACATAAATGCCAATTATGATGAAATTTTTAATCTTGTTGGCAATACTCGACGAGTAATCGACGAGCAATCGACACCAAAAGAAAAAGTAAAAGAAAACGGAAAAGAAAAAGAAAATGAAGAAATTCATGTTGAAGAAGAAAATTCGTCTTCAAGTGAACATAACTTTTATGGTGAATATTGCAATGTCGGTTTAACTCCGGAACAATACGGAAAACTTATTGCCCTTACTATAAGTGAAAAAGCAGTGAAAGAACTGATTGAAGACTTAGGAAAAGCAATCGAAATTGGAAAAGAAGAACGGTTTCGTGCTGATTTACCGAATTTACACTTTGAACGATTACGCGCATATTGGAATTATAGGCGCAAAAACCCGCAAAAATTCAGTAAAAAACAGGAAACAGCGGAAGAAGTTCCGGAACAACAAGACATTTGGTCTTTAAATGAAGCATACAATCAATTTGACAAGGCGGTGTAATATGACAGATGAAATAAAAAAATG
Organism: uncultured bacterium; assembly: GCA_949288725.1. GTDB lineage: Bacteria > Cyanobacteriota > Vampirovibrionia > Gastranaerophilales > Gastranaerophilaceae > Zag111. Next base: position 67,495 of record CASELF010000017.1, read on the forward strand.
TTCAATTTGTGGTAAACCATACAAAAAGCACGAAATTAAAATTGGCGGGAAAATATTCAATCCAATATATATCGCAACATGCGATTGTGAAGCACTAAGGCAACAGGAAGAAGAACGCCAAAGAGAAGAACAACGCCGGCGTGATAGAATTGAACAAAAAACAAACGAATTAAAACATCAATTAAACTGTCCTTTAATGACACCTTTATTTCAAGAAAAATCATTTGAAAAGATTTTGAGGTTGAAAAATGTAATTGGTTGGTCTTCTGATTATGAACAAAATTTTAATAAATGCCTTGAATATGCCCAAAAATATGAAACAAATTCCGGCGGTCTTTTTATGATTGGCGGTGTTGGAACAGGGAAAACAACACTTCAAGCGTGTGTAATTAAAGAATTAGAACGTAAAGGAAAGTTTTGTTTATTGATTCAGTTTTCAACTTTACTTGATTTAATGATACAGGCATGTAGTTTTGACGCGAAAGTTTCAATTTTTCAACTTTACAATACATTGAGTAAATTTGATTATGTTGTTCTTGACGATATAGGGCGCGAAAAATACACAGATAAAAGGCTTGAAATTGCTTTTCGTGTCATTGATTGTCTTATGAACAATAAAGTAACTGTTTCAATAACTACAAATCCGGAATGTTTTCAAAAATTGACGACAATTCCGGAATATAAAGCAATTGTTGACCGTTTGCGGGATTTATGCCTGTATGAACTAACATTCAAAAATAAATCATTTCGCGGTCAAAATGTAAAGATTTTTTAAGATGATTTTTTGATATTTTTTATATAGCAAATTCACTTTTTACGTGGGTTTGCTATTTCTATTAGAAAGATTTTTTAAAAATGGGGGATTGCAAACAAAAAGAATTTTTATATAATGATTGCGTGAGGTAAAAGTTAAGGACGAAATGTCAAACACTTTTTACCACGTCCGATTTTTCGGACTAGCGGAATTTTGAACAATAACCACAACTTAACAAAGTTGATTCAAAGAATCAGAAGTTGAAGCGGGGCGTCCGATACGGGAAAATCAAAATTTGTCACCGGCGTAGCATTGCCGGATTTTTTGTTTTGATAATACAATATTAAAGTCGTTAAGTGCAATATTACTTTCGGCGCATTATTCCACAAGGAAAAAGGCGGTCGAATGTTTAGAATTGAATGTTGCAACGGTTTAAGAAAATGTCGTGTTTATGCACTTGCAGAATCAAGACGTTATAAAAACGCATATTTGAAAATTGCGCGTTGTTCAAAGTGTCGTCGTTTGGTTGCTATTATTGAAAAGATTGATTTCAATAATAAGAAAACAAAAATTTGTCGCTATGGCGTTGACGCATTGTTACTATATAATCGCAATTTGCATAATATCATTTATGAAGTTGTTCAAGTTTCTAAACAGTCGCCAAAGGTCGCATGGACATATTATAAAACGGTTAATTCCGAAACACTGGTTCGTCGATATATGGACGAATCCGGAAATGCCGGTGAAAAAATATTTTCACCTTGTAAGGTGATAAGCGCATGAACTTTACAATAACAAATCGTGCTTATGCTAGAACTGTTTTAAATACGCTATATAAACACATACAAGAAAATAAAAATTATAGATTAGAATTTGAAGAAGTTAAATCATTAAAAACACAAAAACAACTTGGTTTTATATTCGGCGGGGTTATAAAAGCATTAAGATTGTATTTTGACCGCTTAGGCTATCAATTTACACCGGAACAAATAAAAGAATGGTTATATGAAGAAATAGGCACGTCCGAAACATTATTTCTTCCGAATGGTAAACAAAGGCAAATTAAAAAAACTTTGTCCGGCATGTCTAAAAAAGAAGCAAGTGATTTTATTTTTCAATTGATTACATTTGTTGACACAAATGAAGCATTGGAAGATTTTATTCTTCCGCCTGATTTACGTTATTGTTGGACACATCAACTTGACGAAAGATTGATTGATGAAGTTCAACAATATACTTTTCCGGAACGTAACGAATATTATTTAAGACATCAACGCAAATTGACGTGTATTCGGTGCGGGCGCAAAGGTGGTGAAGTTCATCACATCAAACGCGGTTCAGGTTTAGGCAAAAAAAATCCGGATTGGTTCACAATTCCTATATGTCAAGAATGCCATGTTCCATATCTGCATTCAAAAGTCGGTGAGCCGGCATTTTTAAATGAAATTAAATATATAATTGGCGGGCTTGATATTGAATTGTTTTGTCAAATTTCATATTATATGTGGCTACATAATTATTCATAATTTAAACCTCTCTATGCTGGGCGGTCTTCCTTTGGGGCGGAAGACCGTTTTTTAAATAATAGTTATGGCAAAAGTATTTTCAAAAAGTTTTTATAATTCAAAGCGGTGGAAAAATACACAGCGCATTTATAAGCAAATGAAGTTCGGCATTTGCGAACGGTGCGGAAAACCGAACGGAACAATTGTTCATCACAAAATATATTTAGATGAAACAAATATAAATAATCCGGACGTCGCTTTGAACTTTAATAATCTTGAATTGCTATGTCAAGATTGTCACAACCACGAACACCATTCAACGCATAAGCCGACAGTCAATGGCTTGCGTTTTAACTCAAAGGGGGAGTTGGTAAAAAATTGAAATACAATCGGGGCGTGTGTTTGCGCGCACAACGACACCCCCCGTTCAATTTTCAAAAATTGCAATCACGGAAGACCGAAGCCCCCAGTCATGTATAAAATGCAAGGTCGCGCATGAGGGGTGTGGTATATGTAAAAATTTAAGGAAGCGTATATGAACGAATTTGAAGACGAATTTGAAAACGATTCATTGTCTATTTCGATATATACAGAAGACCAAAAAAAGGCAATGAAGACAAAAGAAGAAAAACGACTTAAAAAAATATTTAAAGATTATCCGGCAGAGATTAACGAATTAGTTAAACCATTAATTGACCGTTGTTCTTTTATGTTTGTTGAATTAAAAGAAGCAGAAGCACAGATTCAAAAATATGGTTCGGTTGAAAAATACAAAAATGGTGCTAACCAATGGGGAAAGAAAAAATCCGCGTCGGTTGAAGTGCATAACATTATGATTAAAAACTATGCCGTGATTATTAAACAATTGATTGATTTACTTCCGAAAGAATCAGCCAATGACGCAATGGAAGAATTTAACGAATTTTTGAAAGCAGGAAAAGGCGGGAAATAGTAAGGACGGGTTAATATGAAAGTTAAAAAACGTGTTAATCCGATTATTGAATATAATGAAAAAATACAATCCGGCGAAATTGTCGCTTGCGAAAAAATAAAGATTTTATATAAACACCTTGCGGAAGAAATTCAAAATCCGGAAAGTAAATATTATTATGATGAACAACGCGCCAATCATGCATTGACATTTATTCAAAAATTTTGCAGACATTCCAAAGGTAAATGGGGCGGAAAACCGGTTATATTAGAATTGTGGCAAAAGGCGTTTATTTGTGCGCTTTTTGGTGTTTTAAAAAAAACAACTGGCAAACGTCGATTTTCGGAAGCATTATTGCTAATAGGACGTAAAAACGGAAAATCACTTCTTGCGTCTGCAATTTCTATTTATATGATGATTGCCGATTCAGAAGCCGGCGCGGAGTGTTACGCAGTGGCGACAAAACGCGACCAAGCAAAAATTATTTGGCAAGAAGCAATGTCAATGGTGAAAAAATCACCGTTCTTGTTGTCTGTTATAAAATGCCGAACTAATGAATTAAGGTGTGATAAATTTGAAAGCACATTTAAGCCCTTATCTTCTGAATCAAATACACTTGACGGGTTAAATACTCATTATGCCGGAATGGACGAAATCCATGCATGGAAAGATAAAAATCTTTATGACGTCATAATTGATTCAACGTCAGCACGTGAAGAGCCAATTATATTGTCATTATCGACAATGGGTTATGTCCGTGAGGGAATTTTTGACATTCTTTATGATATGGCAAGCCGTTGTTTAATGTCAATTAAAGACGGTAATCAATTTAATGAAAATTTTCTTCCGGTTATATATGAATTAGATAAAAGGGAAGAATATTCAAATCCGGAAATGTGGATTAAAGCAAATCCGAATTTGGGTGTTTCAAAGTCGGTTGATTATATGCAAAACGCATATAATAAAGTCCTTGACGACCCGCGCAAACTTACAAATTTTTTAACAAAAGATTGCAATATAAAAGAAACAGTTGCAGAAGCCTTTTTTAGTTTTGATGAAATAAACAATGAAGAAACATTTGTTTTTGATGAAATTAAACCGGCTTATTTTATTGGTGGTTTTGATTTATCAGAAACGACGGACTTGACGTCGGCTTGTGCAATGTTTGAATTGCCGGACAGACCGAACACACTTTTTATTGAACAAATGTATTGGTTGCCTTTTGATTTACTTGAAAAACGTGTCAAAGAAGACCATATTCCTTATGATGTTTGGTATAATCAAGGACTTTTGAGGTTGTCAAACGGTAATAAAATTGACAGAAAAGATGTTGAAGACTGGTTTGTTGAACTTGCAATTCAAAAGAAAATATATCCAAGTTTTATAGGTTATGACCGTTGGTGTGCGCGTGAAATTGTAGAAAGTATGAAATCAAAATTTGGCGCGCCATGTATGTACGAAGTTAAACAATATGCAAAAATTTTGTCTAATCCTTTAAAAATGTTGGCAAATGATTTTCGTTCAAAAAATATTGTTTACAATAACAATCCAATAACGAAATGGTGCTTAACAAATTTAGCGGTTAAAACAGATGTAAACGGCAATATTCAACCGATTAAAGCCGTTCATCAAACGCGCAGAATTGACGGTGCAATGGCTATATTAGACGCTTATGTTGCATATATAGACAATAAGGACGAATATCGCAATGCAGTTGGGTTTTAATAGAATTTTTAAAAATATATTTGGTAGATTTAAACAGATACCACAAAGTTTGCAAAGTGCTTTTCTTTTGAATGGCGTTCCGTATTATACAAGCAATATTTCAAGTGTTTATGATATTGCGCTTGCACGTGCTTGTATTCATGCAATTGCAATAAATTGCGCAAAATTACAGCCAAAACACATGCTTAATGGCGACTTTCAAAAAGATTCAGATTTGCAATATTTGTTGGGTACACGTCCGAATCCATATATGAGTTCTTTTGAATTTATATATAAAACAGCGTCAATGTTGTGGTCTTCAAATAATGTATTTGTTTATTGTCACCATAATGAAGCCGGAAAACTTTGTGCTTTTTATCCTATACCATATAAAAGTTTTGAACTTTTGGAAGCAGGCGGATATTTTTATGCGCGGTTTAGGTGTAACAATATGACGTTTGTTGTTTCTTATGAAGAACTAATTCATTTAAGAAGACATTTCAATGAAGACGACTTCACAGGCAGTCAACAAGCCCATGTGTTAGAGCCGACATTAAAATTAAATGATTCAGTAGTTGAATCAATTGTTAATGGTGTTAGAAATTCAAACAAATTACAAGGGTTGTTGAAAGCGTCGTCACTTGTTCAAGAAGACGAATTGAAAAAGAAAAAAGATGAATTTGTTTCTAATTATCTTGATATATCAAACACCGGTGGAATTGGTGTTATAGATAATAAATTTGAATTTCAACAAATTAAATTAGAGCCGGTAGTTATTGACGACAAACAAATGCAAGCCGTTTCAAATGATTTATTCCGTTATTATAATGTTTCGGAAAATATTGTTCAATCAAAATATACAGAAGCAGAGTTCAACGCTTTTTGGAACAATGTCATTGAGCCTTTTTCAATACAATTTTCACTTGAATTAACAAGTAAAATTTTGACAGAAAAAGAAATTAAATCCGGTCAAAGCATTATAATGTCCGCCGAGCGAATGGGATTTGCAAGTATGGACACCCGCACAAAGGCAATTTCAACACTTATGCCGTTGGGTGTTTTAAGTATAAATGAATCGCGCAAACTCATGGAATTGCCGGAAATTGAAAATGGTGACCGTCATTTAATTAGTCTTAATTTCGTTGATTTGAAAAAAGCAAACAAATATCAAGTTGGAGAATCAGAAAATGAGTAAAGAATTTAATAAAAAATATCAACTTAGAGAAGTTGAATTGCGCAACGCTACCGTTGAAGAAAAAGACGGGAAAATGATTTTGGAGGGTTACGCGGTTGTTTTTGATAAACCGACAGTATTATTCAGATGTGGCGGTGTTGAATACAAAGAAGTAATTGACGCTCATGCATTTGACGACACAGACACTTCCGATTGTTGTCTTAAATATAATCACGGCGGAATGTTACTTGCGCGTACGCGTGGCGGTTCACTTGAACTTAAAAAAGATAATGTCGGGTTGTATTTTCGCGCCGAACTATTTGACACAACAACGTCACGTGATGTTTATTCGGTTGTCAAAGCCGGCGGATTAGACAAATGTTCTTTTGCTTTTCGCGTAAAAGAAGAAAAATACAATGAAGAAACACACACAAGAACTATTTTAAAGATTGAAAAATTATATGATGTTGCGGTGGTGGATATTCCCGCATATAACGATACGTCGGTTTCTGCAAGAAGTTTATTTGAAATGGAAATTGAGAATGAACAAAAAGAATTGGAAAATTCAAAATTGCGTAAACGATTGATTATTGAATCATATTTATAAAGTTTGTTAGTTATCACTTAAACATGAAAGGGAAAACACAATGGATTTTTTAAAAAGATTAAAAGAAATTGAAGCAAGAAAAGCCGAAATCCGTTCCAGTCTTCAAAATGACAAAGATTGTGACTTGGAAGCATACAAAGCGGAATTACAGGCACTTTCAGAAGAAAAAAGAAGTATTGAAGAACGTCAAGAAATTGCCAATTCAATTAAAATCGGCAAAATTGAAGTGCGTCAAATTGGCGGTGGTGAATTAGATAATAAACTTGATGAAAGTTCAGCAGAATACAGAAGTGCATTTTTCAAACAGTTGCAAGGGAAAGAACTTGACGAAATGGAAAAACGCGCGTTGACTTATACCACTTCAACAGCCGGCGCAGTAGTTCCGACACAAACTTTGAACAAAATTATTGAAAAACTTGAACAGAATTCGGTTTTATTTGCGCATACTCAACATTATGCGATTGCGGGAAATTTGACAATCGGCGTTGAGTCTTCAAATTCAGAATGTGCATGGACGGCAGAGGGAACAGCCGGAACAGATTCAACCGCTGGCATTGTTCCGCTTAGTTTATCCGCGTATATTTTAAGCAAATTTGTTTCTATTTCTGCTCAAATTTCAAAAATGTCAATTGACGCATTAGAAAACTTTATTGTAAATACACTTACAAGAAAGTTAAACCGCGCCGTTGATAAGGCAATTTTGGACGGAACAGGAACAAATCAGGCAACAGGCATAACAAAAGCAATGACTTTTAAAAAAATTACAACGCTTGATTATGACGCCATTTGTGATATAGACGCAGAATTGAATTCTGAGTATTCAAAAAATGCCGTTTATATTATGAATAAGAAGACAAGAAATCTTGTTAAAAAGATAAAAAATGAAATCGGCGACCCGATTTTTGTCAAAGATACCGCCAATGGTTTTGGCGATATGTTGGACGGACACCGCGTTATTGTTTATGACGCAATGGCAGATAATAAAATTGTCTTTGGTGATTTATATCAATATGTCTTTAATTTTGCGTCAAATCCGACAATTGAAAAATCAAAAGATGCCGGATTTTATCAAAATGCGGAAGTTTACAGGATTACAGCACTTGCAGACGGTAAGCCCGCAATGCAAGACGCGTTTGTTGGTGTGGAATATAAACCGCAAGCACAATCAGGTGACGGCGGTTCGGGTTCATAAGGATTCATTATTGCTTCCTTTGATAATGAAAGTATTAAAAGCGGGTAACTTACCCGCTTTTAATATGCTTTGAGGTTAAAATGTTAGATAGTATAAAAACATACTTAAAAGTCGGTCATGATGTTGAAGACGAATTGATTCAAGATTTAATTGAATGGTCGAAAGCATTTATAAAAGAAAAAACCGGTCAAGAATATGACGAAAACGACATATTGCAAAAAGATTTAATTCGATTGTTGGTTGCTTATCGCTATTATAATCGCAATGCAATTGGTGAAAAAACCTTGTCTGAATATCCGTATGCTATCACCGAACTATTAAAAACGCTTGCGTTTAGGGGGAAAAATGGTTGATTGTGGCAAATATAACAAATTGATTACCGTTTTGGAACTCGACAAAGAGGGTGAAGAAAACGAAATTGGCGAAATAACACATAATTATAAGCCGATAAAATCATTTTTTGCACGAATTGAATCGCGTGTTGGTTCGTTACTTACAGGAAGACAAGCCGGAACTATTGTTTCAAAAACGACACATAAAATTTCATATCCTTATTTGAATTTTCCTAAAATATCAGCGCAAGACCATAAAATTGAATGTAACGGCAAAGAATATTCAATTGATTATGTTCTTGATGATGATGAACTAGACGAAGAAATGCAAATTTTTGTTACTTGTGAGGACTAATCAGCATGGACGGTTTTATTTTTGATGAAATTGGCAATCTTGAAAAAGATATTTTAAAACTAGCAAAAGACCAATTCCCAAAAGAAACGCAAAAATTTGTAATTCAAGAAGCAAAAAAAGGAAAAGAAATTGCCAAAAATATTGCAAAATCAGAATTAGGAAAGAAAACCGGTAATTATTTAAAAGGTTTTAAAAGTGGAAAATCCGGTTTAAAAGATAAATTTTCATATAAATTTTTTAATGATTCACCGCATGGTCATTTGATTGAAGACGGACACTTTAAAGTTGCACGTGGTGAAAATAGAAACAAAGGTGCAAGCAGGCGTTCCGGTGCGGGTGGCGCGAAAAATGGTTTTGTAGAGGGTAAAAAAATATTTGTAAAAGCGCAAGTTCAAATGGAAAGCGAATTTGCCAAAGATGTTGACACATTCATTTCAAAATTAGTGGATAAAACGTTCAAATGATTACAGATTTGCATATATTAAAAGGGTTTCATAATGTCTTGAAAAAATATTTTCCGGATATTCCTATTATTGACAATGACGACAGGAGAGAACACCGACCGGCGTTCTATATTCAAGATGTAACCCGTAAAGATGAAAATATTTCAAGTGACTTTTTTCAAAGTATAAAAGCATTTAGCATTACATATTTTGGTTCGGATAGCAGAACGCACAATGTTGAACTTGTTAAAATTAAAGAATTTTTATCAAATATTTTTTTAAAACCAATGCAAGTGCGCATTGTCACAAAGAAAAAAGTCAAAACAATCTTTTATGTTGAATTTGATTCAATCGACGTGAAAAAAAATCGAAATGAAAATTTTGTGACGTGTGATTTAATAATTTCAATTCAACAGCGCAAAATCAATGTACTTATCGAGGAAGCAAAGGAAAATCAAGACGCAATCATTGTTGATTATGAAAACAATCTTGATAGTGAAACATACAACAATGAACTTATGGAAACACTTGAAGATAAGACAAATATAAATTAGGGGGATTTATGGCAACATTAAAACTTGAAGACATTGAAGCGCCGATTGATGTCATATTCAAACAGCGCGTCGCACAACTTATTGCGGTTGGCGAAAAAGGACGTGTTCTTTTTGCACACAAAGACGCAACTTTGATGAGTGAAGAAGAAGACGCAACAACTTATAAAATTAGTGATTTTACAAGTTCTTTGAACACGGGTATTGAAGACGAAAAATTAAAATCAAAAGTTACCGAAATTTTTGACGGTGGCGCGGTTGAAGTTATTTTGTTTGAGCATGGCGACGATTTGGAAACATACGTTGATAAACTTGACGAATTACACTTTGACTGGTTGGTGTCAGATAATGCCGACGACCAAGCAACAGTTGCAACATATTGCATGGAACGTGAACTTTTTGCAATTTGTTATAATACCGCGAAAGACAATATGTCCGTTGTTAATTTTACTAATCCAAAGGTTGAAAAAACAGACGGAACAGTTGTCACGGCACTTGATTATTTACCGAGAATTGCGGGTGTTTTAGCCGGTTGTCCTTATTCAAAATCGGTTTCTTATAAAGTATTTACCGATTTAAAATCTGTCACAATGCCGGCAGAAATAACAGAGGGTGCGCTAATCCTTAAAAATGATGAAGACGGGGTTCGTTTTGCTAGTCCGGTCAATTCATTAGTGACATTAGGAACAAATGTCACAGAAGACATGAAATCAATTTGTATTGTTGAGGGTATGCGCAGATTAAAAACTGATGTTAAATATGCGTTCAAAAACTCATACAAAGGTAATTATAAAAATCATTATGATAATCAATGTTTATTCATTACCGCCGTTAAAGCGTATATTCGCGAATTAGAACGACTTGAAATCCTTGACCCGTCTTATGACAACACTTGTGATGTAGATGTTGCAACACAGCGTGAAAAATGGATTTCAAGCGGGAAAGACGAAGCCGAAATTAACGCAATGACAGACCAAGAAATAAGAGAATTGACATATAAAGACATGGTGTTCTTGTTGCTTGACGTCAAATTCTTAAATGCAATGGAAGGTCTGCAAGCGACGGTTGAAATGTACTAATTTTCAGCTATTCAGATGTTCAACGCGGGCGCAATGCCCGCTTTTTGTTGTCACTATTTAAGAAATGAGGGAATAAAAAATGCCAAAAGATATGGTTGCACAAAAAACTATAAATGGAACTTACGGTGAAGTTTGGTTCAATGGTTTAAAATTAGGTAATTGCAAATCATTTCAAGCCAAAGTAACCGGCGAATATCAAGAAATGGATATTGCCGGCAAATCCGGAAAATATCAAAAGTGGTTGGGTTTTTCCATTGCCGGAACAATCACTTTAACAAAATTAGATTCAACAATTGTTTCAATGGTTCTTCCATTTTGGAAAACCGGTCAAAACCCGACTTTTACAGTCGTCGGAAAACTTGCCGACCCGTCGGCGTATGGTGCGGAAAGAATTTCGCTTACTGGTGTAACAATTGACGAAGCAACATTGTTGGACTTTGAGCAAAAAACGGTAAAGGACGAAGAAGTTCCGTTCAAAGCCGAAGATTATGACTTATTGGGTTTAATTGTTTAGTAGTTATCAAATAAGAAAGGAAGTAATAATGAAAAAACTTACAATTGAAGAACTTTTGCAAAGTAAAAAAATTACTCAAAAACCTAAAATGTATTTTGATTCCGAAGTGTTAGACAGACGAATTGATTTTGAAAAAATTGACCCGTCAAAAATAATGGAAGCATTGTTTGACGCAAAAGACGGCAACATGAGTGTTCATAATACTAATTTGTATATTATATATTTATCTGTTCCAATGTTTCGGAATCAACAAATGCTTGAAAAATACGGAATAAAAGATTCACCTTATAAAATAGTTGAAGAAATATTTGAAAATAATGTCATGGAAATCACAAATTTTGCAGACACGATATTGTCAATATATGGTTTTGACGCTAAAAAGATTGAAAAATTAAAAAAGTAATAAAAAGCGACGTTTGGTTGTCTTGCGTCGCTTATTATCTGCAAAAAGGACATAATCTTGATTATTTATTGAATTTGTCAGAAGACGCAAAAACAATGTTTATTGCGTCAATGGAATGCATGGCAGAAAAAGAGAATGAACGAATTGAATCAATATTTAAAATAATCGCAGGGGGATAAAATGCCTAAAAATGTTGGTGTCGTTTTGACATTAAAAGATAGATTTTCATCAAAATTAAAAGACGTTGCCGACAAATTAGGCACAACCGAAAAAAAGTTGCAAAAAGCAACAATGACAGTTCAAAAATTCTCAAATTCTTTGGGAAAAGGATTTCAAAATGCCGTTTCGTTAGCCGGTGCGGGGATAGTTGCAACGGTGGGCGGAATGACAGCATTTGCGGTTAAAGGTGGTGAAGTTTGCGACCGTATTGATGATATGTCAAACAAAATAGGGATTTCACGCAAAGGTTTTCAAGAATGGGATTATTTGCTTGCGCAAAATGGCGGTCAAATAGAATTTTTGCAAATGGGTTTCAAAAAACTTGTCGGTCAAATAAACGGTGTTACTACTGGAAATAAAAACGCAATTAAAAATTTTCGTGCATTGGGTGTTTCTGTTGTCGGTGCAAATGGAAAGTTAAAAAGTCAAGAACAAATATTTAACGAATGCGTTAATGCTTTGCAAAAAATGCCGGCAGGTGTAAAAAAGGCACAATTAGCAAATGACCTTTTCGGACGTTCCGGTGCGGAACTTATGCCATTATTGAATGCAACAACACAAAAACTTGCAGAACAGCGCGCCGAATATCGGCGTTTAGGTCTTGAAATATCCGACGAAGTTATTGACGCCGGCAATGATTTTGGTGACGCATTGGAAAAATGGAAAAATATTTCCGGCATGTTTACGGCAATGTTAGGCACTCAATTTATACCGGTTTTAATGGATTTATCAAATTATGTTTTTGATAATATGCCGACAATTAAAAGTGTCGTAGGCGGTGCAATCGGTCAAGTTTCTAATGTTATAAAAATATTATTAGATAATATGGACGCGATTATTCCGGTTGCGTCGGGTTGTGTTTCATCAATAATTGCATTTAATGTTATTTCAAACACAATCAAAACAATTCAAACGTTAAAATCAGTTATTCAAGCAGTTTCAACAGCGCAAGGGGTATGGAATGCGTTAATGCTTGCTAATCCAATTGGACTTGTTGCGGTGGCAATTGGTGTTTTAGTTGGCGGTGTTGCTTTGTTGTATAACAAATTTGAGGGTTTCCGCTCAATTGTCGGCGGTGTTTGGTCTGTCTTGCAATTGTTGTGGTCTTCCTTTGTATTTGGCGCAAAAATAGTATGGGATAAAATTGCGCCATTTGTAAAATTCGGCGCGACATTATTAAGTTGGATTACTCCAATTGGTTTAATAGTTCGTGGATTGATTGAGTTTTGCAAATGGGTTGGAAAAGCGGTTCAACTTGCGGGTGGTTTTCGTGGCATTGGAAGCAAAGTCAAAAGTTGGGCAGATAACAAGAAAGCAGAAATAAACGAAGCAAGCGCGGAATATGACAAACAGCAGGCACAGCAAAAACCGAGCAAACATGCATTAGGAACGCCTTATTTTCAAGGTGGAAACACCCGAATAAATGAGGGCGGGCGCGGTGAAATTGTCAATCTTCCGTCCGGTTCACAAATAATTCCGCATGATATTGCCAAAAATAAAAATAAAACAGTCAATTTAAAAGTTGTTTTTGATATTAAAGGCAATTTAATCGGGAATCGTGACTTATTTGAAGAATTTGCGGACATGTTGCTTAGTAAGGTAGAAAATAAACTTCAAACGGTGTAATATATGAAAATTACTTTTGCAGATATGGACGGACTTTTGACGTTGGTTGTTCCTTTTGTTCAACCGCCGGTCAAATTCGGTCAAACGAATAAGCACGAAACATTTGAAACGTTAAAATTCGGGGATATTGTTTTGTTGGGGGGAAAGGGTTTAAGGACGGTCGAATGGTCGTCTTTTTTCCCCGTCAACAAATTATTTTATAACTTTGTAGAATATGAATCATTACCGGACGGCAAAGAATATGTCACATTTTTGGAAGAACATTCGGAAGTTCCATTTCGTTTGATAATAACGGAAGAATTTAAAACAATCCGAAACATGCTTGTTGTCGTTGATTCATTTGAATATGAATATGACAAAATTGGTGATATTATTTATAACTTAAAATTGTTGGAGTATCCGGACAATGCAGACACTTTATAAGATTGTTGTTAATAAAGAAGAAGTTGAAAATTGCGGAAATTTGTCTTGGGGTGATGATATTGAAACAATTGCAAGCGAATTTTCTTTTGAATCAACAAGTGACATTGAAATTGGTTCAAAAATACTTATTGCAAATGGCACAACCGGAAAAGAGGTTTTGCGCGGAATTTTAACAGATAAACAACGCTACACAAATAAAACATTTTCATATTCGGGTTTTGATTATGGTTTTTATTTGAACAAAAATGAAGTAATAATTCAGTTTAACAAAGTAAAAATTGACACCGCAATAAGACAATTATGTGCAAAAGTTAATGTTCCTTGCGGGAATATTTGTTCAATAAATGCTTATGTGACAAAAATATTTAAAGACAAAACCGTTTCGGACATTATTATTGAATTATTAGAACTAGCGACACAAAAAACAGGCGCACAATATGTTTTTTCTTGTCAAAACGGAAAACTTGAAATCGTTAATACAAAACAAAAATGCGAATCACAAATTGAACTTGCACAAGGTCATTTAATAAGCATAAATGACAGTTTAGGTAATATAACATTTAGCGAATCAATTCAAGACCTTAAAAACTCTATTACACTTGTTGACACAAAAGAGAAAACAACATTTGTAGTTGCGAGTGCAAAAGACAGCGCAAGTATTCAAAAATTTGGTTTACTCGGTCAAATAGAATCAATTGACAAAGATGACAAGACGTCAAAAAGCGTTGTTGCTCAAAATATGTTAAAAGATTTAAACAAAGTTACGGTTTCAATATCGGTTGATATGTTAGGAACGGACGATTTTAAAAAAGGTTCAATTTTATCGTTAGATTATCCGGATTATGGACTTTCGGGTGATTATTATGCAAAAAGCACAAGACACAATATTTCAAATAAAAATCATTATGTAAATGCGGAATTGGTGAAAGTATGACAGATAAAAGCGACAAATTAGCGTTAAAATTTGCAAAAGAGTTTAAAAAACGCAACAATCCGTCTTCATACAAAGAATTAACAATTGCGACAGTGCAAGCAATTGAGCCGTTGCAATTGACGGTTGCAAATTCGCAAATTTTATTAAGTGAAGAATTAGGGAATTTATTTATTCCTGAATGGTTTACATTCCGTTGCAATATTGATTCAACCGGCATGTTATCTGAAACAGTCACAAGCGAAACGGATTCAGCGCAAGCAGTCACGGAAACACACTCACAAAGTGGTGCGCCTTGTAATATGCCTAATGCAATTGCAAATTTATCAAATGCAATTTTGGCGGTTCGTGATGAACTATTAGCATTGAAATGTGAATTAAAAATTGGCGATAAATTGATTGTTGCGCCTTTGGAATCTGATTCAGAATATGTAATTGTTGATAAATTGACGACAAAGGGGGAATAAATGTTTCCGGAAGATGATATTGACGAAACACTTGAAAGTTTAACGGCGTCAATTGAAAATGCCGAAAGTGTTTTGTTATGTTTTAAATTTGATTTTGACAAAAAAGAATATGTAATCAAGGACGGTTCACCGGAATTGATTCAAGAATATGAAGCAACAAAACAGTGGATTCAAAAATTTCTTTCAACGGATATTGGAACACTTGAAATTTATGACGGATATAAATTCGGTACTTCATATAAAAAAATGATGGGTTCAAAAAGTATCAATAACGGATATATTGAATCAGAAATTGAACGTGAAATCCGTGAGGGGTTTTTATTATGTCCGTCAATAAGAAAAATTGTTTCTTATGATTCTGAAAAACAAGGAACAAGGCTTTGTTTAAAAATTACAGTTGCTTTAAACAGTGGCGCAAGCGCAGAGTGTAACGCAACATTAGGGGTATAAAATGACAGAATTATATAATCAAACACAAGACGAAATAACGTCCGAATTATTGGCGAATATGCCGAAAAAATATCAAAAAACAATCGGGTTTCCGATATGGGATTTTTTGCGTGCAATAGCAATTTATATATATGAAATTTTAAAAGATATTAAAACGATACTTTCATGGCAAAATGTTGATAATATGACCGGTGAAGACTTGCGCCGTTGGGTATTTCAAAGACGCGGGATTGAGTGGAAGCCGGCAACAAAGGCAACGACTATATTGACAACAACCGGAACGGGCTTTTCGCTTACAGCCGGACAGATAGTCGGTGAATCCGATACAGGGTTAATGTTTGCAGTGACGGAAGATTTTGTTTCAGACACTGGGATTGCAGAAATTCCGGTTGAATGCACAACAGCCGGCACAATTGGCAATATTCCGGCGGGTTCTATAACTAAAATTCCGGTTACAATTGACGGTTTATCAACCATTGTAAATAACCAAAACGCAACGGGCGGATATGATGATGAAAGCGACGATTCTTTGCGTGAAAGATATTATGAAGACCTACAATTGCCGATTGTTTCCGGCAATAAAAACCATTACAGAAAATGGGCGCGTGAAATTACCGGCGTTAAAGACGCGAAAGTAAAAGCATTATGGAATGGTGACAACACGGTAAAAGTCATTATTCTTGATGAAGAAAACTTGATTGCGACCGACGAATTAGTTGAAGAAGTTCAAAACTATATTGACCCGTTGGGTGACGGTTGGGGAGAGGGGAACGGCGAAGCCCCATGCGGTGCTTATTGTACGGTTGCAAAGGCATTAAAAAAAGAAGTTGCCATTAGTGCAAATATTGAAATTAAAACCGGTTTTGATTTTACAACAGTTAAAAATAATATTGAAGCAAGTTTGAAATCTTATTTTAAAGAAATTGCATTCAGTGAAGACGGGATTGTGTCTTATACACAAATTTCATCATATATATTAAAAGCCGACGGCGTGAAAGACCATTCCGGCATGTTAATAAATGGCGGAATTGATAATTTAAAGGTGCAAGACACAAAAACGGACACGGAAGTTGCCGTGTTAGGAACTTTGACATTAACAGAGGTGCAAAATGTTGTTAACAGCGTTAATCAACAAACTACATAAATATGACCGCAAAAGTCAATTTGTATATGATTTATTTTATGCGGTGCATAAAAAACTTGCAGAAGTTCATGAGTATATAAAAAATTTAAAAAATGAATTCTTTTTTGACACATTGAACTTGTCAATCCCGTCTTATGAAAAATTGATGAAATTAACACCATTTGCAGACGCAACAAAAGAAGAAAGGCAATCCGCAATATGGGCGCGTTGGCTTGCAAATGGGAAAAACACAATCAAGTTAATTCAAGATATATGTAATACTTGGAAAAATGGCGAAATTGACGCAAGTTTTGTTGAGGGGAAAATAAAACTTCAATTCATAGGTTCTTATGGAATACCTAGTCAAAGTGCTTTGTCTGCATTAGTCAAACAGATTGAAGA
Organism: uncultured bacterium; assembly: GCA_949288725.1. GTDB lineage: Bacteria > Cyanobacteriota > Vampirovibrionia > Gastranaerophilales > Gastranaerophilaceae > Zag111. The sequence continues at coordinate 84,680 of CASELF010000017.1, forward strand.
TATTATTCCGGCGCACATTGGTTTCTTTTGGCAATATAAGTTTTTGCTAAAAAAAGAAATTCATAATGTGCTTACAAAATCAGAAATGCAACAGTTGAGTAAAAATAAATATTGTGAGGTTAAAACAAATGAAACAAACTGAAAATTTAGGTTTAAATTTAACAGATATGACAGAAGACGGCAATCAATTATTTGATTTTGAACGTGATTTGAATCAACCTTTTGAAATAATAGATGAAGCAATAGGGGAACTTCAAGCCCGTTCAGTTTCCGCAGGCATTCCGCCGTCTAATTGTAAAAATTTACGGGTAGAAAAAAGCGGAACAAATTATTTGTTAAATTGGAATGACCCGAAAGACACGGTCATAAATGATTTAACATTATGCACATGGTGGAAAACGGTCATTGTAAAAAAATCGGGTTCATACCCGGAAACACCGGAAGACGGAACGGTTGTTTTAACAAATACAGTGCGTGACAAGTATTCAAAAGAAGCGTATGTTGACGAAATTGACGACGACACCGAAACAGAATATTATTATCGTGCTTTTCCTTATTCGGTTAATGGTGTTTGTAACCTTGACCCGCAAAATTATTTCGGTACGGTTATATATGAATTTATTCTTGACACAACAAATTCAAATCCGAAAACTTGCATTAAATATGCGGGGATAAATGAAGACTTTACACCGGCACACATGGATTATGAAAATGAAGTCTTTGACTATGGTTCTTGGAAAGATACATTTATAATGTCATTGGCGCGTCCTTGTATGCTTAAAACAAGCGGTGTTGTTGATTATTATTTGAATCCGGACGACCTAACACAAAAAGAAGACGGCACACCGTCAGATGTTTCAAATGAAAGTTATGACGGCAATGCAATGGTGCAATTTGCGCAATTTTGGATTAAAGCCGTTCAAGAGGGTGCAAAAATCCATGTTTATATTGCAAATAAACAGGTTGATGAAAATTATAAGGATTATATGCACTATGGTGAAGACGGAACATTAAAACAATATGTTTATCGTGCTATTTACGACGGTTCAAATATTAGCAATAAAATCCGTTCACTATCCGGCAAAACTATTTGTCGGAGTTTAGCAGGAAACACACAAATTGCCAATGCACGTGCAAACGGTTCCGGTTGGAACGTTGACGCATACGCCGATAGAGTAGCAATAAATTTTCTTTTGATGTTAATCGGAAAATCGCTTGACACACAAACAACATTCGGAACGGGGCGTTATACTGGTTATGTAAATGAATCAAACACAAATCAATTATTGACTACCGGAACAAATGACAAAAAGGGAATGTTCTATGGTGACAACAACAACGGTTGTGTGACTGTTTTTTTCATTCAAAATTGGTGGGGAAATATTTGGAAAATCACAAACGGTTTAATTCAAAAGAACGGCAAATTGTATGTTAAATTTACTTACGGAACACAAGACGGTTCAAGTGCGACCGGATATAATCAAACAGATTCAACCGGATATATTGACACCGGCGTGACCTTACCCGGAACAATTTCACAACTATATATAAAATCAATGAAATTAGTTTCCGGCTATGGGCTTGTTCCGTCGGCAGATTCGGGGGGTTCTTCTTCCACTTATTTTTGTGACGGACTTTGGAGTAATTCTTCACTTGTCGGTTTTGCGCGCTTTGGTTGGAATTCCCATTCACAGTTGTTAGCCGGTGGTTTCTACCTTGCTTTGAACAATGCTGTTTCTCATGCGAATTGGAACTATGGCGTCGCGCTCTCTTACAAATAACCTCTTTGGGGGGTTTGGGGGGTTCACCCCCCTTGTCTTGAGCCGTAAGGCTCATGAAAAATTTTTTTTGCGGGCTATTTTACGTATTTTAAAAATAAATATGTTTGTGGTATGTTATTTTTGCAAGAAATTGTGTTGAACATTTAAAATTTGGGTAATATGCCACGAGTTTTGCGCGCTTTGGTGGGAATTCCAATTCACAGTTGTTAGCCGGTAGTTTCTACCTTGATTTGAACAATACTGTTTCTCATGCGAATTGGAACTATGGCGTCGCGCTCACTTACTAGGGTAATAAATCAAGGTTTTGCGCGCTTTGGTAGCAATCCGAATGACGGCTTGTTGGTTGGTGCTTTTGCGTTGAATGTGAACAATGCCGTGTCGCACTCGAATTGGAACTATGGCGTCGCGCTCTCATACTAATTTATTAAGACTTACAATGTGGTTTGTTATCCGTACCGCTTGGTAAAAATTGACCGCAAAAGAGGCATGGATTAGTAGCATGTCGAAAGTCCGTGAGGTTTTAGTAAGAGAATGAAATCATTTAATCACCTCTTTGAAGTTGCAACAAGCGACGAAATAATATATTCGTCGCTTATGGACGCAAGCAAGCGTAAAAAAGACCGTCCGAACGTTCAAAAGATATTATTAAACAAAGAAAAATATATTAAGAAATTCCGCGAATGGTTGTTAAAAGGCGATTATCAACCAATTAAACACATTGCAACTGTTATAAATGACGGATTTTTGCTTAAAAAGCGTGTTGTTATTCAACCGTATTTTTACCCCGAACAATGGGCGCAACACGTCGTCGTGAAAACATTACAACCAATGTTTATGCATGGAATGTATGAATTTTCTTGTGGCTCTGTTCCTAATCGTGGCATACATCATGGAAAAAGACACCTTGAAAAATTTATCCGAAATAATAAGTCTGAAATTAAATATGTTTTGAAATTGGATATTCGGCATTTTTACGAAAGTGTAGATATTGATTTATTAAAGACCCGATTTAAAGAATCAATTCATGATGAAAGAATGTTGAATTTAATTTTCTTTATTCTTGATTCTAATAGTGCGGTCTTGGGTGATACCGAAATAAAAGAGGGGTTGCCGATTGGTTTCTATACGTCACAATGGTTTGCAAACTGGTTTTTACAACCATTTGACCATTATGTGAAAGAAAAATTAAAAGTTAAATGCTATGTTCGTTATATGGACGACATTGTAATTTTCGGAAGAAATAAAAAGGAATTACACTTAAAACTTGAACAAATTAAACAGTATTTGGCAGGCATGAAATTGACTGTCAAGGATAATTATCAAGTTTTTAGATTTGATTATATTGACCGAAACGGGAAAAGACGCGGGCGTTTTATTGATTTTATGGGGTTTAAATTTTACAGAGATAAAACGACTATACGCGGAAAAATATTTGTTCGTGCGCTTAGAAAAGCACGGAAAATTAAAGCAAAATCGAATCCGACATGGTATGACGCAAGTCAAATTTTAAGTTATACCGGTTGGTTTAAATATACCGATACATACAACGCTTACCAAAAATATATTATTCAAAATGTAAATATTGAAGCGTGCAAGGATTTAATCAGGCGTAAAGATAAAAAAGGGGGTAAAAGTGCAAATAAATTGGAAAAGGGCGGAAAGCCTATGTAAACCAATTGAAGTTGATTCAACAAGTTCAATTGACGGTGTTTATATCCGAAAAAATATCACAAATGAAACAAGAATTGGAAGTGATGAACAGGAATACACCGTTTTTTGTTATGATGAAGCCTTTTTGACACATTCAGAGTATGAAAGATATGTGCTTGTTAATGATTTAACTTCAAGTATCGAATTAAAACATGAAAACGATATTATTGACAATTACACATTACAACTAATTGAGGGGGGTATTTTATGACATCATTGTTTGTTCAGTCCTTAAAAAGATTGTATGACGCCGGACGGATAACAATTCAAGAAGTTCAAGAACGATTGAATAAAAAACAAATTACAGAAAAAGAATATTCCGAAATTGTTTCAGAATAAAATTTTTGGCTGGGTTGGTTGGGCGTTTCGGGAGTAGCACGCAACGGTGGCGTGCTTTTTTAGTGCAAAATTTAACATGAAAGGGATAAAAATATGCAAAAAGAAAGTTTTTTAAATTTTATAAATGGATTTACCGCAGTTGCGCAAAATGAGATTGCGGAACTTGCAAGCACAAAAAAGAATAATGAAAACAAGAAAAAACAACTTGACCTTACAATGTTTAAATACGTTCAAAAAGTGCTTACAACACAAAAATTAAATATTTTCGTCAAACTTTTAATAAAAAAATTGATTGTTCCGTGCTTAGATGATGTGACACAATTGATTTATGACTTATTGAAAACCAAAATAAAAGGGGTAACACCGGAAGACGAAAAAGAAGACGATTCCGACGATAATGAAAAAGACGACGCGTCGCAGGCACAAGACAATTCAAATAAGAAAAACAATTCAAATAAAAATAGTTAAGACGGCATTTTAAAGCCGTCTTTTTGTTGATACATACAAAGAATGGGGGTATTTATGGAAGCAGAAAACAAAGAAAAATTAAAACAAGAGGGTTGGGGCGTTCTTAAAGACGTTTTAACGGTTATTACAAACAGGGGTTACAATGCACTTGAAATTGTCATAACTGATAGTAAACCCGCATGGGACGACGCATTATTGCCGGCACTTGAAAAAGTAAAAGAGTTTGCAATTAAAAATATTGCGAAAATCGGGGTTAAAAATAATGCCGTTTGATGTTCCAAAGGCTATTGAAGCATTAGGAAAAGCCACAGACAGTGGCTTTTCCTTTGCAAAAACAGCAAAAGAAAAACAATCAGAAACGGCAATTTTAAAAGACCGTGAAAGTTTGCAAAAAGCCGTTAATATAGCCGAAAAAATTATTTTACTTACATATAAATATTACAATAATTTTTCAAAAAAGGATAAAAAAGAGTTTGACAACCTATTTGAAGACTTTTTGAAATACAACTAATCGGGGGAAATAATGCGACAAGAACAGTCACAAGAATGTCTTGAACAACACACAGTGTTGAAAAATAAATTTGAAGCAATGGAAAAAAGTTTTGAACAAAAACTTGAACAAATGGAAAAAAAATTTGAATCATTTGTGTGCAAATGCAGTGATACACATGATTTTTTCTTTGGCGGAACGAAACAAAAAGACGGTCAATTGTCGTTTGTGGATAAAGTTAATATTATATATGAAACACAAAAAGCAATGGTTGAAGCGAAAAAGAAGAATAAAAATTTCTTTATTACGCTTTTGGGGATTTTTGGAACTTTATTTCTTTGCGCATTGGTTGATGTTGGTGTTCAAATTCATACTATTGCGCAGACTTCAAACGATTTAATAACGGTAATGCAAACACAAAAAGAAATACAGCAAGAGCAGGTCAATATAAAGTTAGAATTAGCACAATTAAAAGCGGGGGCAGGATATGAAACGCATAATATTACATTGGACAGCAGGCACAAATCAACCGAACAATATTGAGTTCGGACACTATCATTTTATGGTTAATGGTGACGGGTTGACCGTTGCCGGCATGTATAAACCAGAAGACAACGAAAATTGCAATGACGGGGAATATGCACAACACACAGGGGGCGGAAATACCGGTTCAATTGGTGTTGCTATGTGTGGAATGTTGGGTTTTCAAAACTCTAAAAATGTTGGTAAATATCCGTTGGCAAAAAAGCAATGTGAAGCAACATTCAAACTTATAGCGGAACTCTGCAAAAAATATAATATTGCAATTACTCCGGAAACAGTTTTGACGCATTATGAATTTGGAAAAGCACACCCGAAAACAACAAGTGCGGGTAAAATCGACATAATTTATTTGCCGGCATATCCGGAAGTTAAACAAAATGAAATTGGGGATTTTATCCGGCAAAAAGTTAAATGGTATTATGGGAAACTCTGATTTGTTTCATTTTCTCCTTTTGTTTATTAACTCCTTATTAAAGCCTTGAAGACATTTCTTCAGGGCTTTTTTATTATGCACATTTTTTGTATATTTCAATAGATTCAAAATCTATTAAGTTGTAATTTGTAAACATTTCAATTAAAATAACTTTGGCGTTGTCGGGGTTCGATTGTGTTCCCGTCATCACCATAATTTTTTCATATTTTAAAGTTTAGATTTTGTGGAATCGAACCCCCACGGGGTTCTCCCTCTCCGGCGGGAGTAAAATTTTGTCGGATTAGTAAATCCGACCTACATTCTGTGGTCAAAATCTCCTCAAAACACAACTGTTTCTAGTCAAGGTCACATCAGGGCTCCGCCCCGAACCCCGTTTGAAATTAATATAGCTTCGTTTCGAACGCCATTATTACTGTCATCCTGAGGAGTGAGCGCAGTGAGCGAGCTCAGGATCTTACCGGATAAGTGCCTACACATCAAACTGGCAAGATTCTGAACACAGTTATATCATTGCGGCGATATTTTTTGTAATGCTTCAGAATGACAGTTTGCCAAATAATTCCCCCCCCCTCTCCGTCGGGAGCGAAATCAGACGGGCACGCCGAGTGAGGCAAAGCCGAACCCAGTGCCCATGTGAGCCTAAACCACGCTTTTGGCGAACGTCTGATTTCAAG
>CASELF010000018.1 GCA_949288725.1 uncultured bacterium
GGCAGGATTTGTCCGCGACGTTGCTTTGCAACGCTTGTTCCTTCGCGTTCATTCGCTACGCTCACCGGCGTTCTTCGCCCGCCTTTCACTTGGCGTGAACCTACTTTTTTCGTAGGTTCAAATCAGCCACGCCATACAAAAAGAAAAAAACCAGCCTCAAGGGCTGGCTTTTTTCTATTTGGTTGCGGGGGCAGGATTTGAACCTACGACCTTCAGGTTATGAGTCTTGTCCTTTGAGTTTTATTTAATTTGACTTTCACAAGGATATTTTTACTAACTCATTGTTTTATCGTTATCAATTTTAAATGCAAACTCTTGACTTCCTTTACTGAACTGGATAAAATTTGCTTAAATGTGTAGCACCAGCGTAGCACCGAAACGACCATCAGGTAAGAGATGAAATATGGAAAGCAATAAATTTAAATTCACAAAGAGTAATATTGAAAAATTACAGCCTAGTAGCAAACGCAGTTACTATTACGATACTGCTGAACCTAATCTTATGCTCCAAGTAACCCCTAACGGAACTAAAACATACTATGTATATAAAAGAATACAAGGTAGTCCTGTCAGAACATATCTAGGCACAACAGATATTTTGACTCCCGAGATGGCAAGAATAAAGGCAAATGAAGTTAAAGTATCAATTAACAAAGGAGAAAATCCTCATAAACAAAGCACCAAATACAATGAAGACACAACCTTACAACAACTTTTTGATGATTTTGTAAAAGAACGTGAGCGTTTTATTGGTGAGCGGACAATGGTTGGTTATAAAAGTATGTGGAACACTAAAATATCCAAGCTTGCCAAAAGAAGATTAAGCGATATTTCCGGCGATGATTTGAAAACCTTACACCGTAAAATATCTGAAAACTTTGGAAACTACACTGGCAATCATTGTTTGGTTTTAATCAAAACCGTTTATAACTACGCCATTAAAGAAGAGCGATTTGATGGGAGAAATCCTGCAATTTCCGTAAAATTAAACAAAACGGAACCCAGAGTAAGATATATGGAACATGCCGAACTTCAAAGATTCTTTGCCGTTTTGGATGAATATGATAATGAAATCTCCCGAGATGCAATTTTAATGCTCATCTATACAGGAGCTCGCAAAAGAAACGTTTTGGAGATGAAATGGGCAGATATTGATATGGAAGCTAAAATCTGGAAAATTCCTCAAACCAAGACCGCCAAAAACGTAACTATAGCCCTAGTTGAACAGGCTATGGAAGTTTTACAAAGGCGTTGGGAACAAGCTGAAAACGAATGGGTGTTTTATTCTCCGACATCAAAATCAGGTCATGTGGAAGATATAAAGCGAGCTTGGGCAAGTATATTAGAAAAAGCTCAAATCACTAACTTAAGAATTCACGATTTACGCCATACACTAGCTACCTATTTGATTGCCAACGGAGCAGATGCCTTTATCGTTCAAAGAGCTTTAACTCATAAAAGCCTTCAAAGCACGCAAGTTTATGTAAATTTGGGTGTTGAACATTTGCGGGATAAATTAAACGATACCGTTAATAAAATGCTGAATATTGGTAAAAAGTAGCAAAAAAATGACTTTGTTGTCCATTTCTAGAGGCAATATCACAGATATAGAATATCAAATCATCTCTAATGTTGTAAAACAACAAAGAAAACATTGAAAATAATCGAATATATTTATAATATTGAGTCGGAGATGTAAGATAATGCCACAAATACCGGAACAGATACTTTTATTTCATTTTACTGCTATTAGTAATCTTGATAGCATATTTAGGTGTGGTTGCTTAAAAAGTTATAATATACTAGCTCAAGAAGGACAATTCTATACAAATATAGCATATGCAAGTGTCCAAGAAAAAAGGCATCTTAAATTAGTCCCAAACACAAATACAAATTTGCATGATTATGTTCCTTTTATGTTTGCTCCCCGCTCTCCAATGCTTTATACTCTAATTAACGGCAATGTTGAAGAAGCTCAGGAAAATAAGCAAGAAAATATAATCTATTTTGTAACCGACTTTAATACCGTTTCCGATTTAGACTATGTTTTTACTGACTATCATGCTATTTTAGAATATGCAGGATATTATACAAAACCTCAAGATTTTGATAAAATTCAATGGCAATTGTTTTTTGAGCCACCCTTATTAGGAGGATATTGTAAATATTTTCAGAGTAACTTGAAAAAAACTGAATATGCTAAGAGAAAAGAAGCTCGTGAAGCAGAATTTTTAATAAAAAATAAAATAAATCTTGAAAAAATATTGTATATTGCAGTATTTAATGAAGAAACTCAAAGACTTGTTGAACAAAAATTAAGATTTTTAGGATTAAATATAAGTGTTCAGATAAAAAGAGATTGGTATTTTTGATGATATATTTTGAAAATAATAAAAACATATTTGAAAGAGAAGTTGATGCCATCATCAACACGGTTAATTGTGTCGGCGTCATGGGAAAAGGTATCGCTCTTCAATTTAAACAACTGTATCCAGATAACTTCAAACAATATAAAAAAGCCTGCGATAAAAAAGAAATTATTCCGGGAAAAATGTTTGTATATGACAATGGTTTTTTGAACAAACCCAATTATATTATAAACTTCCCAACAAAAAATCATTGGCGAGAAAAATCTAAGATAGAATATATTACGACAGGTCTAAATGATTTATGTAAGGTCATAGAAAAACTGAAAATAAAATCTATTTCCATTCCTCCGCTTGGTTGTGGAAACGGTGGTCTTGATTGGAATATTGTAAAAAAATATATTGTAGAGAAATTAAGTCAATGCAGTGATATTGATTGCTATATTTACGAACCTACAAATAACTTTACTAATATACAAAATAAAGAAAAAGCCACTCTTACATCATTTAGAGCAGTCTTTCTAAAATCAATACAGATATATAATGATGCCTTGTATGAACTCAGCAGCATAGAAATTCAAAAATTAGTTTATTTTATAAATTTGCTAATGAAAAACGGCAAATTAAAATACACCAAAGCCCCTTATGGGCCATTCTGTGCAAATTTGCACAATGCAATAGATAATCTGTCCGGATACTATATTACAGGATTAAAAGACGGCACGGAAGTAAATCACATAAAATTATGTGATGGAATTCTCTCGGAAGTAGATGATTTTATTGCCAACTCAACAGAAAATTTATCCCAATATATTGAAAAAATAAAACAAATTATTAGTGGATTTGAAACACCCTTTGGTATGGAGCTTTTGGGAACCGTTCATTGGGTTGTTGCACAAGAAGGTGCAAGAAATATTGATGAAGCAATAACAAAAGTTCATAACTGGAACGACCGAAAAAAACAGTTAATGTCGCCTCAAGACATTACAATAGCATATAATCATCTTAAAATGTGCGGGCTGATATAAAAACATTAAGAAAATAACCATGGCAAAGCTATATAACGAAGATAAACATTGCGATTTAGACTTGTTTTACAGCAAGAAGACCGCTTTTTTTGATAATATTGATTTTTCGCAAGCTTCACCGGAAGAAATTAACAAAATAATGAATTTGGCAATTTCTGAGATTTTCTTTGATGATTGTATTTTTACAAATTTG
>CASELF010000019.1 GCA_949288725.1 uncultured bacterium
TTATCGTGTGCTGAAAAAGGATAAATTCTGTGCTATTCTTATGGGTGATACACGTAAAAAAGGTATGGTTCAGCCGCTTGCTTTTGAAACAATGCGTATTTTTGAAATGGCAGGCTTCAAGACGAAAGAAATTATAATTAAGGAACAACACAACTGTAAAGCCACGGGCTATTGGAAAACGAATAGTATAAAGTTTAATTTTTTGTTACTCGCTCACGAGTATTTGTTTGTGTTTAAAAAAATATTGGAGTATAAAATATGGAAGTAAAAATGCAAATTAAAAAAATAAAAAGTATTGATAGTTTATCTTTTGCGTTCCCAACCGAATCAGGATTATACGCTATAACTGGAGAAAATGGATCTGGTAAAAGCACCCTAATTTCTTGTGCAGCGACTTTGTTCTTTAACATACCGATGAAAGATTATTTCGGCAAACCTGAAGATGCTTGTATTAGTTTTAGTTTAGGCGAAACAAATAGAAAATGGGAATGTATAAATGGCGTTTGGAGAAAAACCTCGTCAATTGATAAAATGCAAATTAATGGCTTTTATGAAGGAAGTATCGCTTTCGGAAATAGATTTAAAGATAACAATTTTTCCACGATCAAAAAATTAGAGTCTGTGTCAAATAAAAACTTATATAAAGCGGATGAGTTTGTTATTACAAATTTGGGTTTAATACTCCATAATGATTCGAGTTATTATGAAAATTTATTTGTTTTAAGCAAAGGAGCTGCGGAGAAACTCAAATTATTAGGAGTTCATCATTTTTATTTAACTGACACGGGTGAATATATTAGTCAAATTCGTATGTCAACTGGTGAAAACTTGTTAATAAGTATTCTTTACTCATTAAAAATAATTTATAATAAAAGAATAACACACAATGACTTTAAACCGTGTATTATCTTTCTGGATGAGATTGAACTTGCATTACACTCATCTGCGTTAAGACGCTTAATACTTTTTTTAAAGCAAATATCTAACGAATTGAATATGGCTGTTTTTTTCTCTACACACTCATTAGAACTCATTCGAGAAATAAAACCTCAAAATATTTATTATCTTCAAAAAAATGTTGACCATACTATATCGATAACGAATCCGTGTTATCCTGCATTTGCAACGAGAAATCTTTATGGCGACGACGGCTATGGGAATGATGTTGTAATTTTGGTAGAAGATGATTTTGCAAAATTAATAGTAGATAAAGTTTTATATGAAAATGACTTACTGAAAAATATTAGGTTAAAAGTATTACCAACTGGCGGATGGACAAATACTATTGCTTTGGCTTATGACATAACTTCTTCACATCTGCTCAACAAAGGCACAAAATTATTTGTGGTATTAGATAAAGATATTGAAAAGGAAGTTCCATGTTTCATTAAAAGCCATAAAGAGTATAGTGGTATTTCTATTGATTATCTTCCCATAAAAAGTTTGGAAAAATACTTAAAATATAATTTATTTGTTAGGGTGGATAATAACTTATACAATTACTATGATACATACTTATTTCAAAGAAGACCAATTAATACTATAATCAATGATTATAAAAAAGAAAATAAAAAAGATGATTCTGATGGTAAAATTTTAATGGGCTATATAATAAACGAGCTAAAGTCAATGAGAAAAGATCGTGAAGATCTTGTGGATATTACAGTAAAGTATTTAATGAAAGATCAAAAAGAAAATATACAACAGCTTATTAAGTATTTAAGCGAAAAAATAGCAAATTGATGGGGTTGTTTCTTTTAAAATTAACGATTTGCCCTTTTAATATTCGTTTTACGTTACGATTTATCCACCATAAGAAAAGCAAAGGTTTGATACAAAAGTATTGAACCTTTTTTCTTTGCATAAAAGGAGTTCTTTCCTTTCCGTAAGTAAATATCAGAGCCTTGTAGGAGTGTTTAACCGCACTTTTGCAGGGCTCTTTTCCTTATATATAATAACTACGGAACGAAAGGTCTATCAACGGAACGATAGATATTGCTACGGGATGATAGGTTTTTTGATGAATTTTATAAAAAAATAAATAAAATTTTAGAATTTTCATTGTTAAGTGACAAAGTTTATGCAACAAAATAACAAGTTTCGTATCTACGGGACTTGCTTTTATAAATAATTGTTGCAATCATTCTGTCAAATAACACTTGATATTATTATACTGTCCAGAGAAGCAAACTGATTGACGTTAGACTAAAAATAGGGTAAAATTAGTCCATCACTAGAAGGAGAATGGGATATGGATAAGAGAATATACTTAGACACCTATCTTTTGCAGCAGGACATGCGAGTTCGCTTGCCGAAGTCGGTAATCTCCAATTTAGGGGTCGAAAAAGGAAAAACAAAGTTTGATATTTATTTGGACTCAAAAGAGCATTGCTTAATATTTAAAATCCACGATGAGGAGAAGTCTGAAAATAAGTAAAAAACTTATAGCCGTTTCCCTGTTTACCAGAGCCGGTGGCATGGATGTAGGCTTTGAACGACCCGGGATTAAGGTTGTATTTGCAAATGAGGTTATGAAAGAAGCAGCTCAGACTTATATACTGATTGATTTCCGTGCCTTCTATGGCTTGGATAAATTTAGCTTGAAGCAAATCGACCAGTATGTTTGGCAGATCGGGAAGGATTACTTCCCGAAGAACTACGGAAAGAAAGTATTTTGTCTTTAATCGATAAAAGGAGTGTGTTCGTATGGTAGATAATGTAATTCAAATAGTAACAGAGAAATTATCTTCTTTGCCTTGCATAGAAGGCATTGTATTAGGGGGCTCACGTGCAAGAGGCACCCATACAGAGGATTCTGATATAGATATCGGAATCTATTACAATTCAGAATCATTTGACCTGACAGCGATTAATCAAATTGCTACAGAATTGGATGATGAGAATAGAAACGACCTTGTTGTACCTCCCGGAGCGTGGGGTGATTGGGTTAATGGCGGCGGATGGTTAGTTATAAACGGGTATCATGTTGACTTGATTTTACGTGATATAAAACGGGTGGAACAAATAATCAAAGATACGGAGCAAGGAATTGTTACTGCCAATTATCAGACTGGGCATCCCCATGGTTATATAAGTGCTATGTATCGTGGAGAATTGGCGATCAGCAAGATACAATATGCTAAGAATGAAAGCTTATGCGAATTAAAAAATCAGGCAGAAATTTACCCTGGTGCTCTAAAGAAGAGCTTGATAAACTTTTTTATATTTGAAGCAGAGTTCTCTTTAATGTTTGTAAAAGCAAATGCGGGAGCAGAGGATAAATATTATATTGCAGGCCATGTTTTTCGTATTATTTCATGCTTAAATCAAGTACTATTTGCATGCAATAATGCTTATTGCATTAACGAAAAGAAAGCTATAAAACTGCTTGAAACTTTTGAATATAAACCTGAAAAATATGCCGAAAGGGTTAATCATATTTTTGAAGTACTCGGTCTTTCACTTTTTGAATGCTACGATATGACCGAGAAGCTTTATAAAGAAGTGAAAAAAATTGCAACGGAGATAAATAACTTTTTAAACGAGGGGAATTCAGATGAAAGAAAACAAATATGATGATAATATATTTTTTCAAAAATACAGTCAAATGAGTCGCTCACAGCAGGGACTAGCCGGTGCAGGAGAATGGGAAACATTGAGAAAGCTGCTGCCGGATTTTAAAGAT
>CASELF010000020.1 GCA_949288725.1 uncultured bacterium
TAACATAGCTTGCAGTTGTTCTCTGTTAACATTTTTACCAGATTGTTTATCACAGTATAATCTGTCGCATTCGACTTCTTGTATTTGTCGGTCAAGGTTTTGGTCTGTTGTAGAAACTCTTGCATAATGAAATAACATTTTATCTCCTTAATTGTTTACTTAACGTTTAATTGTCGCTATACATTTGTAAAATTGCTGCAAAAGATATTTTAATTACACACTTTGGGAGCCAATTTTACTGTTTAGATAAGTTATACTTTAATTATACAGTAGATATTCCTTGTCATGAGTTGATATTTTTTCTCTCCTTTCTTATGGGATATACTATTCATATTGATACTAGGCATACCATCGCTATCGAAAAACCTTAGTTTGTTTTTATATAGTCCTTTAAAAACCGAGTAATGATCCCATTCCTTGCATTTAATCCTTACTATTAAAGCATTATCAGATTTAAGTTGCTCCATTTGATTAACTATCTCATCAAAACTCAGCTTGTTATTATAAAATGGACGCATAAATTTTATTTGAGGCTGGTTTGTTACTTTCAAATAATCGTTTATAAAAGTTAGAATTTGTTCTAATCTCTTATAGTCCGCTCCGTTTTCAGCCGTATCAAAAAATGAATTATAACATTCGAGCTGGTCGATAACATAGTCATACAAGGCTTGAGCTTCCTTTTGTGGTAAGTCATATCCAAGCATAACTAACGAGTTAATTCCTGAATAGACACTGCAAAATCGGTCGAGATTTCCTTGTTTGAACGGTTTCATATCAGTATTCATCCGCAAACATAATGGTTAAGACACGGTTGGTTTGTGTCTCATCATCGGGCTGTGGAGAATAAAACTCATAATTCAAGTCATACATATCAATTTTCCAGAAGATTTGTTGTCCACAATATTCAAAACAGCCAAAGTCGTGTTCACCATACGGATCGTTATCTTCCGTAAAATTATTAAAGGTTCTAACTTTTTGCATAATATCTTGTTGTTGCATCAGAGGTAAAGCTGATACACCGCAAGTCAACAGCACCTTACCACCTTCAAAAGTCTTACGGAACTTGTCGTTTTGAGCTGCAATTTTTTTCATATCAATTTTATTTTCCATGTCAAAGCTCCTTATTCAACATCAAACCAAGCCATGGTTGTGGCTAATAAATTATTGTAGTCACCGGACATAGCTTCTTTCATGAATTGGTCGATTTCTTCTTGCGGGAGGTGTGCTCTTTCCATAGCTCTCTTACATAAGCCTAAAATCATAAATGCATTACCGTCTTGCCCTGAAAGTTGAACGGTAATTTCCGGATGTTTGATTTTTGTCATTGTTTTACTCCTTTAAAATAAAAAAGAGCCTCAACACAAGGTTGAAGCTCGAAACGTTACAATTTAGGTGGACGATATGCCCGATAACAAACTTATTTCTGAATTTGTAGGTTATTGGTGACATATCGTCCTCCTTTCACACCAAAACAAAACCTTATCCGCTCTGATGAAAAAAGCGAACTATAGAGGCCTAAATTTTGGTGATTTATATTTGAAGTCAAAACGAATCGACTCAACTTTAAATATAATATATTATAACATATTCTAACATAAATTGCAAGTTTAAAATCAATAAAAATCAAGGAAAATCAATAAATTAAACAATAATTTTGACATATAAACCAAGTTTATTTTAGGAGAAAAAAAATGAATGAATTAACGACAATTCGAAAAATATTGGAGCGTCTTACAAAATACATCACAAAAAAGAAGGGGTACATCTGCCAATATTGCGGACATAAAACTCTGCAGCCATATGGGGGTAAATGCGCACAATCTAAAT
>CASELF010000021.1 GCA_949288725.1 uncultured bacterium
AGAATAGATACAAACAAAAATTGAACAATTGCATCTGCAAAATGGGAAAAAACTTGACCAAAAAATAATTTATCAAATTCGAAATTTGCGAATGGCCCAAACTTTTGCTTAATTCCGTTCATTTTATAACTCCTCTATGCACCTACCAATCTGTATAATCTTAACAATATTAACCCTAATGTGTCAATATGTAATGTATTTTCACAAGTACATCAGACTATCATACTAATCCAAACGCTAATGTTTAATGCTTATTGTATTATATTAAATTCTGCTTTGGATTTTGTAAACTTTATATAAAACGGTGCATAACTAATTTTTATATTGTAAAATCAAATAAATTAATGAAGCAAGGATATTTTTATGAAATTTGAAATAAAAGACAAAAATTGGAAAAGATATCATTTATTTTGGCATTATATTAATAATTTGCGTAATGTTCTCAGTATAACCTGTGATATTGATATAACTGAATTTCTACCTTATATAAAGTCTAAAGGTTACAGATTTTATCCTTCTTTTATGTGGGCAGTATGTAAAATTATTAATGCTCATGAAGAATTTAGATTAGGCTGGGATGAAAACAATCAAGTTGGAGTGTACGATGTGATTCATCCATATTTTACACATTTTTTTAAAGAAGATGAAATGTGTGCTTTATTCGTTGCAGAATATAATGAAAATTTAGAAGTCTTTCATAGTAATTTTGTTGATATAATTGACAAACATAAAGATTGTAGAGCTTTTGATTTTAAAAATGTTCCACAAAACATTTTCAATGTTTCATATTTACCTTGGGTAAATTATAAAAGTTTTGATATTCACGTTTTTGATGAAGGAAAATATTTAGCTCCTGTAATTACTTGGGGGAAATATGTTGAGAAAAATGGTAGAATAACTCTTCCATTTTCATTTAATATACATCACGCAGCTGCTGACGGTTATCACCTTTCAAGATTTTTTATTGAATTGCAAGAATTACTAAATTCTTTTGAAGACTAACCCATTAAATTTTAATCTTTTTTATAAAAATTCATCTTTATTCGGATTTTGAACTATAATATAACTATGGATTGGATATATTTATTAATTGCAGCAATGTTTGAAGTTGGTTGGCCATTTGGTTTAAAAATGGCTTCTTTAGGTGCGTACAAATTTTTATGGATAGGTTTCGCAATCATAGCTATGATATTAAGCGGAGTCTTCCTATTTCTTGCGCAAAAAACAAT
The DNA here is from genome assembly GCA_949288725.1 of uncultured bacterium. Lineage (GTDB taxonomy): Bacteria > Cyanobacteriota > Vampirovibrionia > Gastranaerophilales > Gastranaerophilaceae > Zag111. The sequence goes on from CASELF010000021.1 coordinate 1,230, forward strand.
TCCTGTTGGCACCGCTTATGCCGTATGGACAGGAATCGGTGCAGCTTGCACTTTCCTTATCGGCGTACTTGTTTTTAATGATACACTCAATTTAATGCGCGCATTAGGTGTTATCTTGATTGTATCAGGCGTAATTCTATTAAAAACCGCACACTAAAACGGGAATTTTGTGTATTTCATATTCTCTTTCATTAACTCTATAATCATAGAAATTCCCTCAGATAAAGACAAATTCTTCCTTGGAGCTTCCCCTACATGTAACACTTGAGGCCCATAAGTTTTTGCTAATCTGAACATTTCTCTTTCATATGAGTCTAATGCACTATTACTCATGTCTCTCAACATAAAAACTCGTCTATGATTTTGGCAAAAATCATAAACAAATCTTGAAAATCTATTTGGACGAGGCTCTGCGCATCTGGAATCTAAAAGATAATTTTTGCCATTATATCTACCGATTTGCCTTGTTTTGTACTCATCCATATCTCTTGATAGTTCAAAACCAGCCTTCTTGATACGGGCGATAACATCTCTACAATCCTCGACACCAAGATTATCTGTCTCAGCCTTTGGTTGTTGCACTATATATGTTTTATTGACTTTAATCACTGGGCTTAAAAATGGGATATCAAAATCAGGACAATGCTTTCTATATTCAAGAGGGTTTTCCAAAGAACACTTGAGCGCACCCTTTTCCCCTGCATCAAACACTACCGAAAGCCCACCTTCACCCAATATACCTTTTATATCACTCTCTTTGACATAATTAAACTTTCTGAGAAACTCTTTCAAATCAGGAATCAAATCACATAAATAACCTCTTGCATATTTTTTTCATACTTATCCAATACCGAAAATGAATCCGCTTCTATTTTAGGTAATATTATTCTACTCCGACTTCCAAAAGCAGGCTGATAGTGATTTATCCCTGTATTAAAAAGAATTTTCATACAGTATGATAAAACTCTAAAAAAAATTTTTTGCTAAAAATTAAATGATACCGGTACATTTTGGGTATTTAATTTAGCCAATGGGATATCTTTGTTCGTTCCGTGATAGTCACTACCACCTGATGCAACAAGGTTATATTTCTCCGCACAACTTAGCAGAAAATCTATTTCTTCCATATCATATCGGGAGTAATAACATTCGAGTCCCTGAATTCCAAACTTAAGCATTTTTTCTAATCTTGGAATAAAATCTGCAAAACCAATATGTTTTTCGCCTTCTCCACCCAAAGGATGTGCCCAAACAGCAGTTCCTCCGGCAGACTTTATAGCTTCAATAGCCTCCTTACAGTCAAATCTGGTATTACCGGTTTTACAGTTGTCCAAATATTTCTTCATTGCCTCTATATTATTCTCTGCAAGACCACGCTTAACCAATATACAAGCAAGATGAGTTTTAACAACACTCTTCCTTGAATATAACCAATCTAATTCATCTTTAGTAAACTCAAAACCCCAAACTTTTTTCAAATATTCTATTCGAGTTTCAAGCTTCTGTCTTCTCAGAATTTTTCCTTTAGCAATCAAATCTTTCAACTTCTGATTATCAGGATCAATATTATAACCTAATATATGACACTTAATATCTTCAGCAAGACAAGTTAGCTCAACACCTTTAATAAAACCTTTGTCGAACTTTTCAGCCATCAAACGACACCCTTCTGTTGTATCATGGTCTGTTAGCGCAAAAACTTCGATGCCGGAGTCTTTTATCTTCTGTGCTAATTCTTCGACAGAATCACTTCCATCTGAACAATTACTATGAATATGTAAATCTATTTTTGTCATATTATTATTTCTCACTTTATTCTGAATACTTCCAGCCTTCATCATTATGATAAATCATAAGCTTACTCATTCCGCCATCTATAACGATGTTTTCACCGGTTATGAATTTGGCATTTTCAGAGCATAAAAATAATACTGCATTTGCAATATCGATAGGTTCACCAACCCGATTTGCAGGATGTTGTTTAATATCTGAAGCTTCAAACTCAAAGTCAACAGTATCAATCCATCCTGGAGAAATTGAATTGACTCTCGCCTTCCCCTTTAACGTAACAGCCATTGAATGCGTCAAAGATATTATGCCACCCTTTGCAGCAGCATAACTTTCCCAATCTCGCTGAGATTGAAATGCTCTTGTAGATGAAATATTTATAATAACCGCATTTTCTCCAAAATTGTTAAGCAACAATTTTACAAGTGCAAAAGGAGCAAATAAACTTAATTTTTGCACATACAAAAAGTCTTCCAAACTACAAGAAAACAACCCGCCTTTTGACAATCCCGCATTATTTATCAGAAAATCAACTTTACCATATTTTGCAATAACTCTATTTGTAAAATCAACTAAAACATCTTTTTCGGTAATATCGCCCTGAAAAAAGAAATCGCATTCTACATCAGCTCTGTTTTTATCAATAATAACGACTTTTGCACCAAGCTTATGAAATTCTTCACAGACAGATTTTCCAATACCCGAGGAACCACCTGTAACTATTACCACTTTATCTTTAAACGTCTTCATAATGATAATCTAGCATAAAATCTTATTAAGAAAAACAATGATTAAACATTCTTTCCATACTTAGCTACTACATCAACAGTTTGCTCTATTACATCTGCCGAATGCGCAACAGACACAAACATCGCCTCAAATTGAGACGGAGCGACATAAATCCCGTGAGTTAGCATATGGTTAAAGTAATCCGCAAATTTATCAGTATCACAAGTTACAACTTCCTTGTAACTATTAATCGGATTATCTGTAAAAAATACGGACATCAAAGACCCGACTCTTTTTGTTTGTAACCCGATTGACTTATAAGCATCCTCGATAATCGCAGTATTCTTATCTATTTCAGAGTAAATTTCTTGATTTTCAATAAGAATTTTTAGAGTTTCTATCCCAGCAGTAACAGCGACAGGATTTCCTGAAAGTGTTCCTGCTTGATACACCGCACCAATAGGAGCCACGCAAGACATAACATCTTTTCTCCCGCCATAAACTGCAAGCGGCATTCCGCCGCCAACTATTTTACCAAAAGCAGACAAATCTGGTTTTATCCCATAATATTCCTGAGCTCCGCCTAATGATAGCCTGAATCCTGTTATAACTTCATCGAATATTAACAAAGCCCCATATTGGTTTGTTATTTCTCTTAAAAACTTCAAAAATGTCGAAGTTGGAGGAACTACACCCATATTTGCAGCCACAGGTTCTACAACTATGCAAGCGACTTCTTCTCCATATTGTTGCATCAGTTCTCTGACAGAATTTTCATCATTGTAATCTGCAAGAAGTGTATATTTTGCATAACCTTTTGGAACACCGGCGCTGTCAGGGATCGCTTCTGTCAAAACTCCAGAACCTGCCCTCATCAACAATCCGTCAGAATGCCCGTGATAACATCCGGTAAACTTTATTATTTTATCCCTTCCGGTAAATCCTCTTGCGACCCTCACGGCACTCATTACGGCCTCAGTTCCGGAACTTACAAGACGCATCATCTCCATAGATGGTACACATTTTCTTATAAGTTCATCTAATATTATTTCTTTTTCAGTAGGAGCTCCAAAAGTAAGCCCTTTTTCACAAACTTTTTTGACAGCCTCAATAACTCTTGGATGAGCATGACCCAAAATCCCAGGTCCCCAAGAACACACATAGTCAATATACTTGTTTCCGTCAACATCATAGATATAAGCGCCTTTGGCACTATCTACAAAGAACGGAGTTCTTTTAACCGAATTAAAAGCTCTTACCGGACTATTAACTCCTCCAGGCATTATATTTTGTGCCTTCTTAAACAATTCCTCAGATTTTGTCATACCAATCCTTTTCTAACTTACTCATTCAACCACTTTGCCATATCCAAAGCATGATAAGTAATTATTATACTTGCTCCAGCCCTTTTCATAGCTATAAGGTTTTCTGTAACAATACGTTTCTCATCAATCCAACCTTGAATAGAAGCAGCTTTTACCATTGAATATTCTCCACTAACATTATACACAGCTATCGGAGTACTAAATTTCTGAGCAGCTTCTTTTAAGATATCTAAATATGCTAACGCAGGTTTAACCATTACAATATCAGCACCTTCATTAATATCAGTTTCAACTTCACTCAACGCCTCTTTAGGATTTGTAAAATCCATTTGATAACTTCTTCTATCACCGAAACAAGGTGCAGATTGAGCAGCATCTCTAAACGGGCCGTAATACGCTGAAGCAAACTTTGCACTATATGCCATAATCGGAGTATTTTTAAATCCGTTATCATCAAGAGCCTGACGAATTGCAGCCACTCTACCATCCATCATATCAGATGGAGCAACCATATCAGCTCCCGCCTTTACTAAACTTACTGCCATATTACATAGAAGCGGCAATGTTTCGTCATTCAAAATTTCCCCACTCTGAACAACTCCACAATGCCCATGAGATGTATATTCACAAAGACAAACATCAACCACACACAAAATTTCCGGATAATGTTTTTTTATATACCTAACAGCCCTTTGAGTTACACCATTTTCTGCATAAGCTTGAGTACCATATTCATCCTTATCCTCTTGCTTCGGAATACCAAAAAGCATTACACCTGAGATTTTACTCTCCCTAACTTCATCAAGAATTTCATGTAATCTGTCAATAGAATATTGATAAATATTCGGCATTGATTTAACCGGTATTTTTATATTTTCTCCGTCTACTACAAAAATCGGATAAATAAAATCTTTGACACTAAGTCTTGTTTCTCTTACCAAATCCCTGATTACTTCATTTTGTCTTAGTCTTCTAAATCTTTTCATACTCAGCCCTTATTATAATCTTTTTCTATGCAATCAATTATACCGTCGATATCGTATTTGTCTGCAACAAAAATTTCACCGACACTATATTTATTTAAAGCCTGTGCGCATTTTTGACCGATACAAACAACTTTAATATTCTCATCAAAGCTTTTGCCAAAGCTATCAAAAAATGTCGTTACACCCTTTGCGCTTCCGAACACTAAATAATCTACATCAAAAGAATCTATCTTTAAAGCTGAAATAAGACTTTTTTTCTCTACATTCTCACGCAACTCATAAATCTGAAAGTCTTTATAATCGTAACCGCCAATCTCCAATTTATTAACCAGCAGGTCACTACCTTCTTTTGCTCTGCAAATTAAAACTTTTTCATCCTCCTGAAGCTTAGACAACAATTCCTCTGTTAAAGTATCAGAATCAAAACGACTTGGAATCAGATCAGGATAAATCCCATATTCTGCAAGTTTTTCAGCTGTACCGGAACCTATTACGGCAATCTTAATTCCTGCCAGTAACCTTATATCCTTAGACTCTTTTTTCATTTTTAAGAAAAATTGTTCTATACCATTTTGGCTTGTAAAAACAATCCAGTCAAAATTTCTAACATCCGGAAGCGGGTCACTATTACAAATGATATCTAAAAAGCCACAATCAAGAACCTTTCCACCATCGGCTACAATTTTATTGCTCAATTTTCGAACAAAATTATCAGAACCGGTAACAGCTACTTTTACTCCGTTTAAACCCTCATTCTTTGAAGCTTTAATTTTTTCAACAGAAGAAATTTTCCCTTTTAAATCTAAATTAACACATTCTCCAATCACGATTATTATAGGTGCCTCAAGGTGTTCTTGTTCGGCTTTCATCGCAATATCTTTTATATTTCCCCTAATAACTTTTTGTTCTCTGGTACACCCCTTTGAAATTATTGCACAAGGAGTCTTCTCATCCATGCCGGCATCCAAGAAATTCTCCATTATTTCAAGCACATGATGATATCCCATTAAGAAAACGATAGTACCGCCAAGTTTAATTAAAGCCTTATAATCAATAGGAGTAATATCCTCACTCCGATCTACCCCAACCGAAGACCCTGTCAGCACCGTAAAATTTCTGCTTAATTGCCTATGAGTCACAGGAATTCCGGCAAGCTCAGGCACTGCAATGGCTGATGAGATCCCTGGGATAACTTCGTAAGGAATATTCTCTTCCTCAATTGCCAAAGCCTCTTCCGACCCTCTTCCAAAAACATAAGGGTCTCCACCCTTCAAACGAACAACTACCTTGCCAGCTTTTGCATATTGTATAATTAACTCATTTATTTGCTCTTGAGGCATTGATTTTTGATGATAACGCTTACCTACATATATTTTCTCTACCCTGTCAGAGAGATTTTGAAGAAGGTTTTCATCAACCAGAGAATCATACAAAACGACATCAGCCTCTAAAAGTTTTTTCAAACCTTTTAATGTTATTAAATCTGCCTCTCCGCAACCGGCACCAATTAAATATACTTTCCCTAACATCACAATTTCCCTATGATTTTATTTGAGCCACTAATTGAGGAATTTCCACAAACACTTTTGAATATTCTCCTAACGTTCTAACTTCCTTACCTCTATACATAAGTAAAATTTCAATAGTATTATCATCCAAAAATTTGCTGTAAACTCCATTTATCTCACTACAACTAACCTGTAAATATTTTAAAGCTTCCCTTTCTATTTTGTATTGCCTATAAGTTCTATCATCATTAATTTTAGACATCTCATGTTTAAATTCAAAATCGTTCCGAGCTTCAACTGCAATAATCCCCTGACAAGCCGCTGGGACAAATTTATCAGCATCAAAAGCCCTAAATTCAAATATGTCACTATCATCAAATCCTATTCCTAACCTGTCCAAGCCTGCCTTGGCCAAAACTATTGCATCATATTCTCCGTTTGCAAGTTTACTCAATCTTGTATCAATATTTCCCCTAATCATCTTTACTTCGGCCTCAGGGAAGTATTTTTTAACATAAAACTCCCTTCTTGGACTGCTGGTTCCAACAACCAAAACCTTTTCCGAATTTTTTCTTACAACCAACACATCTCTTTCATCTGCCCTAGGCGGAGTACAAACAACTTCTAATCCACTTCTCAAATCCGAAGGTAAATCCTTTGCACTATGAACGGCTATATCAATCTCACCACTCAAAAGAGCACTCTCAAATTCATTAACAAAAAGTCCCTTATCGCCAATTTCAGCCAGAGGTTTATCTAAAATTTTATCACCCTGAGTTTTGATAACAACAATTTCAACCCCTACATCAGGAAAACTATTCTTTAATAATTCTTCTACTATCTTGGCCTGTGCAAGAGCTAATTTACTCCCTCTAGTTCCAATTTTTATTTTCTTCATTAAACACCAATTCCATATCCTTAAATTTTTACACTTATATTATTTACCAAATTCTTCAATTCTTTTTGCAAATCTTCATAAGAAAGTTCGAAATTATTATTACTATAATACCCTAAAAGAGAATGCATAATTTCAGCCCGAAATTTTTGTTCCGGTACAATAAGTTTCAAATCTCGTCTTAAATTTCCAAGGTTTTCAATAATTTCATCCACCTTTTCCGGCAAAGCCTGCTCAACTAAATCCCTCAAAAAAGCAGCCCCATCCGGAGTTTTTCCGCTTGTTGAAATCCCGGCAACAAACGCTCCTTTCTTAATCAACGCAGGAAATATGAAAGAGCAATTTTCCATATCATCGACTGAATTTATCAAAATATTATTTTTTCTGCATACCTCTGAAATCCAATTATTTACGGAACTGTTATTTGTCGCCGAAATCACAACAAAAGCACCTTTTATATCATCAACATCTACATCCTTTTTTTTGTATACTAAATTCTTATTATTTTCCAAAAGAGTCTGAAGTTCCAAACATATTTCAGGTGAAACTATCGTAATTTTAGCTTTAAACGGAAGAAGCTTTATAACTTTCCTGTAAGCAACTTTGCCCCCTCCTACAATCAGGATATTTTTATTCTCTAAATCTACAAACAACGGGAAATAAGCCATTATACGATACAACTCCCTACCTGTTCTATTGCATCTATCACATTTGCAAATGAATTTGCGTCCAATTTATCTTTCAAATGATATAAAAATTTTTCAAGAGAAAAATCTTTATACTTTTCATTTTGAATTTGAATTTTAGCCAAAGCGTTGTGATAAATTATATTTTTATAAATCTTTTGTAATTCTTGATTTAAAATATCATGTGCGTCTTCTACGGCTTTTTCTCTTTTTAAATTATTGCTTCTCACAACTTCTTTAAAATAATCAATAGTAATCAGTTCACAATTTTCTATTTTAGAAATTTCCCTATCAATATCATAAGGAAGAGCTAAATCAATAAATAACACTTTTTTAGAAGACAAGTTTGAAATTGTATCTTCATAATTTATCGTATAATGAGGACTTTTCGTTGCAGAAACTACGATGTCCATATTTCTCAAATATTCAAATCTTCTTGTATAATCTAATACTTCAACTTTATCGGTAAAATCAATGGAATTTCCATGAACCCTTTTTGTTGCATATATTTTAGCGTTGAAATCTTTATTTAAAATATTTCTTATAATCGTAGAACCAATCTTCCCGCTACCGCCAATTATCATAATCTTTGGAGATAATATGTTATTTTTTTGCATAAAATGTTTAATTTCGTTGCAAGCCAATGTTGCAAAAGATAATGCAGATTTTGAAATAGCAGTCTGCGTCTTGATTTTTTTTGCACAAGATAATGCACTCAAAAAAGTTGTATTCAATTCATACCCAGTTCTTTTCTCTCTCAATGAATCAAGATATGTCTGCTTAACCTGTGACAGAATTTCATTCTCTCCAACAATCATAGAATCCAGTCCGCAAGTGACTTTAAAAATATGCTCAATTGCACTTTGTTCTTCGTAATATCTGGCATATTTTCTTATTTCACTGACAGAAAGATTAGTCTTCTTTGCCAGCAAATCCTCTAAGATAGAAAACACACTACCCTTCGACTCAACATATATCTCTGTCCTGTTACAAGTCGCCAGAATAATGCATTTTGCATCAGTTATAAATTCACTTAACTGAGATAAGAAATTTTCTCTTTCAGAATCCGTAAATGCAAATTTATTTCTAATTTTTTCGGGAGCAGTTTTGAAACTTATACTTACACATTTCAAATTGCAAACTCCTTGACGATTTCCATAAATCGTTCCGTATTATTATCAAGCCAACTATCGAAATTAGAATTTGAAGCCTGAACTTCTCTACCTAATTTTCTGAACATTTCAGGAATATTATCGGCACTGATCGTTCCAAGAACTTCTCCAAAACGCTCACATCCTTGATATTCACTGCCACCATAAAAAATATCAAATGCATCAACAAGCACACCATCTATTTTTTTCTTTCCGCCTTTAAAACCGATATTAGAAGTTTGGTGAGCGGCACAAGAAGACGGGCAACCTGAAACGCATAATCTAGGTAATGTTCCGTCAGTAAAATTTTCTTCCTTATCTACTTGAATAATTTTTCTTAAAAGCCCGCTTGAATCAGACACCCCTTGCTGACATATTGTTGTTCCGACACAACTGACAGACTCTTGCAATTCAGTATCTGCGTTATCAGAACTCAACAGGTCAAGCACCTTGTTTGCTTCACCGGCTGTCAAATTAGTAATATACATTTCTTCTTTTGTTGAAATTCTAATGCCAATATCCTCAAAATTAGAAACCAAATCATACAAGTCTTTTAAAACTTTAACTGAAGGATTACCCAACAAAGGATGATATTTAACTGCGTACAAACCATCTTGCTTTTGCTCTATTATATTCCTTGAATGGTTTATTGCGACTCCATCGCCTTGTTTTGAGATAGTTTTTTCATCAACAACGAAACTTAAATCCTCAGATTTCTTTAATTCTTCAAGGATACGCTTAAACTCTGATAAGTATAGCTCTTCCCCAATAGTTTTTGGAATATATCTTGTTCTAGCCTTTGCTCTGTTCTCATAATTACCATACTTCATAAACATCTGAACCATAGTCATCACATAATATAGAACATCTCCAGGTTCAATATCTTCAGCTGTTTTGATACCGAATTCAGGATTTACCCCAAGCCCGCCGGCAGTGTATAAATCAAACTTTCCGTTCGCCTTTGCAACAAATCCCATATCTCTATAAGTTGCATGAACTATATTCTTTCGAGAATTTGAGAAGCCAACCTTCAACTTTCTTGGGAGTTTTATCTTGCCAATTAAATCTATTAGAAAATCTGAAACAAGCTTAGCATAAGGACTTACATCAAAATATTCATCTTTTTCAACCCCTGACAAAGGAGAACACAAAACATTTCTCGGGTGATCACCGCCACCACCACGCGTTACAATTCCGGCATCATAAGTTTCAAGCATCAAAGTCGGAATAACTTCAGGTTTTAAGTTATGAAATTGAATTGATTGGTTCGTTGTAAAATGGACTTTCTCAACATTGTATTTCTCAATGCTGTCTAGAATAAACTTAAATTTATCAAACTCTAAAATCCCTGCAGGAATTCTAAATCTGAGCATCCCTGTCTTATGTCCACGTTCAGAATATGTCCCGAAACCTCCGGATATAGATTTGTATTCTGACATTGAAAGTTCACCGTTATAATAACTTTCACAAACTTTGCCAAAATCTTGAATTTCACGTCTAATACTTTTTTCATCAATCCTTCCGGATGTAATTGTCATAACTTTGTTCTCCATTTTGCTTTATTACATTTTACCTCAAAACAAGCCGTTTTACATTAAATATTTGTAAAGATTAGTCACCCCCACACTACAACATAAAAACTTTGACAAAATCTTAATTTGATATTAAAATCATATGATAATTTTCATCTTATTATGGAGTTTATTATGGGTTATAAAACAAATTTCGCTGGAATCAATGAATTATTCTGTAAAATTACAGAAAGCAATTGAAGTTCAGGCTAAAATTTATGAAGAAAATGGTGATTTTCAAGATTTTTACTTTTCGAGAATTAAAAACAAATTAAAATTTGTATTAATGGACTGTAACGGCGGTGATGACACTTGCTTTTGCCTAAGCATGAATTCAAACGTTACAGATAATTGGTCAATCGCAATTAAACAACTTAAATATGAATATTTATTATCGGTTAAAGACGAAGAGTTCACACAATATTTCGACAATTGCGAACAAGCTGAATATTCACATGAATTTGTCAAAGAGAACTCTCTCACTGTAAAAATAAAAGATATCCCAAACAAAGACGTACTAAATAAACTTAAACAGCATCCATTCTGGCAAGAAACCGAATACCGTTCTAACTTTAATGTTAAACCCCCAAAAATTTAGACAATATCTTCTAAATTTTCTTCTAGGCAAGATTTTTCTTCTCTGCCTGCTGTTTTTTGGCTTTGTATCGTGTCATTTTATCATTAATCATAGGTAACACAAAGCCAAGTGTAATTGCAGAGTATGCAAGTCCTGCAATATGTGCAGCATTAAGTTTCCATATATTTTTCTTTGCAAAATTAGTGCCCTTTGATGCAATTTCAGCATGTGTTTTTAAGTTCAGGTCATTTAACCAATGTTTAAGCCCTTTTCCCTCCTGCTTAATATTAAACAGATTTTTACAATCTTTGTCTAAAATATTAGCAACACCTTTAGCCGCAAATCCACCAAACACAAGCCAGTTTAAAAATCCAAAATAATCTCGGGTCACAGATTCTCTCAATTCTGTATCATTGTCCGCTGCAAGAAAACGACCTACTATTGTTGAAGCATACACAGTTTTGATGGCATTTCCACTTGTAACAGGGCCGGTAAATTCTAATTTTTTAACAAAATCTTTCAAATTTTTAACTCGCATAACCGTAACTACCATTGCAATCATGCCGGCACTTGCTAATATTTTCTTCAACCATAATTTTGGATCAAATTCCTGTTTTGTATTCTTGTTTGCTTTTGCTTTTTTAGCATAATCAACATCACCAACAAAACCCTTTTTACCTGTTCTCTTTTCGGTAATCTTTCTATTTATATATTGGTTAGTAAGCCCTAATGCAGAAGCTCCTGCTAAAGCCCCAAATATTTTGATATTATTAACTCTTGCAATCTTTTTCAATGCAAGATTCACATCAACACCACTATTTGCGAAAACTTTTTTACCCATATCATAAGTATCTCGAAGCACATTCTCAAGTGTTGCTGACAAATCATTTCCACCAATTTTTACATGAATATCTCTCTCAGCACCCAACGCATTTACAATTCTTGCCTGCATTATTTTCAACGCATTTTTTCTATCCTTGCTTGTTATATTTTTAGAATTGATTAAGTCGGTCATAGTTGAAATCATACCGTCTTTTGTTTTCAATCTCTCAGCAAGCCCTGCGAAATTGGTATTATCCCAATTAATTTTTTCCCATCCTTTTGAATTTTGCCAATCTACATTGTCCCAATTAATATCTTTAAAATATTTTATATCTTTATAATCACGTCCACCTAAATTATCAAAAACATTCCTTACATATTTTTCAACATTATTATCTGCATTATCCCAAGCTGCCTTCAAAACCCCAATAGAATCTTTTGAAAACCAAGTATTAGAATCAATCTTCACATCAGGCATAACAAAATTATTCGCAATTTTGGCAATTCCAATACTCAACAACCCTGCAGATAAACAATTAATAAAAGTTCCGCTTAATTCTCTAAAAAATGTTTCTGCACCTGCATCTTTATTTCTGGCCTTAGCATCATAATAAGTTCGGGGAGCTACCATTGCACCTACATCTATCAAAACAGCATTCGCCATTTCATTAGTATCAAGAAGCTTTAAGCTACTTGTTAAAGCACCATCCAATGCGCCTTTAAAATTTTGTGGTCTACGTTTGACATCATAATTATCAATAGTTAATCTCATGTGTTCCCCTTATATTTTTACATACTAAAAAATCCCGCCTAAACTACAATAGCGGGACTCAAATATTTATCACAAATTTCACTGCTTAAAAAATCTAAACGCCAAAATTCATACAAGTCCCGGAGCACTTGGATGAGGAGGAGGAGTTATTAGATTTTACAGTAAATAAATTCATCATATTTTTCCTATGCTTGTAGTATAAATCAAAACTAAAATTTTTGTCAATAACCAAAATTGATAATTTAATTCTTAAAATAAAATTAAAATTTGCATATTGATTGTTCACAAGTTGCTATAATATAGACAAATTTGATAATATAAACATATTGTACGAACATACTAATAAAATGCGAGGTTAATATGAAAGTAGTTATAATTGGCGGTGGAGCTTGTGGTGCGAGTTGTGCAGCCCGCCTAAGAAGATTGGATGAAAATTGTGAAATCACTATCCTTGAAAGAACTGACGAAGTTTCTATTGCAAATTGTGGCTTACCATATTATTGCTCCGGAGTGATTAAAGATAGAGAAAACATTCTGGTTTCTACTCCTGCACGCTTTAAAAATATGTTTAATATTAACGTACACCTAAATAGTGAAGTTGTAGAAATTAATAAAAAAGAAAAATTTGTACTTACACAAACAAATGAGAAATTTTATTACGATAAATTAGTCTTGGCACAAGGTGCAAATCCTATTAAACCAAACTTAGATGGAATAAATAATAAAAATATTTTTTCAGTAAGAACATTAAACGATGCTGATAATATCAAAAATTACATAGCACAGAATAATGTTAAAAATGCTGTCGTAATCGGCGGAGGTTTTATTGGTGTGGAAATGGCTGAAAACCTAGCACATTTAAACATCGATACAAAACTTATAGAATTATCCGACCAAATTCTAACACCTGTTGATAAAGAAATTGCAAGTTTTGCTCAAAATGAAATGAGAACAAATGGCATAGAATTAATATTATCAGATGGTGTAAAATCTTTCAGCCACAATGAAATTGAATTATCATCAGGAAGAAAAATTCCATATAACATTGCAATCCTATCAATAGGAGTGAAACCGGAAATAACTCTTGCGCAAAATGCAGGATTAAAAGTAAACAGAGGCATCAAAGTTAATGATAACTTGCAAACTTCAGACCCTGACATCTATGCCGGAGGCGACAGCATCGAAGTTAAAAGTTTTATTTCAGATGAAAATGTTCTAATCCCGCTTGCAGGACCTGCAAACCGACAAGGACGAATTATTGCAGACAACATCTACGGAATAAATTCTACTTACAAAAAATCACAAGGTACTTCAGTTCTAAAAGTTTTTGACTACACCGTTGCAACAACAGGCTACAATGAAAAACTCCTACAAAAAGAACAAATACCTTATTGGAAAGTATTAACAGTTGGGAATTCCCATGCCGGATACTATCCTGATGCAACTCCAAGTTTATTTAAACTTCTTTTTAATACCGAAGGAGAAATTCTTGGCGCACAAGCAGTAGGTCAAGAGGGAGTTGAAAAAAGGATAGACGTTATTGCTTCTGTTATGAGAAATAATGGTAAAATTCAAGACCTACTTGATAGCGAACTCTGTTACGCACCACCATATTCTTCTGCAAAAGATCCGGTTAATATTCTAGGAATGTGTGCAGATAACGTTTTTAGAGGATTTGTAAAACCTGCATATTATGAAGATATTCAAGACGCAGTCCTTATTGATGTAAGAATTCCTGAAAGCTTTAAGGCTAAAACTATTGCAGGAGCAATTAATATTCCAATAGGTGAATTAAGAAACAGAATTGACGAAATTCCAAAAGACAAAAAAGTAATTTTATTCTGTAACACAGGCTACACAAGCTATCTTGCATCAAGAATATTAGTTCAACACGGTTTTAACAATGTATATTCGTTGATGGCAGGAATAAAATTATATAATGAAATTCAAAGAGATAAGGAAGCAAAAGTAAAAAATCTTATATAATCTAATTTATTTACATAATATTCATAACTTTTTTCATAGACTGCAGAAAAAAATATAGCTAAAAGAATTATATAGTTTTATCAAGACATATAATTGTTGTTGCTATATTATTTGAGTGCGTATTCACTAGTTAAAAATTTTTATAAAGAACGTTTAACTAATATGTATAACGAAGGAGAAAATTATGAGTATGTTTTGTTTTCAATGTGAACAGACTGCGCAAGGGAAAGGCTGTACGGTGCAGGGCATATGTGGCAAAAAAGCTGATACGGCAAATCTTCAAGATGATTTGACAAGCAAATTAATTGAGTTAGCAAATTGCGGACAGAAAAATGATGCTAATACAAAACTAATTATTGACGGGCTTTTTACTACCATTACTAATGTGAATTTTGATGATAAATCCATAAAAGATTTTATTCAAAAAGTACAAGATAGTATTAGCTGTGAGTCAAAATTCGATATAAAAACCGTATGGAATTGTAATGAAGATATGAGAAGCCTAAAGTCTTTAGTTTTGTTTGGCCTAAAGGGAATGGCAGCTTACGCCCATCACGCAAGAGTTTTAGGTTATAAAGATCCAGAAGTGGATGATTTCTTTTATGAAGCATTGCAGGGAGTCTCTAAGGAGCTTTCTGCGGATGAGTTATTAAAACTGGTCTTAAAGACTGGGGAAATAAATTTGAAGTGTATGGAACTTTTGGACAAGGCAAATACTCAGACTTATGGTATTCCGTCTCCACAAAAAGTCACTACAAATATCGAGAAAGGTCCGTTTATAATCGTGACGGGTCATGATTTGAGGGATTTAAGTCTGCTTTTAGAACAAACAAAGGATAAGGGTATAAATATTTATACTCATGGTGAAATGTTACCTTGTCATGCTTATCCGGAATTGAATAAGTACCCTCATTTGAAAGGAAATTTTGGGACAGCTTGGCAAAATCAACAAAAAGAATTTGATAATGTTCCTGCAGCAATTCTGTTTACGACAAATTGTATTATGCCTGTAAAAAATAGTTATAAGGACAGGGTATTTACAACTTCAGTAGTAGAATATCCTGAAATTGTTCATATTGGTGAAGATAAAGACTTTACTTCAGTGATTAAAAAAGCTCTGGAACTTGGCGGATACGATGAAGATAAAAAGATGACCGGAATAAATGGCGGAGATATTTTGACGGTTGGATTTGGTCATAATACAGTGTTGTCTGTTGCTGATAAAGTTATTGATGCTGTAAAATCCGGCGATATAAAGCACATCTTTTTAGTAGGAGGTTGCGATGGTGCAAAGCCTGGTAGAAATTATTATACAGAGTTTGTAAAACTACTTCCAAAAGATACAATTGTTTTGACTCTTGCTTGCGGCAAGTATCGATTTAACGATTTGGATTTGGGCGAAATTAACGGAATTCCGAGATTACTTGATATGGGACAGTGTAACGATGCGTATTCTGCAATAAAAGTTGCGGTCGAACTTTCAAAAGCATTTAATTGTTCGGTTAATAAGCTTCCTTTGTCTCTTGTATTATCTTGGTACGAGCAAAAAGCGGTGTGTATATTATTAACACTCCTATATTTGGGTATTGAAAATATAAAACTCGGTCCGACACTGCCTGCTTTTGTGTCACCAAATGTGTTGAATATTTTGGTAGATAAATATAAAATAAAACCAATCACAACTCCAGAAGAAGATATCAAGGAGATATTGAACTAATAATGTATAAAACAAATAAGTCCATAACATTTGATAATGTTATGGACTTATTTGTGTATAATTATTTTTGAACTATTTTATTAAAGCTTCTGCGATTATATTTTTGTGCATTTCATCAAGCATAGATTTGATTTGCTTATAGAATTTTGAATTAGTCTTCCCAACAGAAGCTAAAAGCACTAATTTGTCAGCAACACCAATACTATTAACAAATTCACTTGAGATATCTGCATTCACAATATTGATATTTCTAACATTTTCTAAATTAGCCAATACACTATTTGGAATATTTTCAAATGATACCATTGTAATACGTTTATCAGAATTTGCGAGTAACAACAGTTTTAAATCTGAAAAATCGTCTTCAATGTCGTAGATAATGTTATCACCAAGCATTGAATAAGCAAGTTTTTTGTCTATATTTTCAGCCAAAATTAACGCAAATAATGCGGCAATACCTCCAAAAATAATACCTAATATAATATTGATTAATAGTTTTGGTGAAGAATATTCAAAATCTCTTAATTTTTGAGGTTCTTTAAGAACTAAAACATTTGAAGAATCTGACATTTCATCAACCAACTTTGCCCACTCTAACTTTGATGATAAAGTCGCAACTTTTGAAGCATCTTCAGTTACAGCAATTCTTGAGCGCTCTCCAGCTTTTATTTGACCGGCAAGATTTGACATAGCCTGTTGTGCAGATTTAGAAAATGCACTCATAGCTGAAAGTCCGCTAGCTCCGGCCATAGCTTGTTCCGGCAAACCTGTTGCGCTATTAAGTTTTGCATTCAATGCACTCTTTGCTTTGTTATATTCAGCTTCAATTACCTTTTTATCAGATTTTGATTTTTCAGTATTTAATTGCTTATGCAATTCAATATAATTATTGATAATTGAGTTTACAACTCCATATGCAACTTCAGGTTTTTTATGTTTATACACAATAGAAATTACATTAGTACCTTTTTTGTTTTCAAAAGAAATACCTTTTTTCAAAAAATCTTTTGTAGATAGTAATTCACCTTCTTTTTT
>CASELF010000022.1 GCA_949288725.1 uncultured bacterium
GCAATTACACCGACACCGTTTTTAAAACCGAGAAATTCTTTTTGTCCTTGTTTTAATGCATTAAGCAAATTTTGATCCGCTTTATGGGCAATTAAGTTACTAGTTTTATTTTTAAATATATTATTTTTTTGAGTTGAAAGATTTTCTAATTCGGAAATAGCTTTTTCGTAGAACAATGAAGTATATTTTGACTTCCTATTCAAGACACTTTTCTTAACGGTTTCATCAATATTGGAGTTTCTAACATTTTGGGCATATTTATCAGCAATATCTTTAATATACAGATTATTGTTCATATTTGTATTATTAAGTCTGTCAATAATTGCATCTGTTTTCTTTAGGGAAATTTTACCGGTTTCAACAAGTTTGTCGGCGTAATCTTTTATAAGTTTACTTACGGTAAAGAATAAACCTACATTGATTGCACCGTCAGCGATTTCCTGAGGAATAAGAAATTGTTTTTCTTTCTTATCCATATTTTTATTAGTAGCAATCATTGCCACCTGAGCAATTGCAGAGAACAGCCAGCCTGCTGTTCCCATATGAACAAGAGCCTTACCGACATCTTGTGAATATGATTTATAAATTTGAGCCAATGCTTGTTGATAAAGAGATGGTGATGTCATTATTTAACACCTCCGACTTCTTGTTTTTCAATGTTTTGGCGAACTGTATTGGTTAATTTATCAGTTATAAATTTTGTCAACGGTGCATCTATCATAAAGTTTGTAAAAATCATAGCAACAGTTGCAGCAACAGTTCCTAATGCATTTGTATAATTTTTGTACTCTTTTGCAAAATCAGCTTCTGATATATTAGGTCTAATTTTGGCAAATAGAGGGACAAATATGTCCTTGTCACTCTTTTTGCAAATTTTAGTAACACCGTTAATTGTTTTTAGCTCTGCACCCGAAAATCTTTTAATAGCCGCAATACTACCGGCTCTGACTGCTACACCTACAAGTGTACCTGCAATAATTTTACCTATTGTTCTGGCAACAGAAACCGCTCTTGTTTCTTTGTCTGCTTTTTTATTATTCAAATCTATAAAAGGCTGTGTAGCTAATGCAGTTGCACCAAGAATCAAACGTTGTTCAGGCGAATTAATCTTTTCTCCTATCTTGGTTACAAATTGTCTGGCTCTATCGTTATTAAGGACTACCTTCATACACACCTTCCTACCTTTATATTCAAATAAAAACATTTTGAAGGTATGAATTGACTTCAAAAATGTAATTTTAGGAAAGTGCGTAATGTTTCTTTACATTACAACCAGTTTGGAAGTTGAATATCTATATTATCATCAGTTGGCGATGGTGGTATTATAGGTGGCTTTTCATATTCTGTTAAGGCATAGTCCAAACTATTTTTAATAGCATATTCTACATTATCAATAAGTTCAGATGAAATTTTAGGTATATCTTCTTTAATATAGTATTCCGAACAATAATCAAGTCTGTCCTCCAATTTTTTCATTATAGAATGCTCTTTATTGTTCAATTTCTGAATAGTTTCTTTTTCAAGAAGAACATAATCATCATTGGGTGGTGTAATATTTTTTTGAATTATCTCTTGACGAGCCCTTTCAGAATCTTTGTATCCCATATATGCAGTTATTCGATTCCAATATAATTTTTTGTCATAACTACTTCTGAATCCGTTTGGTTGCAAGAATATTTGTATGTTATCATTTTTCGACGGAAATCTTTTTTGTAATTCTTTTTGTATCTTTTTAGTTTCATCTTCCAAGATAAATTTGTCCTCAGTTGGCTGATTGCCTTTTGCAGTATTAGGGAGAATTGTCACATCAGCCTTAAAATTTACAAGATTTTTCCCTAGATGATTAGATGCAATAATAGGTAATATTTTCATTTGAATAGCCTCTCTTTTACTATAAGTATAACAAATCATTTTTTAATCTGAATATACTATGAATTATTTGTTACATGAAAAAAAGCACAATATTATACCATATTTTTTTTACCCTAAAGGGTACAATTTTTTCGACTAAAATTTTAAAAAATTTGGTATAATAGACTTTAATAAATTTAAATTATTAAAAGATATTACTTCAATACTAGACAGAGGAAAAAAACATGAAAAAGACTAACCCCGAAAATCTTTATGTTTCAAAATTATTGTTACTTTTGAAACATAATCCGTCATTATTTCAGAATAAGGATTTAAATTTTATTGCAGGATTAACATCAACAGAGGTTTCCAATGCTAAAAGATACATTTTTGCAAATAACCTTGCATCACGTGTTAAACATGGTGTAATTTTGTCAGATTCAGGATTAAAGTTTATCGATGAAAATCGGTTTCGACCTTGGGCTGATTCTGAAAATCCATACAGACCTGACATAAACCTTGAATATTTAAAGTTACCCGAACACCCACCTGCCTTAACAAAAGCGATTCGATGTTTAGCCGACTATTTACTTGCAAACAAAGAACTAAAGCCTTATTCAACGGAAGCCAATATTTATAAAGAAATTTTTATGGAGAAATCTTCTTGCGATAAACTTCGACTGGAGGCTATAGATTTTATTTTACAACCCAAACGAATTAAATTGAGTCATTTTTATAAAAAATTTACAAGTAAACCATATGGTCTTACAAAATCATTAACTTTTATTCTTTTACTTTATGCTTTAGTTAACAGTAAAGAAAAGCTTGCAATATACGAAAATTTTGAGTTTCAACTAAAACTTGATACAAATATGTATTTCAGAATGTTTTATGCTCCTCAAAGATTTGAAGTGCAAAAGACTGTTGTTTCTGAAATTCCTGTGCTATATGAAATATCCAAGACCATATTAAGAAAACCTTGTCAGAATATTTTAACCCTGACAAAAGGTATTATTTGGGCTGTTAAATCACTGGATAATTACACTATTACAACAAAGAATCTTCATACAACAACTTTGCAGTTAAGAAATGCTGTTATTAATACAAAAGACCCGATAAACCTGGTTTTGAAAGATATTCCCAATATTTTGGAGAGAAAACCTATAGAACAATGTGGTAATGATTTTGTAGAAAAATTCGATTTATGCATAAAAGAACTGCAAAATAATTACTCTTTGTTAATTTTGGAATTAAGAAATTTCTTTTTCTATGCATTTGAAACAGGAAATAGAATGAACATAGCACAACGCTTTAGAGCAGTAGAAGAATACTTATATGAAAAGAATTTAAAAGTTTTGAGCAAAAATGTTATAGAAAAAAATTCAACGGATGATTTATGGATAGAACGTATTGCCACATTTATCAATGGCAAGAGAGTCCCTAAAGATTGGTCAGATGATGATGTTGCTGAATACAAACTCAAAATAAAAGAATATGCTCAAAAATTTCTTACTATCGAAGCAACTGCCGGCTTCGGAGATTACAAAATGGATATAACAATGCAAGATGTATTATCACAACTTCTTAACCTTGAAAAATCGAAACAAATGGCGGTTATAAGGAAAGCAATTAACGAATAGTTTACAAGAATACAGAGGAGAAAAGATTTATGGAATATAACATACTTGGATTAAGTGGCGGAAAGGATTCATCCGCACTTGCAATATTTATAAAAAACCAACTGCCAGATATTCATAAAAATATTGAATATGTTTTTGCAGACACTGAACATGAGATACCTGAAACATACGATTATTTAAATAAAATAGAAGTGTTTACCGGCAAAAAAATAACCAGACTAAAGCCATACAGAAGCTTTGATGATGTACTTTTAGCAACAAATTTTCTGCCATCACATGCACATAGATGGTGTACTGGTATTTTGAAAAAACAAACATTCAAAAATTATATTCAATCTAAAATACAAGAGTCCGATAAACCTGCAAATGTAAATCTTTATATCGGGATTAGGGCTGATGAGCGATTTCGCTTAGACGGAGCAGGACAAGATAGATTAATAACTGAAAAATTTCCATTTATTGAACACAATATTTATAAAAAAGATGTTGAAGATATTCTAATTAATGAAGGGATTGGTTATCCTGATTATTACAGATGGAGAAAACGTTCAGGATGTTATTTCTGTTTTTATCAGTCTTGCATGGATTGGATAAGACTTTATGAAAATCACCCAGACTTATACCAAAAGGCAATGAAATATGAATATACGGACTGCAAAAAAATTAAATCGGGAAGAATGGGCTTTAATATGGATTATTCTCTTAAAGATATGATAAAACCTGAAAATATACAAAAAATAAAAGAAAATTATCAAAAGCAACAAGAAAAAAATAAACGCCATAGCAGGCTTGATATTGTTCACAATTTATTCAATGAGTTCATAACTGAAGATGATTGTTTTTCTCAAACAATTTATAAATTTGCTCACTTTTGATTTAACTTAATTAAATAATCTCTGCATTTAAAATCACCAAAATCAGTATAGCCATTATAATTGTTATCAATTCCATCCATGCAAGAGCCTATAGAGTCCGGACCTTCCGGAGCCGGATCAAAATGCAAGAATTTGTCAGGAATTACATTCCAAAGTTTAAAGAAATGCTTTTTGGTTGCAATTGCAACATTAGAATTATCTATTATAAGAAGGTTTTCATCATTATGGAGTTCAGCTTTTCCTGTCCAGTTCATACTTCCGATAATATAATATTTATCATCAATAGTTGCTGCTTTTGAATGCATCTTTCCGCCCCAATTTTCTGTTTTAACAGGAATTCCTGCTTCTCTTAATTTGTGGTGACCGGAGTATTTGTTCGCTGCACTAACCGCATCAACAATTACTTTTACATCGACTCCCCGTTTTTTAGCTTCAATAAGGTCATTAACCAAAAATTTGTTTGTTAAATAAAACATTTCAACATATATATTTTTTTGTGCTGAAGATAAAATTTTATGCAGGTCTCCTCTAAAAACTTGGTGTTTTGGTGCAAAATAAACAGACATAGTTGTATTATTATCAATCTTTACATTGGTATTATCATCAATTTGGCTTTTTATTGTATGAAATTTCAAATTATACATCTGTTTAAATTCTTGTGTGTACAAATCAGCAACTTTGGGTGAGTCAATTAGTAGAGATACATTAGTGTTATATCCGCCAATACAAGTATTGCTAATATTTGCAGAACCAGTAAAGACCCTTTTAGCGTCAAAAATAAAGAATTTGTCATGCATAATTGCGGCAGTTATATCAAATTTATACCCAAAATCATCTCTTACATTCTTATCTGCTATTTGATAATCATTTTTTATAAATTTTAGCTGGCGTATCATATTTTCTGTATTGTCATATATATTGATATTTTTTTCTGTCATATCAACTGTGCCTTTAACATCAACACCTCTCCTTTGTGCCCTAATTAGAGCCTGCAATATTTCATTTTGACCACCAAGTCCATAAATTGAAAAATATATAGATTTTTGTGCATGATTAATCTCAGATAATAATGCTTGACAGGCTGATGTTCTACATTTTGAAGAAGGTTTTTTATATTTGTAACCGTCTATAAAAAATATTGTTAGGTTAGGTGTTGTTATGTCAGCAACAGGTTTTTCAATAATATCTAAATCTGGCTTCTGATTTTTATAACAGCATTTTGGCTTATGGTATCCTGGAATATTCGGTTCTTCAATAATCTCTGCATATTTAATATTTGCAGTTTCAGGGCAACCTAATTTATGAAATTCGCCTGTTTGGGTATTGAGAACAACTAAATTAAGATTTTGTCTATTTTGTGCATTTTCTTTTATTTTTGCAACATTTTCATATTTTTTATATTTATATGCGTCATCTGCATTATTATATATTACGGCAAGTCCCGATTTTAACAGCTCAACTTCATAATCTTTATTTTTATCATAAATTATTGTAACGAGCTTTCTATTATATCTGTCAGTTGGTCTCTCGGGATCCACAATTACTGTAACAGTCTTGTTTAAAAGATGCTTTTCTGCAAAATTTTTCCCCATATAGCCTAATAATAATGATTGGTTCTTTGTTAAACCTAAATATTTACTCTTTCTATCTAAAGGCTTTTTAAAAGATGTTTCAAAACCGTCTGAATGTTTTATTCTCACCTTTTCGTTCTTTTGAGTATACCCATCTTTGTTATAGTCAATATAAAATGTATCTGCATCTACAATTTTGATAACTTTAAATTTGTTTATACAAGCTTCAGCATTATCCATTTTATTTCCCCTCATTAGAGAAGTTATAAATAATGTTATTATGCCTATAGTAATTAAATATTTTTTCATAATGATTGTTCTCTTAAAGTTAAATAATACCTCAAAAAGACAAGTATATAATCATTAATATGCTTGAGGTTTTAATTTGTAACTTTTACTTAACAATCTAGCAAAAGTTTTATTTACTGGTTTTATAATAATGACAATTAGTAGGTACATTATGCATATTTTAGCTATTAACACAAATAATCAAGGTAATTATAATCATCAAAGAATAAAAAGAGTATCTTTTGGTGTTCTGTTTAATAAAGAAGAACCAAGATACGATCTTAATGAGATACTGAAAGATTATAAAGAAAGGGATCTAAATGATTATGATACCTTTGAAAAAGAAAACAAAAAATTAAAAGAGGAATATAAAGCTGAAAAGAAAAATGCAGAAAAATCCTGGTTTTTTAGAAATAAGAAAATAGCAGATATTGAAAAAAAATATGATAATAAATTTGATGGTCTTAAGCGTGGTTTGAATGCTTTTTTAACCAAAATAGATTTACATTTGGATGATTTAAAATTGCTAGAAAAGGTATTAAAAGCACGGAGCGATGCTTTAGATGAATTGGCTGATATAAAAAATGCTCAAGCTGCGTTATTAAAAGCAAAAGAAATTGCAGAAGCGCAAAAAAATAATCCAACAGGCTTAAATATGATTGCAGGCTATGAAAAAGAAAAAAACATTCTTCATGATTTGTTCATAGATAAAGTGACGCAAGAACGCATAAATATTATTGATCCAGAAGAGTTGCCTAAAGGAATACTTTTATATGGACCAACAGGATGCGGCAAATCTGCAATAGTAAATGCAATAGTTGATGATATATATAGAACACAAGATGAGAAAGATAAATATTTTGTAAAAATCGACACATCTGAAAATTCAGATGCAGTTATAAAAAAAATCGTTACAGCTTTAGAAAATGCACAAAAAAACTATATCAACACAAACTGCAGGACAATAATATTATTAGATGAAGTAGAAGCTATAGCAAATAGAGAAGATACAGATACTGCTGAACAAATAAAAGCCGCCATTGAATCAGCAGATGAAAATTATTGTACATTTTTCCTGACAACTAATTATCCTAATGAGATTGAACCTGGTGTTATTGGAAAAAATAGGGTTGAATATCATATTCCAATGAACCCACCTAACAAAGAAAATATGATTAAAGTTTTAGAGTATTATTTTAGTAAACTTGATGTCAAGAATTTGAATTATCAGGATTTAGCTGATACGCTAATAGAAGAACAAAATAAACAAAATGGAAAATATAGCAATAGCGGAATAAAAAACATATATAAAACTTGTAAGGACATAAAAGGATTGAGCCAAGAAAAAATTAAAAATATCATAAGAAATACTCCGGTGAATATTACAGAAGAAGAATATAATTGTTATTTAGAAGATAAAAAAGAGTTTGGTGGGGTTGATGATTAATAAAATAGACAATAAAAAATCAGCATATAATGTTGGAGTTCCAATAGCAACAACTGCAGCTGGGGCAGCTACAGGCTATTCTTTGTACAGATATTATTCTTACCCCAGTGTAGTGCAAGGACTAAAAGAAAACAGAAATAAAGTTAATGAATTTTGTGATGAAATTTTAAAGAAGCATAATAATTCAGAATATGCAAAACAACAAGTTAAATCATTAAAACAAAGTGCAATTCGTATTGTGCAATCTTGTAGAATAAAATTAGAAATAGTAAGGGTTAAATATCCTATAGTTGGTGCTATTGTTGGTTTAGTTATTGGGGGAATTGGTGTTTTAGCAAATCATATTTACAAAAACAAGACGAACGCAAAAAACAAAAATGAAAATATATAATTCAGCTGTAAGCTTTTTATACAATAATAAATTACAAAATAGCCATCAAATAGTATTGTCACATAAGAACAATATTCAAAATCAAAGTGATGCTTGTTCTTTTAAAGGTAATAAATATCTAAAAGATAATAGAAAAATAATTGATTCTGCATATGAATGGGAAGACAAAACAATAGAGCAGTTGATTGATTCCGCATCAAATAATAACTTAACTGATGAAGTTTTTCTTGATAAATTAAAAGAAATATTGATTAAGGGGTTAAGTAGAGAAAAGGAGTTTTTAACAACAAAGGCTACCGTTAAAGAAAAACTATTTTCTAATTTAGGTTCCTATACCATAGACTACTTTTCTGCTTTGTTTAATAAAGAATCTACAACTTTTCAACCGGAATCTTTTTTGATTTACCCAGATATTGTGAAAAGATCTTTAAATGATAAAAGATTTTATTTACTATTAAGGAAGTTTTCATTAGAAAATTATAATAAAAATTATAGTAGTGTTAATATTGAGAAAAAGGGTAGGGCTTTTTATAAAGATAAGGTTAAAGAATTTCCTTTACATATACAAAAATCTTACATAACTTCTGAAGAAGAAGAAAATAATTATGCAGTTGAAAAAAATTATTATGCAAAAGACTATTTTGGTATTTTAGCCAGTAAATTTATTGAGAAGCTAAAAGAATACCATAGACAATTAGAACTGAAGAAAGCAAAAGAAACAAAAGTTATCGACCAAAGTGTCAGATCCAAAGCCGAAGTATTGCTCAAAATACAAAATGCAAGGGAGCATTTGTTATATGATTACATTCAAAATATCTCTATTTGCAAAGAATTAAATAGTATAAATCCAAATGCCCTACAAGATCTTATTCCTAATTCTATTGTAATAGCACATTCACAAAAAAATATCCGTGATGAGGTTTTAAATTGGCTAATAGTTAATACAAACTGTAATAAAAGTAAAATTACTAATACAAACGAACTGGACCACAAAAAACTAGCTGCCCAAATACGTGGAGCATTAGAAGATAATGAAAAAATATTTCAAGAAACTGGTCGACCCGGATTTATCTATATAGAAAATTTTGAAAATTTTATTAAAAATACAGTGCCAAAATTCAAATTGGCTGCATTTAAAACATTACTGGAAAAAACTTGGTCACAATATCATTCAACAATAGTTTTTACAACAAACGATATTTCGTCATTAGACAATATTTCTAAACAACCACACCGGTCAATGGTTTTAGATATAGAAAAAGATCCTATAATTGAAAGACTTAAACCGTTAAAAGACGAAAATATGAGTAACTTTAGGGATGGTTTGAGAATAAAATACGGATCCGAAAAAGATCATGATTATGTGGATGTTTACCTCGGATGTTTTGGTACAGCACGAGATATATTATGGGTTGATTCCAAATATACCGGTGATGTAAAAATCATTTTAGATAATATGAATCTTATAAAACAAAGAAGTCAATTTAAAGATGTATCAAAAATTCAATGTGCTTGTGAAGACACAAACAGATTGCTAGCATTAGGATTTAAACCACTAAATGATGTAGACAAGGAAGGCTCAAGAATTTTTGAGAAAAAAATATAATAAACTTAAATTTTATCTTTGATACTGTTAAATTCTTTAATCTCATCTTCCGTAATTTCAGGTATAGTATGTTTCAATGTATTTAATATTTTTTCTTGAGTTATACCTTTGTCCTTATTTAAGGAAAAATTGTTTGCTGTCATTTTACATAGTGCAATATTTTTTATATCTGTGTTAGAAAAAGCTCTATTTGTATTATGTGCTTTTTCTAATATTTTATTTGTTATTAAATCATAGTCTATGGGTGTAGTAGCTTTTGAGGCATAAAGTTGTAATATTTCTTTTATTTCATCGGGTTTTGCAATACCTACAGGCATTTTAACTGCGATAGCAGCATTTTCAAGAATAGGTTTGTAAATCAAGTCAGGATGATTTGTTGTCATAAACAATGAAATGTGATATTTAGATGCACAATCTTTGATAAATTCATTGAATTTATCAAGAACAGCTCGTTCTTCATCATTTTTTGGTTGACTTAAAAATGTTGTACATTCATCCATTATATAAAAGAATTGTCTTTTATTCAGATCTTTTTCGTATCTGATTTTTTGTTCATTTGCAGTTTTTAATAAGGAGTTGAAACATTCTTTTTTACTTCCAATTAGCTTCTTTTTTATTCCGGGAGAACCAAATTGTTCTCTTGCTGAATTAAGCATTAAAGTTTTTCCCACTCCTCGTGGTCCATATAGCAAAATCGCATTTGGATACTCTTCTGGTAAAGTATTTTCTGTATCAATTGCAAGGATTCCAAAACTATTAATTAACTGTGCAAGCTCGTTAGAATATCCTGCAATATTTGCAAATCCTCTTGTTTTAATACCGGAGCCTGCTGTTTTATCTTTATTTATATAGGTTTTGATAAAGTCATCAATCTTTTGAACATCGGGATTTTGATTTGTTTGAGTCAATTTTTCTTCAGATTGTTTTGTGTTTTGAATAGTATTATTAAGGCTAGACAATGAACCTTTAAATTCATTATTTGTTTTTTTATTAATTTTATCAGCAAGTTCTTGGAAGTCTTGTTTTATACATCTAGATATTTCAAATATAAAAGCCCTATCTTTAAATTGATTTATAAATTCTAATGAATCAATTTTTCCAATATTTTTTAAATTTATTTTTTCTGACACGTCATCTAAAACTTTTGTAAATTCTTTAAATATGTCTGGATCTTCAAATATTTTTTGAGTAATTATATCATAATTATGCTTTGCAATATCTGTAATTAATGCATCTGCCGACAAGTCACAAACTTCATATGCAACACCTGTCAAAATCGTATTTAATAATGCTTCATTAGCAATAGCTTTAAATTGTTCGGCTGTAATTCCTTGTTCTCCGTTTTTAACTTTTTTTACATACGGAATTAATGGAGGAAGGAAATTTGAAAGAAAAATTAAAGGAGCACGTTCTGTTGCATTATCTATTATTTGTGCTGTTAATTGTCCAAATAAAGCTTTAGTCTCATCAGGTACTTTTTCTAATGCATCTTGTAGTATATTTTCTTGATTTAATGTAGTTATATCTGCACCATTAACTAATCCATTATGAAGCGCATCGGGAATATCCTTCAAACAATGTAAAATATTTCCATTTAATGCCCCTCCAATAATTAGTTTTTGTGATAGATATTTTCCTGATCTTAATAGCTGATTTTGACAATTCATTTGCCTAGATTTAACTTGTTTAACAAAGTTTATTCCCATTGATCTTGTTAAATAAAAACTAGCAATAGAATTTCCCCCTCGTGTTGTAGACTCTGTAATAGGGACACTTGCTGGGCCAAATGCTATATCAGCAGTAATACCCATGATAGAATTGATATATTGTGCGGCTCTCATTCCGACATAAGCTTTTGAAAAAAATTCTGTACCACCATATATCATTGCAGCACTAGCTGGTACATCTAAATAATCCCTTAACATAAAAAACATATTTGTTTGAATACCTCTTTGTACCCAAGCATCTACACCACTAACTGATGCTTTACCAACTAAAGCTGCAGAAGTTGCACAAGCAGTTGCATGCGCATTAATTATTTTTCTACATTCAATTTCATCTGCTTGTGTTATTTTTCGTGATATCTGTACAGGACTACTTTTGAAAGATATATTAGACAATTTATTATTTTGTTTTTTTTCATTAAGATAGTCATCAAAAAAACCTTCTAATTCTTTAAATACGCCTATTTGTTCTTGGTTAAGATTTATTGAGCCGTTACGTGCCAACTGCAGTTTTTCTTTTGCATGATTTCTCATAAAAATTGCAAAATTATTCGCAACTTTTTCATTTGTAAAGAAGAGATTTGAATTTTCAGCAGATCCCAAAAGGGGTTTGTTTTTTTCAAGATTATTTTGCATAAATTCTTGGGATAAATTTTTATCTTCAAGAATATCAATAGTTGACAATTTTCCTGCAAATGAATATCTATTAAAACTATACCTATTAACCATAAAATTATCGAGATTACTATTATGATATGGATTTGATAGGACCTTTGTATTTTTATTTATTGCAGCTTTGGGCATACGACTATGCCAACTATTGCCTTGTATAATCAACATATTCTAAATGCCATCCTTTTAGTCATTATCACTCGCAAGATGGAATAATGATTTTACTAAATGAAACATTGTTGAATCTTGACCATTATCGTCAACATCTATGCTCGTATCAGTCGTTCCTATATCATCATTATCAATATTCTCAGGAACATTAGGTGTTGCTTCCATGCTTGAAAGATGAATAGAGTCTATAAAATCTCCAAAAGTTTGTGGATTTTCTGGTAGATATTGAATAAATTCAGGGTAGTTAACTGTTACGTAATTTTCAAGCTTATGCTCATTTGCAAATTGCATTAATTTTACGAATGTATCATCATCAATTTTCTCAGTACGTAACAATGAGTCTACTTCATCAGTTAATGATAGTCTATGTATAGCTCCTGCTTTATCTTGAACATCTACTACTCTTCTGCCAAAAATATCATAGGCTTTAGTATGGTCAAAACCAACAGTTGAAGGATCACCATTATCTATATCAGAGAAATAATCTTTTAATTTTTGTAATGTTGTTCTATGATCATTTGGTCTGATTTTTCCATAACCAACACCCATATGTAAATCTTGTTCAGTAGCTTTTTCACCAAAATATTCTTCTGGAGTCATACCATGAGCATCTTTAAATTGTTCTCTATTTTTTGCCCACCATGGGTATTCTCTGGATCTTTCATGTACTTGGTCAATTCCTCCTTGATCCCAATATTTTCCGGCATGCTCATGAGCACCAAAACTTATTGGATCTGGAACAACTATCTCTTCCAACTCTCCATCTGAATTCACCGCAGAACAAAGCCCTGCTTCTTTATTTATCAAAATTCCATTTTCAGGGTCAATGTATTTAAAGTCATCTTTTGAAAGATTGATATATATTCCTTTTTCTGCATTTTCATATATACCATTTTCTTCATCAATGTAATCAAATCTATCAGGATTTATATCTATGCCTGCATTTTTCATCTTAAATGTATTATTAGCAACATCAACAATGATATTATCATTTGGTCCTCTTAATTCAGAGGCATCAGCAAAATATGTTCCATCACTTAAAAATATTTGTTCTGGATTTTGGGCTCTTGCCAAAGCAACTGTCATACCAAGAGAAAAAAGAACAGGCGCACCAACAAAAGCGACTGCCGGTAGAGCCTCTACAATATTTTGCTTCACTTTTGAAACTTGTTCTTTATCTATACCTTTAAAAGAAATATCGCTACTTTTTACAAAAGTATCATTAGACAAATTATTAAACATAATTGAATTTGAATTGTTTTTTAAAGGTGTACTGTACTTTTTGTTAATATTACTTACATTTAAATTTGAAATAGAATTTAAAAATTGAACTTGCATATACTCTCCTTAAGTCTTTTTTTGCTCTAAAAAATCAATAAAAAATTTTTTGTTAATTTAACAATAAATCGTTACATATCTTAAACTTGATGTTTTAATTCTAATACAATTTTGGATATTTTAGTATTTAATCAATTAAACATTACTTATTTGTTACATTTTTACTATTTCAAATAATCAGTAATGGCATTAATAATATTTTTTTCATCTTCTTTCTGTAAAAGAATATATGGACGAGCAGGAATATCAACAGATTTGTTTTTGCCTGCTTGTCCACCAAGTTGGTGTATTGCAGCATAATCAAGATTTGAACCTATAACCGCTGAATCATTGTCACAATATGTATTAATAGAAGCTGCTAGCTGACCAGTAACCTGTAAAATTTGACCGGGCCAGTGACCTTTTTTCTCTCGTTGCTTTTTTGTTGATTCTGCAAGGTCAATCCATTTGTCAGGTCTTCCTTCTGATTTAAAGTTTTCTTCTGTCGAATATGCTAAAATCCCTGCAATGTTCTTCATTACAGGGCGTAAATTTTCTGCTTTTTGGGCAAGTTCAAGTAGATACTTTTCAATTTCTTTATTATTCAGTTTTATTTCTATCGGTTCAGACATTCTTTATCGGATAATTCGCAATTAAAAGTTCTTTATACATATTATTAGTAATACCTTGTCTGTTGTTAATTCCTTTTTGTCTTTGAACTTCAATCATCTCAAAGCCTTTGTATAATTCTCTAATTTTAGAAGAATCATCGTAAGATAAAAGAAAACGACCTTTGATATTACTTAATATATCTCTTAAACGTTCATGTTCAAAGTCCGCTGTAGATGTTACTTCATAGCCACAGCCTGTTGAATATGGTGGATCACAATAGAAAAAAGCACCCTCGTGGTCGTATTGTGTAATTAACTTTTCAAAATCTCTGTGTTCAATAAGTACTTTGTCCAATCGTTTATGAATGGCATCAATTTTAATTAGAGTATTAGAAAGACTTTTGCACGCACCGCCGGCAGATTTTTTAACACAACCAAAAGTAGAACCTTTACCGCCAAAAGAACGAGTAATTAAGAAAAAGAACTTTGCAGCTTTTTGAACATCAGTAATTGGAGTTGAGTTCATAAACTGCATAAACATTTCTCGTGAGCCAAGCAAATATGACAGTTCTTCTTTAAGTGCATTGGGATGGTATTTAACTATTCTGAACAGGTTAACAAGTTTGCCATCAAGGTCATTGTATATCTCAACATCAGCCCATCTGTCTTTAAAAAAGAGTACCCAAGCAGCACCGCCAAACGGTTCAATGTATGTTTGTATGTCTTCAGGTATAAGGTTTGAAATAGTTTTTCTGAGTAACCTTTTTCCTCCTACCCAGTTTATTAAATGTTTCGAATCAACGGTCATAGAAACTCCTTTTAAATAGTGTTTAAATCCTGTTTCAAATTCTTTTAATCAGCAGGAGTTGAACTCCATCCCACATCAGGTGCAATCTTTTTACCTGTAAGAGGGTCTGTATAAACTGTTACCGGTTTGTATTCTCCTGATTTTTTAGAAACCAATCGCATTTCTGTTGATAGACATCCTGTTGAAGAACTGATTTGTGATTTCTTTTTGATATTGTAATTAGCAAGAGCATTTACCCTGCAACGGCATCGCCAGCCATTCGGAGGATAAAAGCTTCTCCAGAAAGGGTCATCATACGGAAAAATAAGACCATTTAATTGAGCGTGTTCGGGTCTGGTTTTGGCATCCATAACCGCTACATATTCCCAATATGGTCTGTTGTCTGCATTGTCAAGCTGTGTCTTATATCGTCCTGCTTGATAAGCTGTTTGCATATTAACTCTATAAATTGTTTTTAAACGACTAACTGAGCCGAGCTGAACTTGCTCGGTATTCCCTTTTGAATCTACAATGAATTCTTTACCCCACCAACCTTTTCTTTTTAAAACATGTTGAATTTCCTTCTGAAAAGTACTGAATGTTTTTCCTTCTGAAATAGCTTTTTCTAATGCTTCTCTGATATCATTTAATATATCTTCTCTCATTGCTTTAGCAACAGTAAAGGATTTATTGTGAGCTTCTTGCCAAATATCATACCAATCCCAAGATACTTTGTTGTATTTTTTCTTTAAGTATTTTATAGCAGCAGCCGGAGCGAGTTTAAATAAGCCTTTAAGTTCGACCATTTTCACCCTCTGCTGCTTGGTTGCTCGCATTAAACGGGTCTGCGGGCTTGGAGGCGTCCAAGCCCTCCGCCCTCTGCTCGCAATCTGCGATTCTTTTTGCAACAGCTTCAACTACATTTACGGTTACCGCATTTCCTGCCATTTTGTATAAACGACAATCTGCAAGACCGATTTCTCTTGCTTTTTTAACCATTTCATCAGGAAATCCCTGAAGTCTGAAACACTCAAGCGGAGTTAATCTTCGGATTCTGTATCCGTCAATAGTTCCCATATTGCAACTTGTATCAAGAGTCTGAGAGCAACCTTTACCAACTCTTCCTCGTCTTGTATTAGATTGTGGAAATGCAAGATTTATTCCGTCTCCGGGGATTGCCTCATCGTAACCTTTTTTAGTGCCGTTTCTTACACGCATTAAAGGAGTATCGCCAGCGACTAAAAGTGTTTGAACAGTATTGGAGGGACAGTATTTGTCATAACGTACCCGATTTACAAAATACAAACCTGTTCTGGCACCGAGTCCGCCTCCGTTTGCAGTAAGGCAGGAACTTAAACCGTCCGGTAAATAAATTCTGTTGCCTTGAGGTTTATTTGGACTTAATGGATGTTTATTGAGCGTGCTAATATTTTTGCCTCCGTTTCCGGAGATAGGAAATATTTTTCCGGCACATCCTTTTCCATAACATCCAACAATGTACACTCTTTCCCTGTTTTGAGGAACTCCGAAGAACTTAGAATTAAGTAATTGCCATTGCACTTGATACCCAAGGTCGGTGAGAATTTTAAGTAT
>CASELF010000023.1 GCA_949288725.1 uncultured bacterium
AGGAAATATTTTTCCGGCACATCCTTTTCCATAACATCCAACAATGTACACTCTTTCCCTGTTTTGAGGAACTCCGAAGAACTTAGAATTAAGTAATTGCCATTGCACTTGATACCCAAGGTCGGTGAGAATTTTAAGTATTGTTTGGAAAGTTTTTCCACTGTCGTGATTAAGTAAGCCTTTAACGTTTTCGAGTATAAAATATCGGGGTCTTTTGTCTTTGAGAATCCGTGCGACTTCAAAAAACATTGTGCCTCTGGTGTCGTTAAATCCATGTCTTTTTCCTGCAATAGAAAAAGACTGGCAAGGAAATCCTCCGCAGAGAATGTCGAAGTCGGGCAATTCTTCTGTGTTGATTGTTCTGATATCATCAAAAAATAACTCCTCTTGGGTATTAAAATATGCTTTGTATAATTTGTTGGCATATTCGTCATTATCACAATAACCAATACTTTTAAAGCCGGCTCTTTCAAGTCCGATTCTAAAGCCGCCGATGCCTGAAAACAAATCAAGAAAAGTAAGAGGTTTATTGAAGTCCATCTAACCTACCTTCCGCTTCACATAGAAATAATGCTTTTTGATGAACCTTTTCAAAATCTTTTGTATTCAGGTTTTCATCTTTTAGAGCTTCTTTGATTTCAGAATAAGAATTTCCATTCATAATCATTTCTATGATTGGTGATAATATTTTTTCGGACTGGTTTTGTAATTCTTTGTTTGAAATTAAATCGAACAGTTCATCAACCTGTGTTTGCCCCTGAAAATTTTCTTGTTCTTTAAACTGACTAAATACCGGCTGCGTAGTTTGTTGAAATTGTGTTATATCAAAATCTTCCTCATCCAATCCGTAATTTTTTATAAAATACTTTTTAGTAAACTTAACGCCGCTTTCAGAAAGAGTTTTGTCTCTTTGTGCCAAATCAAGATCTATATCTTCTTCTTCGTATAATTCAAATTCAGGAACAATTTCTGTGGAAAAATTTAGCTCATAAATCCAACGCAAAAGTTGATTTATTGTTTTTTCAACAAGCCTTTTATCAGAGTCAATAATGTCCTGTCTGACCTGAAAATGGGTATTAGATGCAGCATAGCTTCCTGTATTGCCAATTTCTGTTGTTAGTGTTTGCCCGATAATTGCTTTTGATATTTCTGCATTCATTTTGTCGATTAATTTTTCATAAATCTCCGCAGATGAAGATTTATTTGCTTCTTTCAGCTCAACTGATGAATCATCAGGAATAACAGCTATTGCGTCTTGTACCATTCTTTCAAGCATATCTGCCAGAGCATTGGTTTCTTCTTGTGATGCACCTCTTGGATGTTTACCGATAATATGAGGCATTCCGTATTTTTCGGTAAATATTGTCCAGAATTTTAAACCGCCTTTTTTAAAAACTACCTGCCAGAATACTTTTGATAATATTCTGTCTCCATAGGGATTGTCGTATGAGGCATTGTATTGCGGACAAAGAAATTTTTTAGGAGGTAAGAGTTCTCCAAAGTAATTCTGCTTTGTTTTAAAACGAAGATTGTTGTCCGCATCATAACAAAACCAGTCTGTCGGTTTTGCTTTTAATTCGGTTGGCAATATTAAGTTACCACTTTTTTCCCATATAACCTCGATTGGTTGAAATCCCCATAAAACAGAGTCAAGGATATCATTTATTAATTTATAAATATCAAGTTTCTTTAAAAGATTTGAAAGCAGCTCAATATTTTTGTCTTTGTTGATTCCTCGTGCTATTTCCCACTCAAGTGATAATACTCCTGCTTTTCTCGATTGAACGCAAGCTGTAACATGAGGATCACACAGTAGTTCTCTGTATATTTTTATATCTTTGCCTTGCTTGCGAAGTACTATATCAGGGTCAGGCAGAATATTGCATAAAGAATAAAAATTCAAAGAACGCTGACGTGTTGCTATTTCATCAGCCAAGGATTTCTTGGTATTTGCCTTTTTTATTATGCTTTCATCCATAAGAAATTAAGCACCTATATTCTTTTTAAACAAGGTTAAAATATCGACAAATCCTACTTTGTATATGTTTTGCAATACATCAATCTCGAAAACTTCTTGAGAATCTACAACCAGCTTTGCGTAAGTAACAGCCATTGTTGTTTCATATTCAGCATTGTCCTGAGGCTTAATTGTACCGAGAGGAAACTCTTTAAACGTTCCTATAAGAAAAGCCGTTGCAGGAACTTCTTTTATTTTTCCTAGTCCGTTATATGTTTCAAGGTTTGCTCTAACCTGAAGAATAGTTGCAGTAAAAGGATTTGCACAAGTTCTTAAAACATCGGGATATAGTGCATTCCACTTAATTTTGCATTCAAGTTTATCAATTCCGGCAAAAAATTCAGCAGAACCAACCATACCAAGTGCTTTATGTTCTGCCATTTTATGCTTTATTTGAGGAAGCTGAACTTCCTCTGCTCTACCAAGCAAATTGTTTCCGTTCATATAAACATTACAGTTTGTGAGCTTGTTTATTTCTATTTTAGACACGGTTAAATCTCCCAGTTTTGCCGTATCTCAACCTCAAATTTTATTTCTTGTACAGTCCGCAATTAACGATTTCGGTATCTGAATAATGAAGAATAACCAATTCCTGACTGACACAATGAATAAGCGGACATTTATATATGTTTTTACATTTAAAACACAGGTCGTTATCTGTTGTATGAATTTCTAATTTACCGACGTCATTAACAGTTGCATACATTATGAGCCACCCAGTGATTTTAATAATTCGATATCTATAAATGATTCAAAAGTGATTCTTTCAGCAGGGACAGGCGGCATAAACTCTATATCAAATGTTAAATGCCCGTTTGCTACTTCAGTTACAGGGTTTTTGTCTGCATTGTACGAACATTTGCCGTCAATTAATGCACCTCTGCCGATTAAAGTTCTAATAAACTGATTTACTGTCTCTACGATAGAATCAATCAAGCCGTCATCTATTGGGTAATCGATGAATTGAAGCATTGAATATTCTACTGACTCGTGCAATATGTCTGCTGTTCTTCTTACATTGATAAAATTTGTAGGGTCTGTTGAGGTGGGATAAGCAGAGCTTCTGTTTCCCCACGTCAAAAATCCTGTGCCGTAAGAATTAAAAACAGTAAGAATTCCTGCTTCGTTAAGCGAATTAACTTCACTTGAAGGGTCATTTATCAAAGAAGTTAATTGACGTTCAAGACCAAGAATATTCTGTATAGAGGTATTTGACGGAGACCAGTGATATCCTTTTTCAATATCTTTTGCTGCAATAACACCGGCTAATCGTTGCGAATATGGCTCAAGAACAATCTGGTCGTTATCACTGTCATAAACTTTTAAATGTGGATAACAAAGAACAATTCTGTCAGATGAAACATTGAAATTAATAGTACCTTCAGTGCCTCGTCCAGTAATTGCCTCTTGTACCGTTGCGCCAACAGGTGCATCAACAAGCCCGATAGCTCGAATTTTATTGCATATTGTATTTATATTTGCAACAACAGCACTATCCTCACAGTACACAGGAGCAATAATTGTTTTTGGATAATATCCAAACAGAGAATAGCAATCTTCAAATGCTTTCATTCCTAATCTTTTCCCGGTCAATGCATCAACAGAACCATTGATTTCACCCATAGTCACATCTTCTGGAGATTCGTGTTTTTCCGGGTCATATACATTAATTACAATTACTATGCCTGCACCCTGGTCAAATATAGCCTTAAGTGCTTGTGGTATGGTGAAGCCAGCTTTATGGTTTCCAAAATACCTCACAGCCTCAATTTCATTTAAAATCAAAGTTGGTGTATTAATTGTTTTGTATTCGTCTGAAACATCTTCTATCGGGGCAGTTCCTACAAGTCCAATAACAGCTGTTTTTACTGTTTTTATTGTTCTTGAACCTTTTTGAACCTCGATTGTTTCAACACCGTGCAGAAAGCTTGCAGGCATAAAAACTCCTCATTATTTTGTTTGTGATTATTAATAAATTTGGATACAGGGTACGGTTAGTGAAAAATTAATGGCATATTGCCATATTCCTTTATTTTCAGAAATAAAATTCTCTTTTGTCGGGGTAAGTTCTGAGCAGCCATCAATTTCAAATCCGGTAAGAATAGATCTCACTTTATCCAAAAGTTCATAGGCTCCTGCGTTAGAACGTAAATTGCGTGTTACTATTGTTATTGAGAATTCGGCTGTTTTGATCTGGTTAATAAAACCAAGACTTTGGGTAGTGCTGTAATTTCCGCCTTGATAGTGAATTAGTATTGCACCTATCGGGTGTAAAAGCATAAATTCTGAAGGTTTGTCAGGAAAGCCTCGAACAAGCAGTTCCGGAATTTTTTCTTTTAATTTTTCGATAATTTTGTCTTCAATATCTCTAATATTCATACATTACTTTTCGGAAAATTCTGTCTTGATAGCTTTTATTAGTTTTGTAATCTACTGAGGACAAAGGCAAATTTGTGTCAGTATTTGTTTCTAAAGAAATAGAACCTTTTTGTATGTCCTGAAGAATTTTTATTGCATTTTTGTAATTTGTTTCTATTACTTCAGGCATATCATCACGCATTCTCCGTGAATACAAACGATAAACACTTAAATCTATTGCAACAATACGAAGTAAAGGAAAACGGGCATCCAGTGGTAGTGTGTACCTGCCACGCAGATACCCGTCTATGAGTGTGGATGAATATATGATTGCCTCTTCGGCAACTGCACGATCTATTTCATCCTGCTCATAATCAGATGTCAGCTGTACAAGGGTGGAGGTTGAGACATACGTTTCAATATCATCGATCGTGCAGTAATCTGTCATTTACTAATTCTCCAAAATTAATGTGTCTTGGATTATTCGGGTTGTCGCCGGAGTAACGTCCGGCTCCATCTTACGGGCTTGCTCGCCCTATCACAAAACGATACTTAATCGTTTTGTTCTGCAGAGTGCTCGACGTCGCCCTACCGAAAATCCGCTATATACCTCTAATAATTCTGATAAATTCGCCTGCGGCTGTAGCCTCATCAAGAGCATAGCCATTGCATTCTTCACTGTCAGTAATAGCAACGGCTCTGCCTTCAGCATCGGAGGTGACTTTTGCGCCAACTGTAACAGCACCGCCGGCTTCAACAAGTAATACACCAATTAAGGCAACTGGAAGCATTTCTTCTTTATCTGTTTCGACATCTGAAACCCCATATGCTTTTACACCTGCCGTGCAATAATTCCCGTCAAAGCCTATAAATCTACACTTTTTAATATCCGTTTTGGCTGTTATAGAAGATATCAGAACTGGTTTATATGTTTTTTCAGACATTATTCTTTATCTCCATCTTCTTGTATGGTCTCTTTAGCTGTTTTATTGGAGTCAGCTTTCTGTTCTGACTTTGTTGATTTTTGGGTTGTTTTATTAGAAGAACTCTTTTGTTCTTCGGGAATTAACTCAACAAAATCTGAAATTCGAGCTGCTTGCTCTTCTGTCAGATCAATTTTACGTCCTTCGCCATACACCTTCTTGTTATGAAGAAGCGTAGTATGTTTGACCAAGTATTTTGGCATTATTAGCTCCTCTATTTTATTCGTTTGTATTAGAAATTAAGTATCCTGCCTCTGCTCCGACTAAAAAAGGAGTATAAATATCAGTAGCACGTATATATTTAACCTTGTTGCCTTCTTTTGAATATTCATCAATATTAAGAGCATCTTTCAGTCTAACCGTATATTCAAAAGACGGATCATATTCAGTTCTTGATGAAAGTTGTGGAACATAGGCAAGCACGATGTTATCTTGCCAAATCCTGACAAATTCTCCTTTTTCATTAGCAAATATAGATTTGCCAATGTAGATATTTTCTACTTCAAAGATTTCTTTTAAAAGCTCAAGTGTCACAAGCTTATTAAGGTTGTCAGAAATTAATCCTTTTAATTGTGGGTGTTTTTTCAGAACACGCCAAGCATCCTGACCGATAACCATCACATTAGGATAAGCAGCTATCTTTTTTGAAACAGCATCTTTGGCATCATCTACAACTCCCTGTGGGTCAGAATCCTTATTTGTAAAACAGGATGTGCCTGACAAGGCAATCTTGTTGCCATCAGGATAATTACCAGGATCCTGAGCTAAATCTGCACATTGTTTCTCGTGTTTTAATTGTAATCCCTGTGATACAACATTAGTTGCATGAAGCTGTAATTTTACTTTTTTCGCTTCGTTTTCTTCTCGATAATCAATAGGATATGACAAATCGTGTTCTGCTAATGTTGCCGTGTGTTTTGTAAAACCCTTCGGTGAAATTACATTAGAATTTGCACGTATTGCTCTTTCTGTATCGTGGAGAGCAAAAGCTTCTTTATTAAATTGAAATATATCAATTTTCTCAAGTTCTGATGGTATTGTTGGAAATAAGTGTTCAGCAATAAATGCATTATTTTTGTAGCCACGTGCTACTTCTGAAAGGTACGCATTAATGCGTAATTCTTGTAATCTACCCATTCTCTCTCCTATAATTTTATTTTTAAGAGGGCATCCTTAAACGGAATTCCTTCTTTTTGTGCCAGTGCTTTTGCTTCTTTGAAGATTTCAAGACTCTCTTCATCGGCATTTGCAAATTTTTCAGCATCTTCCTCTGCATCAGAAACTTTGTCTTTTCTAACAATTTCTTGAAATTCTATCTGTTTTGGCAGTGAATTAAGCAAATCTTTAAACGCATCGACTTGAGAGTCCTGCTCACTGAACTGTTTTATATTTTCGAGGGACATTAAAATCTTCAAACTCAAGTCTTTTTGACTCGGAGTTAAATGTCCGTCATTTACTTTTTGATTTAAAAACTGCTCAAACTTATTCTGTGTAATTTCATTACGCAGCTTAAGTAATTCTGCCTGTGCTTCCTGATATGCTGTGGCATTATTTTCCAATTTAGCAATAGAAACATTCATTTGTGCAATTTGTTCTTGCATTTTAGATATTGTTTCTTTTGCTTCCGATAGCTTTTTTAAGGTTTCATCATTAACAGCAGAACCTTCTTTATCAGCTATATCCGTATTTTGTGTATTGTCGGGATTAACAGCTGTTTCACCGAATGATTCAAAGATAAAAGTGTCAGCTTCTCCTTCTTTAAATTCAACAGATGACATACCTTTTACCTGCGGAATACTTGCGCCAAGAAACGAAACAGCTTTTAAATACGGCTTTTTCCCTTCAAGATTTCTGTATATTTCAACAGATATTTTTTTGTATTTACCGCTTCTGACAAACTCCTTTAATTCGGGTGATAAATCTTTAAAACTTGCTTTTAATTTGCCGTTATCTGCTATTAATTCAGAAACCCAACCATAAGCAGGTCCTTTTTGCTCGTGGTCTAAAGTAACAGGTGCCTCGCAAAATTGCGGATCATAATTTTGTGCAAGTGCATCAACTTCTTCCTGTGAAAAAGTACCCTGGGGATATGTTCCTGCTTTAAAAACCTCAAAAAATTTCATTAATATCTCCGTTTCATAAACGATATAAAAGTCGAAACTTATATTCGCAGTATGAAACCTTGCAGGAGCTGTATTCAAATGAATATTTCATTAATTTTTTAAAGAAATATTCATTTGTTTTGAGTTATTTAAAAGCGTTATCTTGTAAATATTAAATTGAGAGCGAAAGCTCTTATTTCTTTTTCCCTGCTACTAAAGGAGTATTATGGATTTTTTAACTTGCATCTCACCTTTGATTGAGAATATAGGTTTTCCTGCATTAATATTTGCTATTTGGTATCTGTATCATCAATCTCAAGTTAAGGCTTTTGAGAAAATCATCGAAAATAATTTTGAAATACTAAAGGATTTATTGGAAAGCAATCAATATCACGCAGCAATTCTTTCACGTATTGAAAGCAAAATAGACAGCAATATGTGGTGTCCTGTACTAAAAAAAGAGGTCTCTTAAATGAACATCGAAAGATTTCAATTAAAAGGAATGCTCGCTGATGCCAAAAAGCAATTTCGTTTAAAGGACACAGAAGCATCTGGTCTTATTATATTACTTCGCTCATTACTTAATCCGTATATCCCTGTTACAGAAATTGATACAGAAAAATTAATTGTACAGGTAGACAGACTGCACAAAATCATTTCAGAAATGAAAGAAAAACAAATTCAAATAAATCAAATGGAGAGTGACCTTGAATAATAAGGCATATCTGTATAATGAATCTGAACGATTCTATGTGTATAATGAATGTACTATTGATGAAACGGCTTCTAAACTTGTGTTAAACCCGAAAACAATTTGCCGTTGGAAAGCAAAAGGGAATTGGGATCAAAAAAGAGAAGAGTTCCGTAAATCCAAACAGGCTTTTCATTCGGAATTGTATGAATTTGCACGTAAACTTATGCGGGATATTTCATCAGATATGGACAATGGCAAAAAAATTGACCCAGGCAGGATGTATGCATTTACAAGAATGTTGCCACTAATTGGCAAAGTTAAAGAGTATGAAGATGAAGCCATTGCCGGTGAAAAACAAGAAAAAAATAAAGGTCTTACTCCGGATTTAATAAAAACAATTGAAGAAGAAATCTTGGGAATAAAACATATTGATGAATAAAACGATAAAGGCAGAAAAAACACCATTTTTTCTGCCATATCAATTACGTTGGTTAAATGATAACTCACGTATAAAAATTTGGGAAAAATCACGAAGGATAGGCGCTACTTATGTACAGAGCTATGAAGATGTAAGAGATTGTGTATATAAACGTGTTCCTTCTGTTTGGTTTTCATCAGCAGATGAATCCGCTGCAAAAGAATACATAGAATATTGCAAAATTTGGGTTAATTTATTCCATGTTGCAGCTAAAGATTTAGGCGAAGTTGTAATAGATTCTGAAAAAGATATAAAAGCTCTCGTTATTGAATTTGCTAATGGTACAAAAATCCACGCACTTAGTTCAAACCCAAATGCGTTTCGTTCCAAAGGAGGGAAAACTGTTCTTGATGAATTTGCTCATCATAAAAATCCTATGATGATGTGGAGAGCAGCAAAGCCTTGTATAACCTGGGGCTATCCTTTAAGAATCCTGTCGACTCATAATGGGCAGCAAGCATTGTTTTTCAGGTTTATTTCTCAAATTTTAAAAGGCATTCTCAAATGGTCTCATCACAAAACACCAATCCAACTTGCCGTTGAAGAAGGATTGGTTGACAAAATTTACGGAAGAAAAACAACAAAAGCAGAAAGAGAAGAATGGTTAGAAGAACAACGCAGAGACTGTTTTGACGAATACACCTGGCTTCAGGAATTTTGTTGTGTTGCTATTGATGAGGCAACAGCATTTTTATCTTATGAACTTATTGTCTCTTGTGAGAAAGATAATATACTCAAAGATTTAGATGAAATAAAAGGAGATTTGTATGTCGGAATAGATATTGGAAGACGAAAAGATTTAACAGCAATTTGGTGTTTAGATGTTTTTGAAAATATAAAGTACACACGATTATTAAAAATTTTAGAAAAAACTCCGTTTAAAATTCAATATGAAATAATCTCTGAAATCTTAAAACACAAACATCTTCGCAGATGTTGTATTGACGGAACAGGGTTAGGTATGCAAATTGCAGAAACAGCACAAGATGATTTTGGCAAATATCGAGTTGAATCGATAACTTTTACTAATAAAGTCAAAGAAGAAATGGCATATAATTTGCGTACAAATTTTGAAGACAAAACAATCTATATTCCATCAGAACATGAAATTCGGGAAGATTTACACTCGGTCAGAAGAATAATAACCGCTTCTAACAACATCCGATTTGATGCTGATTCTGATGAAAGCAACGGTCACGCAGACAGATTTTGGGCTTTGGCATTAGCTTTGTATGCTTGTAGTACAAACCTTTCGCCGATACATATTGCTTCCAGAGTAACATACAAAACTCCTAAGCTTACAGAAGGCTTTTAAACGAGTTTTTCTAAAATTTAGATATCAATCACCTAAAAATGATTTTAAACAGGTTAAATTGAAATTTAAACAGGTTTTAAACGGTGTAAAAATTATAAACTATTTGTCTTTTTCAACAACTTTAAATCCACCCCATTTGTAGAAGGGTTGAGGCGCATAGTCTTTAGACTCAGAAATAATTTTATACATACCATAATTAGTTAATAAACCAATCAAAGATAAACCAGCTGCTAATCCCCAAATAATTTTTAAACTATCTTTTCCCCGATGAAATAAAGATAATAAGCTACCAGTAAGCACTGGAAAAACAGCTGTATTAAACAGCATTATATTTCTTTTAACAACCTTATCAGCATACTCTTTTGAAACAGGAGTTCCATCCCTTTTTTGAACTTCATAATTCTTTTTATATTTTAATTGGGTTCCAAAAGATACAGGTCTAATACTCATGCTTACCCCCTAAATTTATATTTATTATAAACCGAAACAAAATTTTTTTTGCTAGCCAGTATATTTAAGGAGAAAAAATGACAAAAAACTTAACACTTCCTTCGGGGAAAACAGCTATTATTAAAGAAGGAAAAGGCAAAGATTTATTACAAGCTCAACTGAAAGCTAAAACTTCAGAAGAAATTCCGTATGCATTGATTGCAGAACTATGCGAAATTGAAGGACAAAACCTTGTTTACGAAGATATTTTAGAAATGGATTTATCGGATGTTCTTTCATTGCAGGCTGAAATATCGGGAAAGTTTCTGCAATCCCCGACTCCCAAAGCATAATCCATTTATGCAAAACCACCGGATGGCAGTATTCAGAAATATCTGAAATGCCTATCCAGACTTTAGCCTACTGGTGCAATCAGCCAATAAAATACACGAATAAACGTAACGAGGACTTTGAAGAACAATGCTCGATACAATGATGAAA
The DNA here is from genome assembly GCA_949288725.1 of uncultured bacterium. GTDB lineage: Bacteria > Cyanobacteriota > Vampirovibrionia > Gastranaerophilales > Gastranaerophilaceae > Zag111. The sequence goes on from CASELF010000023.1 coordinate 10,878, forward strand.
GTTTCATTAACTTTAGTCGCTTTCGACAAAATGTCGAGGGTTATTCGTGA
>CASELF010000024.1 GCA_949288725.1 uncultured bacterium
GTTTATTAAAAATAATGAAAACAAAATTGATAATAAACTATGGTCAGTTATAGTTCAATATCAAAAACTATCGGAGTCCTTGATTGAAGAAGAAAAAAATAAAAACAGGTTTGATTTATATAAAACTATTTGTCATCAAACACTATCTGAATCTTTCATTGAAAAATTAGTTGAAGAAAATCTTTTTAATGATGGTGCTTGGAACTTGGTTTCTGCATATCAAATCTTGTCAGAACCTTTTATCGAAAAATATCAAGATAAGATTAACTGGTTTAGTGTTTCGAAATATCAATTTTTATCTGAGCCGTTTATTGAAAAATATATAGATAAGCTTAATCTGCATTATATATCCCAAAACCACAAACTGTCTGAACCATTTATTGAAAAATTCCAAGATAAGGTGGATTGGAACAACATTTCAACATATCAAAAGCTGTCGGAAGATTTTATTGATAAGTTTAAAGATAAGGTAGATTGGTATTATATATCAGTATATCAAAAACTTTCTGAATCGTTCATTGAAAAGCATCAAAACTATGTAAATTGGCATAACATAGTTGAGTTTCAAAAAGTGCCAAACGAGTTTTTGCAAAGATATAAAATATACTTTAGCAAAAGCGATTCATGGCAATATAAATCAACTAAGTTTAAAAAGGAAAGACTTATTAATAGTGGAAAATATGAATGCCATGAAGACTATTTCATAGCTTATAAAGCGGTTAGAGAAGATCGATATAGCCTTTTCAATTTTCAATATCAATATCTCCCAGGTGAAACTTATGAAAGCACTTGTGACTGCACAAATTATGAGGATAGTTTTGGGTTGAACGTTGGAACATATAACTTTGCTAAAGGTTATCTTGGATATAGAAAAGGCATTATCGTTAAATGTAAAATCTATTATAAGGATATTGGCAGAATTGTTAATAATGGAGATAAGGTAAGATGCTTTAAAATAACCGTTTTAGAATAGTTATTGTTATATATAGTCAAAATAAAAAATGAAGGTTAAAATTAAAAGCACAGGTTATAAAGACGAGGGCTTTCCCAAAATATTAAAATACTTAAACCAAATCAACTCAAAACAAGTTATTATCAACCTTGATAAAATTGATTTGGATGGCTTCGATCTTGTCTTTGACAACCTTAAAATATCAAATCTTAATGTCGATGTCCACAAGGACGAACATTATTGCATATCAACATTTTCTTGCTCCAAGCCAGTTTTTAAAAACTTATTAAAACTAATAAGAAGCTTGAAAAAACTTGGAGATGGCGGTCATACCTTCTCCGTGCAAATTAATAATAAGTCATTCTCCTGGGACGGCGATGGCAGTGATAGAGTGGAAGAAATAAACGATATTGATTGTGGTTCAGGTACAAAAACGTTTGATAAAAATTATAAGCTGTTCACTAGTTCAATGAATAATAACTTAACACCTAATATCCAAAATGAAGATCTTTTTAATAAACTAAGACCAATCATTAAAGAAAGCATAAATAATGTCATTGACGATAGGATTATTCCAAAATCGTTTATCAATGCCATAAATAAATTCAAACAAGAATATATTCAAACGGTACAAAAAATTGATGACGATTTTCCAATGCTTGATACAAGCTCAGGACTTGAAAGCTTCTATCAAGTCAAAGATATGGAAATAAAGGACGGCAAGTGGACATATACATTAATATATGATGATTATAATAAGACAACCTACCATGAGTCTATAAACCTTGTTGTATTTGATGAGGACGATAAAACATTCTATTTTAATGGAGATTATGCAAAATCTTATCTGTCTGATTTGAAAAAAGATCTTAAAAAAGGAATCAAATATTTCAAAGAATATAATCCATCTTTTGATGACAATGAAGAACAAAGAAATAACTTTTTAAATAACTTATAACAAAATATGAAAGAGCTTGGGAAAAATACCCTGACATAATAACCAAAAAAACGGCTATAATGACGCAGCAGATAAAACTGCATTGCATCGAAAAGATCCACTTAATAGAGAAATATAATTTTAAAATAAGGGAGAATAAGTTATATTATTCTCCCTCTTTATTATTAATAGTTTAGCAGCATTATGCTCCACCACCACCCCATGAACTTGGAATTGAACTATAATCTGTCAAGCCTGTACAATTGTAGAAACAATCTCTATAAGATGTAACTTTTGCATAACCTGGTTTACCATTTCCACTTCTATTATATATCGGTGTCCCATCGTTATCTACTGGGCAACTCCCTGTTAATCCTGAACAATTGTAGAAACAACTATTAAAATTAATTACATTAGGACAATTTGCAAAAAAGTTTTCAGGTATACTTGTTAATCCTCTACACAAATAGAAACAATTACCAAAAGAAGTTACAGCAGTATTCTTTGCGAATAAATTCTCTGGTATACTTGTTAATCCTTCACAATAGAAGAAACAATTACTAAAATTAGTTACAGCAGTATTGTTTGCAAATAAATTTTCAGGTATACTTGTTAAACTTGTACAAGCATTGAAACAAGAAGTAAAATAAGTTACAGCAGTATTCTTTGCGAATAGATTTTCAGGTATACTTGTTAAACTTGTACAAGCATTGAAACAATTACCAAAATTAGTTACATTAGGACAATTTGCAAAAAAGTTTTCAGGTATACTTGTTAATTCTGAACAACCTGAGAAACAATACCAAAAATCAGTTACATCTTCTTTAAATTCAATATATACTTTATGTTCTCCTATATCTGCAAATGTATAATTCAAATATCCTGTTCCTGTAATTGGTACATCCGTTCCATCTTCTAAGGTTATTTTCTTTGCATATTGTTGGTAATTTATTAATGTTACACTCTCATTTGCCCTTGTTGTTGTATATGTGCAAGGCTCGGCAACGAATGGTTCTATATCTCTTTTTAAGGTTCTTCTTCTAAGCAACATATTGTCAAAAACAATTCTTTTATCTTATTATTATTTTTATTGTCCAAAAAAATAGTCTTATAATATATTTTAAATATATTATAAGACTACATTTTGACCTATCTTAAAACCTTAAAAAAAATACCCTATCTTATTGTATATTTTTTTATTTTATTTTAAATAGTAACAGTTCCACCAGGGGATACGGTTATTGTTCTATAAAGCGTAGCTGTATTTCCACTTACTCTCCAAACTTTAAATGATTGACTTGCATATGATGTGAACGGTGCACCCAGTGAAGTACTTGAAATATAAAGGTTGTTTATTGATCTTGCAGATG
>CASELF010000025.1 GCA_949288725.1 uncultured bacterium
TAAATCTGCAATTATCGGTAAGCTAATAAATGATATTGGTTATGGTACAACAGAATTTTATGTTTTGCGATGCGGTGAAGAATTAAGTAATAAATACTTACACCATATTGTGAGAAGTAAAAAATTTAGAGATGAAGCTAAACAGAATATGACTGGTGCTGTTGGTCAGCAACGTGTTCCTAAAAAATATATGGAAGACTATACGCTAAATTTGCCAACATTCTCCGAACAAACTGAAATCGTCCGTATTATTGATGACCTGCTCGCTAAAGAACAGCAGGCCAAAGAACTTGCAGAAAATGCTCTTGCTAAAATTGACCTTATAAAAAAATCTATCCTTGCCCGCGCCTTTCGCGGCGAACTCGGCACCAATAACCCTGCCGACGAACCGGCTGTTGAGTTGTTGAAAAAGGTGTTGTGAAGTAGTAAAAGTATGTAATAATAATTTGAAATGGGTATTTGTTTCTAATATTATAATTAGTATGCAAGTACCCATGTTTTATTTAGAAAAAGGTGAAATGTCATGTCAAAAGAAATTATAGAAAATGCAATTTCTGTTTATATTCAGGAAGAAAAAAGTGATTATGCAGTTATGTTAAACGGCGCATGGGGGAGTGGCAAAACCTATTTTGTAAAAAACGAACTAATAGATTATTTACAAGAAGAATTTAATAGAAAGATATTGTACATTTCGTTGTTTGGTATTAGTAATATTGATGAATTATATAATAATATAGCTTTGCAAGTTTTAAATATCAAAGCAACTGAAACTTTGGATCAAAAAATAAAAATGAATAATCCTTCCTATAATGATTCAAACAAAAAAACTATATTTGAAAGAAGTAAAATTTCATTATGGACTGGCATATTGAATAAAGGATTGAAAATAATACCAGACAATAATGTTATAAACTCTGTTGTTTCAGAAGTAAATAAAAATATAATCAGTTTTAATAAATATATATTTATTTTTGACGATGTTGAAAGAAGTACATTAAATTTTGATGTTTTATTAGGTTTTTTTGACCAAATTACTGACCAAAATGAAATTAAAGCTATTTTGATATGTAATGAAAGTAAGATAAATAATGAATATTACAAAGAGTTTAAAGAAAAAGTTATAGGATTGACTATTGATTATAAATCAGATATAAATAAAGATTTTGATAGTTTAATAGAAATATATTTAAAAAATAAAGAATGTAGAAAATATGCAATTGAAGCAAAGAAAGAAATTTTACATTTATTTGATATTGCAGAAACTTCAAATCTAAGAACTTTGATTTTTATTTTTAAAAGGTTTAAAGAGATATACAATGAACTTTCTGAAATTTATTTAGAATGTAACAGTGATAAATTATGTTTTGATAAATTTATGAAAGAAATACTTTTAGATATTGTCGGCAGCAGTATTTTAATTAAAGAAAAGCATAAAAATAATGATTTTAAAGGTGAACAACGAATTTTTTCAAGAGTTAATGAAACTAACGAAAACGAATTTAGTATTGACGGTATGTATCTGGCTTATAAATTTATTGATGATTATTTGTGTACATATAATTTCGATAAAAAGGAAGTGGAAAGTATTATATGTAAATTTATAAAAGATGCAGTAGCAGATGACTCAAATATTATAAATACTATTGATAGTATTTTTGATGAAGATAGTGATGAAATTGCAATAAAGAAATTAAATGAAGTTTTAGATGAAATAAGATATAACAGATTAAATATTAATATTTATCCCAGAGTTTTAGATAAAATTTTCATGTTATTAAAATTGTTAGACAAGGAGATGTATGAAAGTAATATTGAAGAAATTAAAATTAAAATCAGATATAATGCAAAACATAGAGTAGAAGAATTTTCCAGTTTTTCTTGGTCAACATTTCCATACCATGATGAAGATGCTAAACTTTTTAAAGATGAATTATTTGAATTATTAAAAAAAGAAAAAGAAAAACTGATTGGTTTAGAATGGGAAAATATTTTTGAAAGTGATGTAAATTTTGTTGAAAAATTTGAAGATTATATGAAAAGAAACCATGGTCTGTTTGTAGACGGACACAGAACAATGTCACAAATCGGAGCAAACAAAGTTTTTGAGCGCATAAAAAATTTAGATATCAAAGGAATAAGAATTTTTTATGCAAGTATAAGTCTTGTTTTTAATGAACATGTTAGTAATTTAAAGGATTTTTATTCGGCCGATAAAGAGTTTTTTAAAGAATTAAAAGAAAGAATAGAAGATTTATTAAAAAGCAATATAAAAAGTGCAATGCAAAAATTTGAATTAGAAATTTTTTGCAATTATCTTCAAAGAATATATGATAAACTATAAAAGTTATTTTCAGTTAAAACATTTTGGGGTTATAGTTAATAAAAGCAGCATACCTTTTGGCTATGCTGCTTTTAAACTTTTATGCTATTTTCAATCCCTCAGCGCTGTTATTGGCACTACAAATACGCCGTCTTCACGTTTGTATGCTGCATTACTTAATCCGCATATTACGCATAAAACAGATGGCGGTACGGATTTTTTATCGTCTTCAAATTCACGTTTAATTTTAAGCAAATTTGCAGCTGCCTGGTCGATTTGATTTGCACCAAGCTTTATTTCAAAGGCGCACCAGTTGCCGTCGGGCAATTCTATTACAGCGTCAATTTCTCTGTTCTTATAATCCTGATAGTGATACAGGTTTGCCCCGAAGGATTCAGCATAA
>CASELF010000026.1 GCA_949288725.1 uncultured bacterium
GAGAAATTAAACCTGAATTTCTTGAAAACCGCTCTAAAGAATCAGAAAGCCTTTTAAGAACGGCTCTGGGAACTATTAAAATTGTCGAAAATCACTTTAATCATTTTGAAATTCAGGAAGCCGCACAGGAAATTATTTCTATAGTTGATATGGCGAACAAATTTGTAACGGATAATGCACCTTGGACACTTGCAAAAGAAGGTAAAATGACAGAATGCGGAGATGTTCTTGCAACTGTACTGGAAGTTATGTGTATAGTATCTTCTTTAATTTATCCGTACTGTCCTAATATTGCACAAGATATGGCAAAACAATTATCTTATGATATAAAAACGAAATTAGATGACATAACAACATCAAATATCAAAGCAGGAAAATTAATTTCAAAAGAAGATATTCACCCTGTATTTTTGAGAATTGACAGTGAACTTTCAGACAAGGCAAAAGTAAAAGTTTAATTTTGCCAAACACAAATTTATTATTTAATAAAAATCTTCGCAATTGATATTTCTGGGCGAAGATTTTTATTAGTAAACTTTATAGGCATTTTTGACAACAATATAATTTTTTGAGTATAATCAATATATGATAACTTTGCGCAAATATCTTAAACAATCAGTTACCTACAAAATTATAAACGGGATATTATATGCCGCAAATGATTTTCTTGACACTACAGGGAAAATTGTTCAACTCGGACTACATACACTAAAATGTATTTGCAAGTTTGAAATCGAGTGGAAAGAATTATTAACACAGTGTGACCGATTTGGAGTAAGTTCATTACCAATAACAATTTCCATCGTCGGAATGACATCAATAATTGTTGCATCACAAGTTGCGCATGAAATGGTAAAACAAGGCGGCGGAAATTTTGTCGGAATGTTGATGACAATATTAATTGTACGTGAAGTTGGTGCAATTATGTCAGGTTTTGCAATTACCTCAATGATTGGTTCTTCATTAGCATCAGAACTTGCAACAATGAGAGTAACCGAACAAATTGATGCAATTGATGTATTGAATGTCGATTCAATAAGATATCTTTTTGTACCGAGAGTGCTATCAGGTGCAATAATGATGCCTTTTGTAGTAATTGTTGCATCTTTTATTGGGGTGTTGGTGGGAGCAGTAACATCTGATGTTTTTGCTGGACTACCTTACAGAGCGTATTTTGACTCCGCATATTTGGGCTTATACATGAAAGATTTAAGCGTTTGCATTTTTAAAGCAATATTTTTCGGTGCAGCAATTGCCTTAATAAGTTGCACTTGCGGATACTTTGCTTCAGGCGGTGCTAAAGGCGTTGGGCTTGCCACTACAAAGGCTGTTGTTTGGTCCTTTATTGCAATCGTTGTTCTTGATATGGTATTTGCAGTTTTATTTTTCTATTGATTTATGAAGGTATAAAAATGAGTATTGAAGTTAGAAATCTGGTTAAAAAATTTGAAGATAAAACAGTTATAAATGATATTTCATTTAAAGTAAATGATGGTGAAATCCTTGCGATTGTAGGATTTTCAGGCTCAGGGAAAAGTACTGTTTTAAAATTGATTTGCGGTTTAATACCATACGATAGCGGAGAAGTTCTAACCTCTCAAGGTGATATTGCTATGGTCTTTCAATATTCAGCCTTGTTCGATTCGCTAAACGTTGCAGATAATATCGCATTTGCACTTCATGAAAGAAAAGATTTAAGAAAAAAATATAAAGAATCAGAAATTAAAAATATAGTATCGCAAAAACTGGAATTGGTCGGATTGAAAGGAATTGAGAACAAATTTCCATCTGAATTATCAGGCGGTATGCAAAAAAGGGTAAGTTTTGCCCGTGCAATAGTTACAAATCCAAATATAATTTTGTATGATGAACCAACCGCTGGACTTGATCCAATGTCTTCAACATTAATCGAAGATTACATCGTAACATTAAAAAAAGAACTTAATGCCGCATCTATTGTAGTTACACACCAAATGTCAACAATCACAAGAACGGCAGATCGTGTTATAATGCTTTATGATGGTAAAATCGTTTTTGAAGGAACACCTTATGACCTATTACAGCAAAATACACCTTACACAAAACAATTTGTTACAGCCTCACTTGAAGGCCCAATGAAAATGCAAGCATAAAAATTTTGACAGAATTTGAATAGAGGTAGATTAATATGATTATGGAAAATTTATTTAATGAAGAAGTTATGGCTTTAGACACTTATATTATGGTGAAACTAAAGGAAAAAACCGCGCAATTATCTGAAACCCTGGCAAAGAAAAATCGTAGTCCGATTTCCCTATCCATGGGTGCACCAACAGCAAATCCGCCTCAATTACTAATTGAAAAACTTAAAGAATATTTAACAGAAGATAATATCCATCAATATTCAGTAACAAGAGGTGAACCATATTATCGCCAAGCAATCGCTCAAAGAATGGAAGAAAGATTTGGGGTTAAACTTGACCCTGATAGCGAAATCTTTTCTTTATTAGGTTCTAAAGACGGTTTAGCAAATTTAATCAGATTCATAATAAATCCGCGTCATAATGAATTAGATAAAGATATTATATTAATCCCAGATCCGGGTTATGCTTCATATTCACAAATGGTGCAATGCTCAGGTGGTCTTGCATATCCGATACCTTTAACAAAAGAAAACAACTACCAACCAAAAATGGAAGAAGTTTTTGCTAAACTTAAAGAAGATGGCTACGACGAAAATAAAGTAAAAGCAATTATAATAAATTATCCTAACAACCCGCTTGGAGCTTCTGCTACAAGAGAATATATTAAATCAGTTGTAGATTTTTGTAAAGCAAAAGATATTTTATTAATATCTGACGCTGCTTATTGCGATATTTACTTTAAAGAAGAAGACAAACCATTTAGTGTTTTAGAATTTCCTGAAGCAAAAGATGTTACCGTTGAACTCTATACCCTATCAAAACCATACGCTATTACAGGATGGCGTTTAGGTTGGATATGCGGAAATAAAGATATTTTATCAAGATTTGGGAAAGCCAAATCAACCATTGATAACGGAATATTTAGAGCATTACAAAAAGCATGCTCATATATTATGACTTCTCCGGAAGGCGATGATTATATTAGACAAGCAAATCTTGGATATAAAAAGAAACAAACTATATTTGTAAAAGGAATGAGAGAATTAGGCTGGGAAATCAAAGATGAAGATTTACCACATTCAACCTTCTATCTATGGCTCCCTATTCCAAGAAAATACGATTCATCTTTCAAATTCTGCGAAGATCTACTTGAAAAATCAGGTGTTGTAGTTGTTCCTGGAGATGCCTTCGGCAAGTATGGCAAAGGATTTTTCAGAGTATCCTTCGTATGCAGTGACGAAAAATTACAAGAAGTTATTGACAGAATGAAGGCCGATGGATTCAAATACTAATCAATATAAAAATTTATGCGTCTTTCAAGGAACATTTAATCCAATTCACAACGCGCACTTGAGAGTTGCAAAATATATTTACGAGAAAATTAAGCCGGATAAATTTTTGTTTATACCGGCTTGTATTCCTCCTCACAAAGATTGTGACAGTAACTTGACTATCCATAGATTAGAAATGGTAAAACTTGCAATATCAGATTATCCACAGTTTGAAGTTTCGGATATAGAATACAAAAGAAAAGGAAAATCTTACACTTATCAAACAATTTTAGAACTTTATAAAATATATCCAAATATTCAAACGATTTATTTTATTATCGGAACAGATGCCTTTAGAAAAATAGAATCGTGGTACGAAACAAATAAATTAAAAGAACTTGTAAAATTTATTGTTTTTGAAAGAGAAAAAAATTTCAATCTTTTGGATTTGGATTATTTAAAAAATAAAGGTTATAATTTTGAAATACAAAAACTGCCTTTTAAAGATATTTCATCAACAGAAATAAGAGAAAAACTTAAAAATCATAATGAAAATGTGAAATTAGAAATTCCTCAAAAAGTAATGGAGTACATAGAAGAAAATGGATTATACATCAATTGAAGAAAAAGAACTATTAGAATGGCTAAAAGATAATCTTGATGAAGAACGATATGAACATTCAATAGGAGTAGCAGAATGTGCCGTAAAATTGGCAAAAAAATATAACTTAAACGAAAAAAAAGCATACGTCGCAGGTTTGCTGCACGATTGCGCAAAATGCTTTTCAACAGGGAAATTGCTTAGAATGGTCTGTGAAAATGTTAAAGTCGAAGAATCCGAAAAACAAAATATCAAAACTTTACATGCTCCGGTAAGTGCTTATGTTGCAGAGCATGATTTTGGAGTTAATGATAAAGAAATTCTCTCAGCAATAAGATGGCATACTATCGGTAAATTAAAAATGACAAATTTTGAAAAAATTATTTTTGTCGCTGACAAAATTGAAGAAAGAACCAGAGAACCTGAAATTGCTAATCCTATAAGAGTATTATTAGATGAAGAAAATGGCTTGACAAAAGCACTTTTACAGTGCTACAAGCAAACAATTAAAAGTCTTGTCGATAGAAATTTAAAAATTTGCACTTTAACTATTGACATATATAATGAGTTAGAAGATGAAGTTTTTATTAAATAACTTAATAAACATACATATTTCTTAATTTTATGGTACAATTTTGCTAAATAGAGAGGGCTGCGATGAAACTACTGGAGATTAAGAATAATTTAGTGAAGTTATCCTATACTGAAACAGAAACACCGGTATTAGGAAGGTTTATAGTATTATCATCCCAATTGAAATCCTATGTTGCACAGTTTATAAATCTTAAATCAGATAATATAAGCAATTTTGCAATCGCTAAATTAATGTTTACTTTTAGCAGTGATGGGGTCGTTGACAATTATGACGGTTCCATTCCTTCTATGAATTCTGAACTTTCATTGCTCCCTGCCAGCGAATTACTTGGGCTTCTTCCTATTGAAAACCCTCTCAAAATAGGTACTCTTGCCCAACAAGATGATATGCTGGTCGTTGATGCCTCTATTTTTGAACGTAATTTGACAGTCTTTGCAGAAAAAGATTCTAATAAAACTGTTTTTATTTCAAATTCAATAAGACAACTTTTTCAAATGAAAGAAAAGTCTGTAATTATTGACAACTGTAATCTTTTTGAAGATTATGAAAAAATAGAATTTGGTAAAGATTTTAAACTTCCGCTGAATTCTAAAATGATAGATTATTTATTTGAAAATGAATTATCTGAAGTTGATGCTCCAACCAAGGCTGTTATTCAAGATATTTTTTATGCGGTACAAGAATACATCAGAACTTTGGATTTTGAATTTCTTCCAATTGACAATTTCGTTGATGTTGTTACAAACCAATACCACGAAACTCAAATGCCGGAATTGGCTTTGTTAAAAAATAAATTGCTAAAATACAGAGATTCTAATGTTTTTGCTAACTCTAAAGAAGAAGTTTTTGCACTTAAAGAAAAACTTGAAAGCAAAAATTGTTCCATAATTGATATAGAAGATATTCCTGAAGTTCTGCAAAATGAAGTTTTGAGTTTTATTCACAATGTATTGGATTCGTTTGATAAATATATTTACTTTTTCGTACCTTTAACCGATGATAATTCAGACAAAAAACTTTTAAAACAATTTTTAAACCATAATCACGTATTTACAACGATTTTGGTTAGTTCTTCATACAAATATGCAGAAGAATTAAGAGAACATGCTCAAAATTTGATAATATTTGCTCCAAATGATATTAATCATAATTTTACGGCATACAATACATTTTTAAATAAGTTAAATCCTGATGAATGCGTAGTTTGCGGTAAATTAACACAAGGAATACCATTTATAGTCTATATGGCTGATTTAGATTTAGACTTGACCAGAGATGATGTACTTGGAGAACATTATCAATTTATTCCTGCAGTTGAAGACTTGCAATTAGTAAAGGTTGATGAATTTGGGAATAAAATACCTGTTTCTATCGGTGAAAAAACAGAAGAAACTCCTACGGAACAACCAAAAGAAGACGAAGTTGATAAAGAAGTTGTTTCATCAATTCCGGTTATTGAGCAGCCACCAATAGAAGTGGTCGATGAAGTTCAACCTCAAGAAGATACAACTCCGGTTGAAGAAGAACAGCCGGAATTAAATACCGATGACATGTCTATTGATGAAGATATGTTTATGGAAGATGAAAATTCTGTTGTTATTGATGAAACACCTTCAGGAGATGTGTTAGAAATAACAGAAGAAACACCTGACGGACTACAAGTTTTTGATCCATCCGAAATGATGGGAAATGGAGAAATATATCAAGAAGAAAATCCGAATAATGAAATATTTGATAATGGAATGGTAAAAGCAGAAGATTCTTTGAGTTTTGATACTGTAGAAGATGCATTTGGCGAACATGGAGAAAAGATTAGCGAACCTCCTGTATTTGATGAAACACTAATTGAAGAACCATTATCAAGTAACAATGAAGATTTACAAGAAACAATTGAAGAACCTGAATTAAATTCTTATGATGAACAATCTTTAACAGAAGATGATTTGGACTTTTTAGAAGACAATGGCATTAATCAACCGCAAACGGAAGAACCTTTTGATATTGACAATGCCGTTGATACAATGTTTGAAGAAGAAGAAAATATCGAACAAAATCCTACTGTTCCTGTTTATCCTGCAGAAGATGAGAAACAAGCAGAAGAATTTGATTTTAAACAAGGAGATAGAGTTTCTCATCACAGATATGGCAGAGGAGTTATAGAAAAAATTATAACTTATGGCAACAAAACACTTTGCTCAATATCTTTTGAAAATGTTGGACGCAGATTACTTGATCCAACAATAACTGATTTAACAAAAATTGGTGGAAGATAAAATAGTTTGAAACTTTGATTTTGTTCACATATAATAAAATTATGACAACAGAAAATCCAATTAAACGAGAATTTATTATAGATTTTCCATCTGATTATACTGTTATTGATATAGAAACAACAGGGCTTTCAGCGATTAAAAATGATATCATTGAGATTTCAGCACTAAAAATTAGGAATGATGAAATTACCGAAAAATTTTCATCGCTAATAAATCCTCAAATCCATATAAATTCATTTATTAGTCAACTGACAGGTATAACAGATGAAATGGTTGAAAAAGCCCCTTTAATAACTGAAGTTTTACCGCTATTCACTAAATTTGTGGCTGATGACTGCATTTTAGGGCACAATGTGAACTTCGATATAAAATTTATTTGCGACAAACTAAAGAAACATTTTAATCAAGATTTGAAAAATAACTACACTGACACAATGAAACTTGCAAAAAAATATTACAAGTTTCCCTCTAACAAATTAAGTTATTTGGCCGAAAAATTTGGAATATCTACCCAAGGACACCATAGAGCACTGAATGATTGCATTATGACTTTCGAAATCTATAAAAAGATAAAACAAACAGCAACGTCAGAACAACTTTCAATACTCTAAAACAAAAGTCTAAAATATATTAAGCTTTTTCACTTTCATTTTCATTTTTCTTATTTTGTAAGAAGAAAACTATAACCACAGCAGTAAATGCAATTGTTGCAATTATCAAAAATATATCTGATATTGCACATAATTTTGCTTGCGCCAACAACTGTTTATAGAGTAAGACATTTGCCTTTCTTGACGCTGAAATAATATCACCGTGTGCTAAGAAGAATTTTTGGAAATGACTGAAATGTTTTAAAAATACAAGATTATTTTCTGTCATATTCTTAATCAGATAATTTTGATGAACTTGAGATAATCCAATAATAAAACTTGATGCAAGAGATGTACCAATTGAACCCATTACGCATTTGCACAAACTGTGAATACCGGCAGCACTAGGCGTAATTTCTTTTGGCAAAGAACAAAGTGCCACCGCCGAAATCGGTACAATCGCCAATACTACACCTAACCCGAATACAACGTTTGGAATAATAATCGTAATAGGCGAAACTTGCATATTGAAATTGATAAACATTGTCATTGATGAACCTAATAACATAAACCCTAAAGCTATCAAAATTTTAGGATTATAAACACTGCAAAGTTTACCGACAAATACAAGTGTTAAACAAGAAAAGACACGACTTCCCATAACTAAACCGGTTGCAGATGCCGTATATCCCATCAAACCTTGATAAAATTGCGGAAGTAATATTACAGTTGAAAAAACCATAACGTTTACGCACGAACCTAAAATCGTACCGATTAAAAAGTTAATATTCTTGAATACTCTTAAATCAACAACCGGTTTTTTGACTTCTAATTCCCATACAACAAATAACAACATACAGAAAAATGAGAACAAACTTGTCCAACGAATCCAAGTACAATCAAACCAACCATATTGTTGCCCCTTATCCAATACAACCTGCATTGAAAATAACCATAGTATTAAAAATATTATTCCCTCGAAATCTGTAGAACCTTTTTCAACTGTTCTAGGTGTATCGTTAACTATCATAGGTATAAAAATCAAAGATAATATACCAACCGGAATATTAATTATAAATATCCATTGCCAACTTAAATTATCAACCAAATACCCACCAACAGTAGGACCACAAATAGAAGATACCATAGTTGCCAAAATAAAGATTGACATGGCATCACCCTTTCTATCTGGCGGAAATTCCTGCAATAAGATAGATTGACTCATTGGCATCAATACACCACCACCAACACCTTGAACAATACGTCCAAAAATTAATGTTAACAAGTTTGGAGCAAGAGAACAAATTACAGAACCGATTGTAAACAGTAAAAGAAATATCTTTAAGAAATTTAATCGGCCTAATGTTCTTTCCAACCATCCAGTTAACGGTAGAAAGACACCGTTTGCAATCATATAACTTGTTACAACCCACTTTGCTTCATCACTTGTTGAACCAAATGCACCTGCAATGTGTAACAATGCAACGTTGGTCGCACTTGTTGCCAAAAAAGCAAAGAATGTAGGTAATGAAACAACCAACGCTAACAACCATAGCGGAGATTTTCGGGTATTTGCAACTGTATTTTCCATTATTTTATTTTAACCTTTGGTACTACTGACATCCCCGGTGCGATTTCATATCCAGAAATATCTTCATTAAATCTGATTTTTACAGGTATTCTTTGAACAACTTTTATGTAACTTCCAACCGCGTTTTCAGGAGGGAACAAACTTGCTTTTGCTCCTGATGCTCTTTGAATACTATCAACTTTACCTTTAAAAATTTTACCAGGATATGTATCAATTTTTATTTGTACTTCTTGACCTTTTTTCATGTGGGTAACTTGTGTTTCCTTAAAGTTTGCAACTATCCACACATCCGGTGATACTATATCCATTATTGGCTGCGCAACATTTACATAATTACCTTTTTCTACATTTCTTGATGATACATTACCATCTTGTGGTGCATATATCTTTGTGTAGGAAAGATTTAATTTTGCTTGTGCTAACTGCGCTTCTATCTTTTGAATATTTGCTTCTGATGCATCACTTTTTGATTGTGCTGACTTCAAAGCAGAGTTCATTGCATTCTGTCTTTCTAATGCTTGATTATATGTACTTAATGCATTATCATACTGCTGCTTTGTACATAGACCGTCTTTTCTTAATTTTGAATAACGTTCATAATCTTTTCTGGCAAAATCTAAACTTTCATTAACTTCCGCTAATGCTGCTTGTGATTTTTCTGTATCACTGGATGATACATTCTTGTTAGCTTTTGCCTCACTTAATGCACCCTCTAATTCCTTCACTTTGTTTTGGTAATCATTTGGATCAATTTCAAGTAACAATTCGTCTTTTTTTACAAAGTCGTTATCATCTACATACAATGAAATTACCTGCCCTGAAACTCGCGGAGCTATTGATACTAAACGACCTTCTACAAAAGCATCGTCTGTGCTTTGATACTTCAATGAATATATTGATGAAAAAATCATCAATACCAATAAAATCAATATTATAATTGAAGGAATTATAATCCTTTTCTTTAAAAATCTTTTCTTTCCTGGCATTTTCATAATTTACAACTTCCTTGATAAATTTTCACGTATCTTTTCTAAAACCTTTACGCAAGTATATAATTCGTCTTCTGAAATATTATGTACGTATCCTCTACGTGCTGCATCTATTACAGGAGCAATCTTTTCTCTGACAATTATACCATCATCAGTAATTTTTACCTTATTTACCTGCTTTTCATTTTCTATTTGAGAATTTTTCTCAACTAACCCTTTTTCTTCAAGAATGGAAACAAGTCTTGTTACATTTGCCTTGTCTTTATATAACTTTTCACCCAATTCTTTCTGATATAAAGGTCCATTCTCATTTAAGGTATTTAACACAACATACTGTTCAGGGGTAATTTCAAAACTGTTGGTATCAAATACTTTTAAATTATGTGTCTTAATCGCTCGTCCTGTCGCAACTATTGTTATACCAACAAGTCTTGTAAGAACTTCTTTAAGCATGTTTTATACCTTCTTTAGTTATCATAATAACACATGAAAACATTTTGTCAAAACAAATTTGATATACAAATAAATAGATTTTCAAATATTTTTTGCAAATAAATTTATATGTGTTATGATGATAACTGACAGGAGAAAAACATGAAAAAGTTTATTATATTATTTTTTGCGATTAACCTCATTTTACCCCCAGCATTTGGAATTGAAGCAAACAATAACCAATATGATTATATTAATATAAAATACTGGGAAAAATTTAATGATGAAAAACTTGTCGATAACATTACAAAAGTTGTCGAAAACAACAATGATTTAAAGGCTGCAGTATTAAAAGTAAACGAAGCACAAAGATTAGTAAAAATGTCTTTTGCAAATGAATTGCCACATATAGGATTTGAAGGTTATGTCGGACAAATATTTAATTCTGCAGATACTCGTTTTGGAGATTTAATAATTCCAGATTACACACAATCTCAATATTTATTACCTTTAACAATGAATTATGAAATTGATATTTGGGGAAAAAATCACCTTAAAACAAAATCTAAAAAGAAGCAATTTGAGATGATTAAACAAGATGAACGCTCTGCTCATATTTATATAACATCTGTTTTTGCTTGCGATTATTATAATTTAATCAGAATTGACAAATTAATAGAATTTCAAAAAGAATTAATTGCAATTCACAAAGAAGTTACAGAATCAATAAAAAAACGTTATGAAGCCGGAACGGCTACAATAAACGATGTTATTGCCGCAGAAAAAGCAATGACATATTTAGAAGAAGAATATCAAAATTTATTAGAAAAACAAGATACTCTAAAAAATCAAATGAGTACACTTATTGCGGATAGAGAATTTTCAGACATTGATAGAGAAACTTTTGATAATGTTAATGTAAATCTATCAATTCCTGAAAATATTGATGTGAGCATGCTGGATAAAAGACCCGATAGAATTAAGTCTGAACTTGACTTAGAAAGAATCGGAATTGATGTTAAGGTCGCTAAAAGAAACCTTCTTCCTAGTTTTATAATCACCGGCAACCTTGGTTTCAATTTATATAATTTATCCAGCGCTCATAAATTCCTTGCTGATATTGGTGTTGTTCCAACTTGGGATTTGTTCATGGGCGGTTTGAAAATCCAAAACCTTAAATTACAAAAAGACCGTTACGAAATTGCAGTTCAACATTATGAAAAAACTATATTAAAATCAATTCAAGAAACAAATGATGCACTATATAGTTTAAAAACATCTGCTAATGTTTCTTCAATTTCACAAAATCGTACAAATTCAGACCTGAAAGAGTTGGAATTGACTAAACTTAAAGAAGATGCAGGAACTGCAGATAAATTAGACTTGTTGTTAAGAGAAGAAATTCTTATAGAATCTCAAAAACAAGAAACTTCTGCTCAAATAAACAAAATTATTGCAGGAATAAATCTATACCAAGCTCTTGGCGGAATAGATTATACCGAAAACATATAATATAAATCTATTTTGCTTCAATATTTTTTTCAGCAAAATAAAGTCTAAAATAGAAACATGCAACGTGTTGAATGGAATCTACTCTTATCCATTGACGTGTTGCTTTAAATCTAATTGTACCTTTAGATTTTTCGGGATTTTTATGAGCGTAATTATTTTTATCATTATTAAACAACAACATTTGTGAAAGTGCTGTTTTCCTGCAAACTTCTAATATTTCTTCTGCTTTTTCTTTCATACCGAGTTTTTTGGCAAGATAATATGCTCCTATCAAACCTTCTGAACGTGAGCCGTCAGGATAAAAATGATCACCATATTCATAATAATAACTACCTTCATAATCAATATATGGAGAATCATCTCGTTTATAAGTTTTGCTCATCATTGTTGCGGCATCACCAAGAACAAAATTTATATAATTTTCTTTCCTAAATTCAGGATTACTTGCCCATTCCTCAATTGCCTGCATCAACCAAGCATCAGAAGGCAGTGCGGTAAACAAATCTGAATATATTTTTGGTCGTTCATCAACTATCCAATCAAGGGCAATTTTACCTTTTTCTATGACTTTTTGACGTAATTTTTCGTCATCTTCAAAATAATTTGCAAACAACGCAAGTCCTAAAAGTGCTTCACCTGGATAGTAGAATGAGAAAGTCTTTCTTCTTTCTTCATCTGACATATTTACAAGAGGCTGACCGTTTTGAACTCCGGGATGAATATAATATCCCATAAGTTCTCCTGTTTTATAAACTCTTGATAAAATATGACGGGTATATTTTTTAATATATTCATCATAAGTTTTGTCACCTGTTTCAACCCTATATTTCATTATGGCAACCAAAATCATACCGGTTCCGCCAAGTTTACCTTTTGAGTTGTAGTGAATATAACCTGCGGTTTCCCCTTCATATTCATGCTCTTTTGTTAATTTTATACTAAATTCTATTCCTCGTTTTGCACCTTCTAAATACTTTTTGTCTTTTGTTAACTGATACGCTCTTATCAAACAAACAATCCCGCCGCAATGCCTTAAATCATTGTAATACAAATTATCTAACGGTCTTTTCGGATGCTCGTGATCTACATAATTATCCTCTTTGGCATCATAATAATACAGATATCTGCCATCCTCCATTTGATGCTCTAATATCCAATCAGCACCTGCCATAGCCTGCTTTATAATTTCTTCCGGTGAATATTCATATAAAATATTTCCTCTATATAATGGTAAAATATCATCCTTATACGTTACAAATGTTCTGCTTTTTATTACATAAGCCTCGTGAGGAGTATTTTGCAAAATTCTGATTCTTTCTGAAATACTGTTTGTTATATCTTTTATATAAGTTTTTCTTAAAATTGTATTCAAGGCTGATTTCTTATCCATTTGACTATTTACCCAAGCATCTGTCGGCATATATATTACAGTCTTGCCTTGTAATACGATTTTTATACCGGTTACTCCGGGTTCAAATCTTTCAGGAATAAA
The DNA here is from genome assembly GCA_949288725.1 of uncultured bacterium. Classification (GTDB taxonomy): domain Bacteria; phylum Cyanobacteriota; class Vampirovibrionia; order Gastranaerophilales; family Gastranaerophilaceae; genus Zag111. The sequence goes on from CASELF010000026.1 coordinate 13,470, forward strand.
TTTGCCACTGGTAATTTTTTTGATATCAGCAGGAATTGTTTCGTATATGTATTCAAATAAAATTCGGCACTTGTCAGAATTGGCAACATCAAAATCTTTAAAAGTCTTATATTGTCTTATTTTTGTAATGTCACGATTTATCGTTTCATCAAGAGTTTCTCTGCAAGAACCCCACCTTATCGGATTCATCCCCTCTTGAAATAATGTTATATACACAAATGTTAATTTGTTATCAAACGTCATTATATCAGATAAGTCAAAATCATTTACATTAACCCTGTTACCACTTATTAAAGATTGCCTTATCGCAGTCAACAAACCCTTTACCGGTGTAAAATCCTTTTTATAAAACGCTCTGTCTATATCATTCTGTGCCTTAAAATCCATACAACCCTCTTTATTCTATATATGGTATGATATCATAAAAGTTAAAATTTGTAACATTTTTGCTAAATTTTGGAATATGACCTAAACTAAAATAGAAAGGAAAAATCTATGAAAAATGTAATAATATATACTGATAAAAACAGTTCTACAATTGCAGATGCAATTTCCGAAATTGAAGATGTTAATATCAGACTTGAAAATGCTGACAAGTTAAAAGAATATGAAAATCTTAACCCCGGTGTTATTATTATCGAAAGCGTTCCAAATATTAAAGACGTTTTAATGGTAACAAAATTTAAATACCCTATATTATTTATCGGTGAAGTTTTTAAAGGTTGCACAGTCAGAGCGGTTGCTTTTGACTATATTAAGACTCCTGTTGATAATCAGGAATTGGTTGTACGTGTTAAAAACATGTTAAAAATTAAAGACCTTAGAGAAAAGTTGAAAACATTATCTACAACTGATGAATTAACAGGTCTTCACAATAGAAAATATCTTCTTGAACGTATGGATCAAGAAATGTCCAGAGCAAGACGTTATGGAACACCTTTATCCGTATTATTATTTGACTTAGACTTTTTCAAAGTTGTTAATGATATTTACGGGTATGAATGGGGTGATGTTTTACTTCGTTCTATCGCTGATAAATTAAAACAATTAATCAGAAAAGAAGATATTATCACAAGATATGGTGATGAAGAATTTGTTGTAGTATTACCTAACACTTCAGAGGATAACGCATTTTTATTTGCTGAAAGATTCCGTAAAGATATTGAAAAAATGGAATTTATTCCGGCAGGCGAAGAAGAAAGACATCCGATTACTATATCCGGAGGTATTTCAACTTATCCTTGTTTCAAAGATTCTGAAGAAGATGCAAATACTATTATCAGATATGCAGAACACGCTTTATACAATGCTAAAAAGCGCGGTAAAAATAAAATAGTTCAATTCTCTCAACTAAACTTGGGAGAAGGCTAATAAATATCCTGTTTTCAGGATAAAACAATGATCCTTTCTGAACACTTATATAGTGTAAATCTGGTTAATAGGCGGTGTAAAAGCCGCCTTTTGTTTTTGCGTTGAATTAATGAATATTATAAGTAGATTTTTTATCTAAAATTTTTTCTTTCAATTTCTTAAAACCTTTACCATAGAAGTATCGTAACTGTTCAGGGAATCTTTTATAAACATCTAGCAAATACATATCGTGAACAATAAACTCTTTCATTAAGAACGCAATATCATTGTGTTTTGTCCAGACCACCTGTTTTTCGATTCTTCCCCAAACTGATTCTTCGTTATCAGCAAGGATAAAAACCATTCGACTTCCTAAATAATATTCCAAATCTTTAGCACCCTCATGGTGGTAAACCTGCCCGAAAACAGTTTGAAGATTGTCATATCCGACAATTTTTATATCTACACCTCTATCGTAGGCATTCATTATTTCATTTTCTAACTGCTTATAATCTGATGCCCATAACTCACAAAATAGAGAATCTTTAGAATTATTTATTACCTCTTTTAATTTTTCTAAAATATTATCAAAACCTGAAATGGTATGAATTGGTTCATTATAATCTTCTCTGACTGAGGGAAGTTTCTTTTCCAAATATTCTAATGTTGAATTTACCTTACGTTTAAATCTTTTTGTAAGTTCTTTTGGAGAAATTGGAGTATATTTTTGCGGTTTTGCCTGGTCAGAAATCACAAAACCATCTGCCACAAGAGATTTTAATGCATCATAGGCTCTTGATTGAGGAACATCGGCAATTTGTGCAACTTCATATCCTGTTGTCGGGTATTTCTTCAACAACGCAAGATAAACCTTTGCTTCATAAGAATTAAAACCTAGTTCTTTTAATTTATCAATAATCTTCTCCATAGTTGGAATTGTATCAAATTTTACAACCGCTTGCAAGATAAAATCATTTATCGGGGTTAAATTAATTATTTTGACACCCCTTATTTTTAATGTTTTAATTGATTTATGAATTATATTTTTTACTTTTTGATAGTTTCATCAATAATAATCGGAGCCATAACAGGAAAACTTCAAGATGTCGTAAATGCTATTATGTCAGGGGCTGAACTTTCTGTAAAAATAGCATTTTCACTTATCGGCATTATGGCTTTTTGGCTAGGTATGATGAGAATTGCACAAAAAGCAGGGTTTATAAAATTCATATCAAAACTTTTGCGCCCGATTACGAAAATTTTATTCAACGAAATTCCACAAGATTCCCCTGCAATCGGAGATATTGCGATGAATTTTACAGCAAACGCATTTGGTCTGGCAAACGCTGCAACGCCTTTTGGGATAAGGGCAATGGAAGAATTGCAAAAAGAAAATAAAGATAAATCTCAGGCCTCAAATTCTATGTGTTTGTTTTTGGGAATGAATACTGCAGGGTTTCAACTTGTCCCAACAACCGTAATTGCCATTCTTGTAGGTATAGGCTATAAAAACCCGACAGAAATTATTGCACCAACACTTATTGTTACATCAATCGCTTTTATTTGCGCAATTCTTATGGCTAAGTTGGCACAATTTATTGTCAATAAGAAAGGCGGATGCAATGATTAATTTTTTAAATTTAGTTTCTTTATGGATTTTGCCTATAATCTTGTTAGTTGTATTAACTGTTGCATTAATAAAAAAAGTTCCCGTATATGAACAATTTACAAAAGGTGCTAAAGATGGCTTTAAAATTTCTATCAAAATTATTCCATATTTAGTGGCTATCATTGTTGGAATATCAATGTTTCGGGCAAGTGGTGCTATTGATATTATTGCCAAAATTCTTGCTCCGTTACTATCAAAATTTCATATATCATCTGATATTTTACCATTAATGATTGTCCGCTCTTTATCCGGTTCGGGTGCTTTGGGTATCTTTTCTGATATTGCAAATAATGCAGGTCCTGATGCTTTTTCAACAAAATTAGCAGCAGTTATGCTGGGAAGCAGCGAAACTACCTTTTATGTACTTGCCGTTTATTTCGGAGCAGTTGGAATTTCTAAAATAAGGTATGCACTTGTTATAGGTTTACTTGCCGATTTTATCGGAATTGTTGCAGCTGTTTTGGTGTGTAACCTGATGTTTGCATAGCCTCTAACCAACTTTGAGTATATTCTTGTATTTCGTTATCTACGATTTTGCGAACAACAATTGCATAATTTATGTTTATACAGTCTATTTGCTCTATTTCTTCTACAATATAGGCTTTACTTCCGCAATTATGACAAAAACCTTCCTCTGGTACAACTTCACCATCTCTTATGGTTGCTCTTTCTTTCATTCCACAACATTTACATCTGGTTATGTACCAATGATTTTCTATTAACTCTCCACAATCAGGACAGTAGCCAATATCTGTATCCAGTGGAACTTTTGTGTGCTGACATTTTTTATTAAAGTTAAATAATTCACTCCATTTCATACACTTTTTTATAATTATTTTTTTGTGTATGTCAATATATTTATTATGAAACTTGAACCAGTAAATTATCTATTCTTTTTATAATTAAAGCATTATGATTCTCTATGAAATCATCAAAATCATTAAGTTCATCATACAATTTCCAAATTGCACGTTTTTCCTTATCCTTGAAGGATACTAAATTTATTATACTCAAAATTCTTGGTTTCAAATCCCTTATACTAATGCCTAATTTTACATACATATCGGTCAAAAGACCTTCACCGGAGGTTTTGAAATAATTTTTTAATGTTTCATTAATTTTGTTTTGCGGAATCTTATCAAACTTTGCTAAAAATACATCATTATAATTAATATTTAACAACATCGCATACATATCTTGAGCAATCCAACTTGCAGGCATTATATTATAATCAGTAATTCTTTTTTCTGATTTTACTAAACTAATTTCTTCATCTGCATTTTGAATTGTATTTAACATATATTTCTCCCCATTAATGATAATATATCCCCTTGTAATAATATAAACAAAATTTTGGGACTAAAATTGCATTATTTCGAAAGTTTGTAAACAAATGTTACAAATAAACCCAAACTTGAAATTATACAATTCAAATATACTTTATATATACAAGAGATTAAAATAAGAAGAGGACAAAATTATGGCTATTGCGAATTTACAAGAAAAATTATTATTCTTTACTCAGCAAAAAAGCAGAATTTCAATGGAATTATCAGATGTTCAAATGCAACAGTTATCTGCAACAAAGCAAATTCAAACCAAACAACAAAACTATAACAATCAACTATCATCACTTTACTATGATGAAGAAATCGGTTATGGTACTGATGCTTATTCTGAACAACTTGAATTAATGCAAGAAGAACACGAGTTTGAAATGGCAAGTATAAATTCCTGGGAATCACAACTTGAATTAGAAAAAGAAAGTTTAGAAAACCAATTGAATGAGATTTCTACCTATGAATCTTCTTGGCAAAAACTTCTATCAAATAATATTAAAAATGACTTTAGTTACGGAGGAACCAGCGGCGGTAAATAGAAACTTTTAAAACCAAATAGCAAAAAAATAACCCGATTAAAATCGGGTTATTTTTATATTGAGTAATCTTCCAAAAACTATTATGCTTTTGCAGCACCTGATTTTGAAATAATTTCTTCTTCAATATTTTTAGGTACTTGTTCGTAGCATTTGAATTCCATTGAGAAAGTACCACGGCCTTGAGTATTAGATCTCAAATCTGTCGCATAACCAAACATATTTGCAAGAGGTACTAATGCTCTTACAATTACGTTACCTGTATTACCAACAGGTTCTTGACCTTCTACACGTCCTCTTCTTCTTGAAATATCACCGATAATTGTACCGGTAAATTCATCAGGAATTTCGATTTCAACTTTCATCATAGGTTCTAGGATACAAGGTTGAGCTTTTTTAGCACCTTCTTTGATAGCCATTGAACCTGCAATTTTGAATGCCATTTCTGAAGAGTCAACTTCGTGATATGATCCGTCATAAAGTTCAACTTTTACGTCTATCATTGGATATCCTGCTAAGATACCGCCTTCTAAAGCTTCTTCCATACCTTTTCTTGCCGGTTCGATGTATTCTTTCGGAATAGCACCACCAACAATTTTGTTTTCAAATACAAATCCTGCATTTTCTTCTGCCGGTGAAATTCTAATCTTAACGTGTCCGTATTGACCTTTACCACCTGACTGACGAGCAAATTTAGAATCTTGATCTGCTGTTCCTCTGATTGTTTCTCTGTATGCAACTTGAGGTTTACCAATATTTGCTTCTACTTTGAATTCTCTCATCATACGGTCAACAATGATATCAAGGTGAAGTTCACCCATACCTGATATAATTGTTTGACCTGTTTCTTCGTCAGATTTAACTCTGAATGATGGATCTTCTTCTGCAAGTTTTTGAAGTGCAATACCCATTTTGTCTTGGTCTGCTTTTGTTTTTGGTTCAATAGCAACTGAAATAACAGGTTCTGGGAATGTCATTCTTTCCAAAATAATAGGTGCTTTTTCATCACATAATGTATCACCTGTTGTTGTATCTTTTAAACCAACAGCTGCACAAATATCACCTGCATATACTTCTGATTCTTCAATTCTTTGATCCGCATACATACGAACAAGTCTTGAAATACGTTCTTTCTTGCCGTTTGTTGAGTTCAATACATAAGAACCTGAAGTGATAACACCTGAATATACTCTTAAGAATGTTAAACGTCCTACAAATGGGTCTGTCATAACTTTGAATGATAATGCTGAGAACGGTTCTGAATCAGAAGAATGTCTTTCTGTTTTTGTTCCGTCTTCTAATTCACCTTCGATTGCTTTTACATCTACAGGTGATGGCATATAATCTACTACAGCATTCAATAATAATTGAACTCCCTTGTTCTTGAATGCTGTACCGCAACATACTGGAACAATCTTGTTGTTGCAAACTGCTTTTCTCAATCCTGCTTTCAATTCTTCAATTGTTATTGAATCAGGATCTTCAAAGAATTTTTCCATTAATGCATCATCTTCCGAAGCAATTGCCTCAACCATTGCATCTCTATATTCTTTTGCCTTATCAGCTAATTCAGCAGGTACATCTTCTTCTTTTATATCTGTACCTAAGTCGTTTGTATAAATTTCAGCCTTCATTGTCATAAGATCTACCAAACCGGTAAATTTATCTTCTGCACCAATTGGCAATTGAATAGTAACAGCCTTTGCACCTAATCTTGTTTTGATTTGGTCTACTACTCTATAGAAATCAGCACCTGTTCTATCCATTTTGTTAACGAATACCATACGAGGTACTTCGTAACGATTTGCTTGACGCCATACTGTTTCTGATTGTGATTGAACACCACCAACTGCACAGAATACAGCAACTACACCGTCTAATACACGTAATGAACGTTCAACTTCAATTGTAAAGTCAACGTGTCCCGGTGTATCGATAATATTGATTTGGTGACCTTTCCAAGTAGCAGTTACTGCTGCTGATTGAATTGTGATACCACGTTCTCTTTCCTGTTCCATAAAGTCGGTTACTGCTGCACCATCGTGAACTTCACCAATTTTGTGAGTCTTTCCTGTGTAAAACAAGATACGTTCTGTTGTTGTTGTTTTACCAGCATCAATGTGGGCTGCAATACCAATGTTTCTAATTTTTTCCAATGGAGTTTTTCTAGCCATTTTTCTTTTTCCTTTTTTATCTTATATGTACATCGCTATTTTATATTTAGCCTCATTTTAATTATTCCATAAACATATTATTTTTCAAATAAATCCAATCTTTTTTGAAATCTTTTTAACATTTTAGGCTATACTTTTTCTTGAATAAAAAAGACCCTTTATTAAGGGTCTTTTCCTTTATTATTTCTTTTATTTAGAATTATTCGCCAAATGTATCTATTAGTTTATCTACTGCACCTGATACTTTCATTTGTGTATTTTTCTCATTTGCTAGAGTTTCAACTTGCTGTGCGTATTTGGTTTTTGCAGCTTCATCCAAAATCTTTGCAACCTTTGCCAATGTATTTATATTGTCCACTTTTTCACAAGGACCTGACCAATCCCATACGTTATAAAAAGGCTTAGTCTCACCATACGGAACATATCTGCCAACTCCCGCAAACGAACCATGGGCATCGTCAATCATTAATATTCTGTCATCCGGAACAATTTCTCCAGCACTTTTACATATGCCATGACGATTTGCAAAATATTCACCATTATTAAACAATCCATAAGGAGCATCTTTATCACTTTCAATTTTTGCCCCAAGTTTATCATCTACTCTTACGTGGAAAAATTTTGTATCTTTTAATTCTTCTCCTGCTTTTTGAAGATTTTCAATAACTTCCATTGGCAAACTTTTAAGTTCTTTTGCGGCTCCTTTATCAACTCTTAAAGCCATCCCAAAATGCTGTTGCGGGGTTTGTACATTGTTAATTTGCATAAATAAATCACCTTTCATCTTTTAACACTACACCATTATCATTGAACTTTTAAAACCTTGTAAATAAATATTTTGCTACGATTTCAGGTTTTATGCAATAATTCTTTACAATAAAAAACAGACTTGTATATTATTTTACAAGTCTGTTTTTAGAATTTTACTTTTTATTAAATTAATCTTTAAAAATAGTTTGTTCTCTATCTGGACCGACAGAAACAATAGATATCGGAGTTTCTAAAAGTTCTTCAAGATGTTCAAGATATCTTCTGCAATTTCTTGGCAAGTCTTCATATTTGCGAACTTTTGTTATATCTTCACACCAACCTTCCATTGTTTCATACACAGGTCTTAAATACTTATGGATAAAGACATCTGTCGGATAATCTTTATAAATTTGACCATCTCTAACATCTTTATATGCTTTACAGATTTTTACTTCATCAAAATTATCGAACACATCTATCTTAGTAAGTGCAATAGAAGTTAATCCACCGACCAAACAAGCATATTTCATTGTTACAGCATCAAACCATCCGCATCTTCTCGGGCGACCTGTTGTAACACCAAATTCATGTCCGATTTCTTGAATCAAAGTACCTATTTCATCTTCCAATTCAGTAACAAAAGGACCTTCTCCGACTCTTGTAACATAAGCTTTTGCAACACCAATTACTTCATCTATTTCTTTTGGTCCATACCCTGAACCGACAGCCGCACCGCCGCCTATCGGATTTGAACTTGTAACAAACGGATATGTTCCGAAATCTACATCTAACATTACACCTTGAGCACCTTCAAAAAGAACTTTTTTATTCTCTTTTTTAGCATTTCTCAAAAGTTCCTGCCAATCAAAGCAAACATAAGGTCTGAAAATCTCTGCATATTTTTTGCACAATTCCAAAACTTCATCTTTTGTATAAGTTTTTAAATCATAAAGTTCTTTTAATTGTTTATTTTTAACAGGTAAAATTATATCCAATTTTTCTGACAAAGCAGTTTCTGAATACAAATCACCAATCTTTAAACCTATTCTTTGCATTTTATCAGTATAAGTTGGTCCGATACCTTTTTTAGTAGTACCAATTTTACCTTTGCCCGCTGTACGTTCAGATTGACCATCAATCTCTGTATGCCAAGGCATAGTAATTGATGCTAACGGGCTAACCTTTAAACCTGATAAATCAATATTTTCTCGCTTCAGTCCATCAATTTCCTGTTGAAAATATTCAGGTAAAATAACAGTTCCGTTACCAATAAAACAAATTTTATTACCATACAATATTCCTGATGGAATAAGGTGAAATTTAAAAGTTTTACCATTTGCAACAACAGTATGACCGGCATTGCAACCGCCTTGATATCTGATAATTAAATCAGCATTCTGAGCAAGTAAATCAGTAATCTTTGCCTTGCCCTCATCACCCCATTGAGCACCTACAACTACACAATTTTTCATAAAATTTCCCTCTTTATTATCTATTTGCATATTAATCTTACAACAAACAATCTCATACAAAAAACTTTAACTTCAAATCATAAAATGATATTAAGAAATATAAACAAATGGGCTTTTCTCTTGTGCAAATACTATCTCTACATTTTCTCCAATAATAGTTTTAAATACTGGGAGTATAAGAATTTCAGATTCAAAATGTCCAATATCAAAAACAACAATATCTGAATCCAATGCGCTATGAAATTTCAAATCTCCGGTTACAAGACATTCTCCGCCGGCAATTTCTGTATCTTCTATAAAGTCAGCACCAGAACCTGCGCAAAACATTACCTTTGAAATTTTCTTTACATTTTTATTATTCACATAACGTAATTTGGGAGAAACTTGTTTCAATAAATTTGCAAAATCTTCCACAGATATTGGCGACTTAAATTCAATCATTCTGAGAAAATCGTGTTCTATAGATTTTTTATATTCCACCAAGCCTAAAACCTTGATAAGAGTATCTGTTGTGCCACCTTGGGCTTTATCCATATTTGTATGTGCACTATATATATCAAGAACAGGTTTATATTTTTTTGAAACGAGTTCAGAATCTAAATTCACACAAAACATAGGATGATGAGAAATTATCATATCACAATTTTGCGCAATCGCTTGATTTATAACTTCTTCCGTCGGTGTAAGACACAGCATAATCTTTGAAACTTCCTGCCTGCCGGTTTCGGCAATAAAACCGGAACAATCCCAAGTTTCTGCGCTTTCGCAAGGTGCAAAATTTTCTATTCTTTTTATAATTTCATATTTATTCATTTT